>JAKAFC010000092.1 GCA_021818065.1 Pseudomonadota bacterium
GACCGACCACAGCCTGGTGCTCATGGACGAAGTCGGGCGCGGCACCTCCACCTTCGATGGCTTGGCCCTGGCCGCGGCCATCGCCGCCCAGTTGCACGACCGCAACCGCAGCCTCACCCTGTTCGCCACCCACTACTTCGAACTGACCGACATGGTGCAACGCCACCCCCAGGCGGCCAATGTGCACGTGGGGGCAGCGGAGACGCCGCAGGGCATTGTGTTCCTGCACGAGGTGCAAGAGGGCCCGGCCAGCCGCAGCTACGGCGTGCAGGTGGCGCAACTCGCCGGCGTGCCCGCCGCCGTGATCCGCGACGCTCGCAAACGACTGGCAGCGCTGGAGCAGCAGCACCAGCAACACCAGGCCCAGCGCGACCTGTTTGCCGATGCGGCCCTGGAACCCGAGGAAGACGAACCAACGTCAAGCCCCGCAGCCGATGCTGCCAGCCCGGTGCTCGACGCCCTGGAGGCCGTCGACCCCGACGCCCTTACGCCGCGCCAGGCGCTCGATCTGCTCTACCAACTCAAGACCCTGCGCGCAACGCGCTGAGGGGCGCATACCGCGGTACCACGCCGTCAGGCGCGCTCGATCATGGCGTAGGCCGAGTGGTTGTGGATGGACTCGAAGTTCTCGGCCTCGGCCACATAATGGCCGATGCGCGGATCGGCGTTGAGCCGCGCGGCAACGTCGCGCACCAGATCCTCGACGAACTTGGGGTTCTCGTAGGCGTGCTCGGTGACGTATTTCTCGTCCGGCCGCTTGAGCAGGCCCCAGATTTCGCTGGATGCCTCTTCCTCAGCGATGCGGATCAGTTCTTCCAGCGCCACCGGCTGCAGCAGCTCAGCGGTGATGGTGATGTGCGAGCGCTGGTTGTGCGCGCCGTAATCGGAAATTTCCTTGGAGCACGGGCACAGCGACTTCACCGGCGCCATGATGCGCGCCGTGAGCTTGACCTGATCGCCACGCGCCTCGGCGATCCAGCCGGCCTCGTAATCGAGCAGGCTCTGCACCCCCGACACCGGAGCCGACTTGCGCAGAAACAGCGTGAAGCCGAATTCCAGCCGACCGGCCGTGGCGTTGAGCTTGGGCAGCATCTGCCGCGCCAGGGCGCCGAAGGCTGCGGCGTCCATGGCCTCGGGCATGGCTTCGAGCAGTTCGACAAAGCGCGACATGTGCGTGCCCTTTTTCTCGGCGGGCAGGGCGACGTCGGCGGTCACTTGCGCGATGCTGGGATGGATGCTGCCGTCCTGCAGGCGCACGTTCAAGGGATAGCGCAAGCCCTTGATGCCGACGCGCTGAATGGCAATGTGGCGCTCGTCCACCGTGCTTTGGATGTCTGGAATGGCTTCGTAGGGCTTGTTCATGAGGTGACGGGTTGGGCGGCGCGTCAGGGAGCAAGAGCCACCGGCCCGGGGCAATTGTTGAGAGATATTCTCAGATTATCCGGGACAACGCACATCCTTGCCCAGTTTGCGGATTAGGCGGTTTTCAGCCCCGTTGCGGCAGCAGCCGCCCCAGCAGAAACAGCGCCGCTGCGGCCACCACCATCGCCGGGCCCGACGGCAAGTCGGAGTGCAGCGAGGCCAGCAGGCCCAGGCCGACGGCGAGCGCCCCGATGCCAGCAGCGATGATCGCCATCTGCAGCGGCGTGCGCGCCAGCCGCCGCGCCGCCGCCGCCGGAATGATGAGCATGGACACCGTGAGCAAAATGCCCACGAGTTTCATCGCCAGCGCCACGAACACCGCCAGCACCAGCATGAAGGCAAGTTGCAGCGCCTTCACCCTGCGCCCTTCGACGGCGGCAAGTTCCTCATGCACCGTCAGCGCCAGCAGGCCCTGCCAGAGCCAGGCCAGCAAGCCCAATCCGGCAACGTCGATCAGCCCAATCCAGCCCAGATCGGCCGGGCGCAGCGCCAGAATGTCGCCGAACAGGTAGGAAAACAAATCCACCCGTACGCCTTCCATGAAGGCCAGCGCCACCAGGCCCAGCGCCAGGCTGGTGTGCGCCAGCAGGCCCAGCAGCGTGTCCTCGGCCACGGCGTCAGCCGGACTGCGCCGCGCCAGCAGCACGGCGATCACCACGCCCACGGCGAGCACGCCGAGCATGGGCTCGACATGCAGCAACAGCCCCAGCGCCACGCCGAGAAAGGCGGAATGCGCCAGGGTCTCGCCGAAGTAGGCCATGCGGCGCCACACCACGAAGCAGCCCAGCGGGCCGGCCAGCAGCGCCACGCCAACGCCGCCGAGCAGCGCACGCCAGACGAAGTCGGGCAACAAGGCGTCAACCATGGCGGGTCTCCGTGGTCGGGGCATCGGGCACCACATCGCCGTGAAGGTCGTGGTGATGATCGTGATGATGCCGATACGGCGCCAACCCGGCGAGGTCGTGGCCGAACAGCCGCAGGTACTCGGGGTGGGTGCCGATGTCCTCGGGTTTGCCCACGCAGCACACATGGCGCTCGAGGCACACCACCTCGTCGGTCGCGGCCATGACCAGATGCAGGTCGTGCGAGATCAACAGGATGCCGCAGCCCGTGGTGTCGCGCAGGCGGGCGATCAGGACATACAACTCTTGCTGGCCTTGGACGTCGAGCCCTTGCGCCGGTTCGTCGAGCACCAGCAGATCGGGCTTGCGCAGCAGCGCACGCGTCAGCAGCACACGCTGCATCTCGCCACCGGAAAGCGCGCGCAGGGGGCGATGCAGCAGCCCAGCGGCACCGTTCTGCTCCAGCCCCTGGGCGCGCTGCAGGGCGGTGCTTGGCCCGGCCAGACGCAGAAATCCGTCCACGTCCATCGGCAGACTCGACGGCGGCTGAAAGCGCTGCGGCACATACCCCATGCGCAGCGCGGGGCGGCGCGTCACCGTCCCGGTGTCGGGTGTCATCAGCCCGAGGAGCACGCGCACCAGCGTGGTCTTGCCTGCACCGTTGGGCCCCACCAGGGTGACGATCTGGCGCGGCAGCACGCGCAGGCTGACGTCGGCGAGCAGGCTGCTGCCGTTGCGCTGCACGCGAATGCCACCAAGGCTGACGAGAGGGACGGAAGCTTGCATCGAACGGTTTGATTGCAACAGAAATGTTATATTGTAACTTTTTGCATCCTTTCGGATTCCGCCATGTCCATCCTCTTGCGAAATGTCCTTGTGTTGGCGGCGCTGGTGCTTGCCGCGGCCCTTCCGCCAGCCGCCCAGGCGCAGGTGCAGCGTGTCGTCGCCAGCATCCAACCGGTGGGCGATCTGGTTGCCGCGGTCATGGCCGGGCTGGGCACGCCAACGGTGCTGATTCCGCCGGGGAGTTCGCCGCACACCTACGCCCTCAAGCCGTCGGAGCGGGCCGCCGCCGATCGTGCGCAACTGTTGTTCTGGATCGGGCCGGATGTCGAGTCGGGCCTGACCAAGCTCACCAAATCGCTGCCGGCGAACACGCGGGTGGTCACTCTGGCAACACAACCCGGCATGACGCTGCTGCCCGCGCGCAGCGGCGGCGACTGGGAACGTCGGCGGCCGACCGCCTCGGCCAATCCGGCCGGTGGTGCCGAGGCGCATCACGACGACGACCACGCCCATGGCAGCGGCCTGGACGGCCACCTCTGGCTGTCGCCCGACAACGCTAAGACCATCGTGCGTGCCGCGCAGCAACAGCTTGCTGCCGCCGATCCGCAGCATGCCCGGCAGTACGCAACGAACGCCGACCAGGCGATTGCCCGCATCGACAGCCTGACAGCACAGATTCGCGCCCAACTCGCCGCGGTGCAGGACAAGCCGTTCATCGTGTTCCACGACGCCTACCAGTACTTCGAGCACGCCTTCGGCCTGCATGCGGTGGGCTCCATCGTGGTCAGCCCCGAAGCCATGGCCAACGCCCGACGCGTGCAGCAGATGCGCGACAAGATTCAGGGGCTGCATGTGCGTTGCGTGTTCAGCGAACCCCAGTTCGCGCCGCAACTGGTGCAAACGCTGGTGCAGGGCACACCGGCGCGCATCGGCACGCTGGATCCGCTGGGGGCTCCGGGCACGCCCAGTCTGGAGGCCTATGTCGACATCCTGCGTCGTCTGGCCGACAACCTCAAGACCTGCCTGGCCGCGCCGTAACCCATCGCCGAGCGCCTTGGCGCCAGGCACCTTACTCGTTCGCCGCGCGTTTCTGCGCCGGAACCGCCAGCAGCGCGGCGAACCGCGCGCGGATGCGCGCGGCGATGCCCGGAGCATCCAGGCCGACGTCGGCGGTGATCTGGACGGGGTCACCGTGCTCCATCCAGGCGTCGGGCAGCCCCAGCGTGAGTACCGGAATCTGCACATCGGCCTGCTGCAAGGCTTCGAGGCAGGCCGAGCCGGCGCCTCCCATCACCGCACCCTCCTCCACCGTGACCAGCGCGTCATGGCTGCGCGCGGCTGCGAGCAGCGCCGCGGTGTCCAGAGGTTTAACGAAGCGCATGTTGATGACGCTGGCGTCGAACTCGTCCGCGGCGCGCAGCGCAGCGTAGAGCACCGGGCCGAAGGCAAGAATGGCGAGGCGCCGCCCCGGGGGTGCGCTGCTGGCGCGGCGCGGCTGCGCCTTGCCCCAAGGCAGCTCGGTCAGGTCGCGTGCCACGGCCGCGCCGACGCCGCTACCGCGCGGGTAGCGCACCGCCACCGGTCCCTGCTGGCGGAAGCCGGTGGTGAGAAGCTGACGGCACTCGGCCTCGTCCGCCGGCGCCAGCACCGCGAGGTTGGGCACACAGCGCAGGAAGGGAATGTCGAACGCGCCGGCGTGCGTCGCCCCGTCGGCGCCGACGATGCCAGCGCGATCCACGGCGAACAGCACCGACAGGTTCTGGATGGCCACATCGTGAATCACCTGATCGTAGCCGCGCTGCAAAAACGTGGAGTAGATGGCCACCACCGGCTTCATGCCCTCGCACGCCAACCCGGCGGCAAAGGTCACGGCGTGCTGCTCGGCGATGCCGACGTCGAAATAGCGCTGCGGAAAGCGCTCGGCAAACTCGACCAAGCCCGACCCCTCGCGCATCGCCGGGGTGATGCCGACCAGCCGCGCGTCGGCCTGCGCCATGTCGCACAGCCACTGGCCGAACACCTGGGTGAACGTCGGCTTTTTCCCCGGCGCGCTCGGTGCCAAGCCGACGGCCGGGTCGAACTTGCCCGGCCCGTGGTAGGCCACCGGGTCGGCCTCGGCGAGTTTGTAGCCCTGACCTTTTTTCGTCACCACATGCAGCAGCACCGGGCCGTGCAGGTCGCGCAGATTGTGCAAGGCGGGAATGAGCGCATCGAGGTCGTGGCCGTCGATCGGGCCGAAATACTTGACCCCGAGTTCCTCGAACAGCGGCGACGGCGCCACCAGACCCTTGGCGTATTCCTCCAGCCGCCGTGCCAGCCCGAGCAGCGGCGGCGCGGCGCTGAGCACCTGCTTGGCGGTGCTGCGCGCAGCGGTGAACAGACTGCCCGACAGCAAGCTGGTGAGATGGCGGTTGAGCGCACCCACCGGCGGCGAGATCGACATGTCGTTGTCGTTGAGCACGATGAGCAGATCGGCCTCGGGGTGCACCCCGGCGTTGTTCAGTGCCTCGAAGGCCATGCCCCCGGTGAGCGCGCCGTCGCCGATGACGGCCACCACCCGGCGTTTCTCGCCCTTGCGCTGCGCCGCCAGCGCCATGCCCAGCGCGGCGGAAATCGAGGTGGATGAATGCGCCGTGCCAAAGGTGTCGTATGGCGACTCCTCGCGCCGCGGGAAGCCGGAAATGCCGCCTTTTTGCCGCAGCCCGCGCATGGCCTCGCGCCGCCCAGTGAGGATTTTGTGCGCGTAGGTCTGGTGGCCGACGTCCCACACCAGCCGGTCATCCGGGGTGTTGAACACGGCATGCAGCGCGATGGTGAGTTCCACCGTGCCGAGGTTGGACGACAAATGGCCACCGGTGCGCGACACCGACTCCAGGATGAACTGCCGCAATTCGACGGCGAGTTGGCGCAGGTGCGCCCGATCCAGCGCGCGCACATCGGCGGGCGAGGCCATGCGTGAAAGCAGGGGGTAGGAGGCAGTCACAGGCGAAACCATCACGAACGGGATCGACGCGCCAGCGCCGCGAGCACCAAGCCGAACACCACCAGGAACCCCGCCGCAGACCAGAACGGCAGGGCCACGCCGAACACTGCGGGGGTGTCGGCGCACAGACCGTCGGCACGGAACAGCCACGGCAGCCACTGCGTCACCGGCCAGTGGTTGATGACCGCGGCCAGCGGGTCCAAGCCGCACAGTTGCCCCGGATGCAGCACCAGCCCGATGTGGCGCAAGGCCACCCCCAGGCCGAACAGCGCACTCAACGCGGCCAGCGTCAGCGCCACGCGCGCCGCAACCTGCGACCTTGCGCGCAGCAACACCGCAGCCAGCAACGCGAAACCGAGCACGCCAAGATAGGCCATGCGTTGCAGGATGCACAGCGGACAGGGCGCGAACCCTCGCGACTGCAGCCACACCGCCCCCGAGAGCGTGCCGAAGCTGATGAGAGCGGCGAGGCTGGGCAGTGCGGCGCCAGGCGCGGAAGCGTGGGTGTTCATTGGAGGATCAGTGTTCCCGCAGGACGATGAGGTCAGCCAGTTCCCGCAGGCGCTGGCTGCTGTGGCACTGCGCCGATGGCAGCGAACGCAGGGCCGACTGCGCCTTGTCGCGCAGCGCAAGCGCCAAGGCCCGCGCCGCGGGCAGTCCCAGAATGCTCACATAAGTGGCCTTGTTTTGCTGCGCGTCCTTGCCCGCGGTCTTGCCCAGGGTGGCGGAATCGGCGGTGACGTCGAGAATGTCATCGACCACCTGAAAGGCCAGGCCGATGGCGTCGCCATAGGTTTCCAGCGCCGCGAAGGTCTCGGCCTGATGCGCCGGATCGACACCGCCACAGGCCGCACCCATCAGCACACTGGCCTTGAGCAGAGCGCCAGTCTTGCGGCTGTGCATCTGCATCAGCGCATCGCCGCCCAGAGCCTCGCCGGTGGCCAGGATGTCCAGCGTCTGCCCGCCGGCCATGCCGTCGGCGCCGGAAGCACGCGCCAGCAACCCGCACAGCCGGGCCTGCAGCGCGGGTTCCATGCCGACCTCTGGCGTCAGCACCTCGTAGGCCAGAGCCTGCAGGGCATCGCCGGCCAGCAGCGCCAGGGCCTCGCCAAATTGCACATGGGTGGTGGGCTGGCCGCGGCGCAACACATCGTCATCCATGCAAGGCAGATCGTCATGCACCAGCGAGTAGGCATGCACCAACTCGACCGCGCAGGCCGCGCGGTCCAGCGCCGAGTCGGGCGCGCCGACGCATTCGCCCGCCGCCCACACCAGCAGCGGCCGCACCCGCTTGCCACCCATGGCCGCGGCGTAGTGCATGGCCTCGTGCAACTGCGGCACCAGGGGATGGGCCTGGGGCACGAAGTGGGCGATCAACGTCTGCGCCCGCTGCTGCTGCTGCTGCATCCAGTGGGCAAACGGCATGCCGTCCGCCGCAGTGGCCGCGCGCGCTTGCGCAGTGTCGAGGGGCAGGGTCTCAGACACGGTCGTCGTCCTCATCGCCCGTGTCGGCCTGGGTCTGCAACGGCTTGAGCTGGGCGCCGTCGAGCACTTGGACCTGCTGTTCCACGGCTTGCAGTTTGTCGCGGCAATACTGCAGCAGCAGATTGCCGCGCTTGTACGCCTCGAGCGTGTCGTCGAGGCTGAGCTGGCCCGCTTCCATCGCCTGCACGATCTGTTCGAGTTCCGCCAGCGCCTGCTCGTAGCTGGATGGCGTCGGGGCGGCTTGGCGGGCGGTTTTGGCTGCGGACATGGTGCGGAGTTGGCGCGGCCGCAAGCGAGCGACGGCGAAAGCTGAGCGTGAATCGCGGCATTTTAGGCGTGCTGCCGGGTTTTGCCGCGGACCGGGAACCTACAATCCGCTTGCCCTGTGTGGCTGGATCATTCAACCTTTGTGGAGGTGCGCGCCCATCATGTCCGATCTGAGCATTCGTCTGTCGCAGGATCACCTGCAACTGCCCGTCTCAACCTATTTCGATGACGACCTGTTCAAGCTGGAGCAGGACCAGATCTTCCGCAGCGGACCGCGCTACCTCGGACATGAACTCACGGTGCCCAAGATCGGCGACTACGCCGCCCTCGCCCAGGAAGGCGAAGGCCGCGCGCTGATCCACGGCCCGGGCGGCATCGAACTGTTGTCCAACGTCTGCCGCCACCGTCAGGCGGTGATGCTGCGTGGCATGGGCAGCACGGGCAAGAACATCGTCTGCCCACTGCACCGCTGGACCTACGGCCTGGACGGGCAGCTCGTCGGTGCCCCGCACTTCGAGCAAGATCCCTGCCTGCACCTGCAGACCTATCCCCTGCAGCGCTGGAACGGCATGCTGTTCGAGGACAACGGCTACCCCGTGGCGCAGACCATGGAGCAGCTCGCCGTGCTCAAGGAGTTCGACTTCACCGGCTTCGTGCACGATCACACCGAAATGCACGTCTGCAACTACAACTGGAAGACCTTCATCGAGGTCTATCTGGAGGACTACCACGTCGTGCCCTTCCATCCCGGCCTGGGCAAGTTCGTCGACTGCAATGTGCTGCAGTGGCAGTTCGCCCCGGAATGGAGTGTGCAGACCGTGGGCGTGCACGACGGTCTGCAGCACCCTGGCAGCGCGGTTTACAGCAAATGGCATCAGGCGGTGCTGAACTTCCGCTCCGACAAGAAGCTGCCCGAGCACGGCGCCATCTGGCTCACGCTCTATCCCAACATCATGCTGGAGTGGTATCCGCATGTGCTGGTCGTGTCCACGCTGTATCCGCTGGGACCGCAGAAGACCCTGAACATGGTGGAGTTTTTCTACCCGGAAGAAATCGCCGCGTTCGAGCGCGAGTTCATCATGGCCGAGCGCGCTGCCTATATGGAGACCTGCGCCGAGGACGACGAGATTGCCGAGCGCATGGACGCCGGACGCAAGGCCCTGTTCGAACGCGGCGACGACCAGCACGGCCCCTACCAGTCGCCCATGGAGGACGGCATGCGCCACTTCCATGCCTGGTATCGCAACAAGCTGCAGGTTCCGGCCTGACGGCCGGCGACGCGCCCCACCCCACTCCACCGCATCCAAGCCCTCGCGCCATGCCAACGCCCGCCTACACCACCCTGATCAGCGCCAGCGCCCTGCGCGACCTGAACGATGCTTTTGTCGTCGATTGCAGCCACGACCTGGCCGACCCCGAGGCCGGGCAGCGCGCCTACGCCAGCGGCCACATTCCGGGCGCCATCTTCCAGCACCTCGACCGCGATCTGGCCGCACCGCAGAACGGCCGCAACGGGCGCCATCCGCTGCCGGATGCCGACGCGTTCGCCGCCCACCTGGCCCGGCTCGGCCTGCGCCAGGATCAGCAAGTGGTCGCCTACGACCGCTCCGGCGGCGCCTTCGCCGGGCGGCTGTGGTGGATGCTGCGCTGGCTGGGGCACGAGGCCGTGGCCGTGCTCGATGGTGGCTGGCAGGCATGGGTGGCGGCAGGTGGTGCGGTGCAGACTGCCACCCCGGCGCCACGCCCCGCAGGCGACTTCCATCGCACCGCGTCGCGCGCCGGTCTGGTGCAAGCCGACGCCGTGCAGCGCAATCTGACCACAGCGCAGCACCTGGTGCTCGACGCCCGCGCTCCCGAACGCTTCGCCGGCGAAATCGAACCCATCGACCCGGTGGGCGGCCATATTCCCGGCGCCCGGAACCGTTTTTTCCAGACCAATCTGCAGGCCGACGGCACCTTCAAGTCGCGCGAGCAACTGCGCGAAGAATTCACCGCCCTGCTCGAAGACTGGAACCCGCGCGATGTCATCCACCACTGCGGCTCGGGGGTGACCGGCTGCCACAACCTGCTGGCCATGATGCACGCCGGACTGGACGGCAGCTTGCTCTATCCGGGCTCGTGGAGCGAATGGTGCGCCGACCCCACCCGCCCTGTGGCCAAGGGTCGAAGCTGAACCCTCCCTCCTGGGGGGTGGGCGGTTTGATCTACAACAAGTCTGGCCATACATTCCAGGAGCAGCATATGGTGAGTGGTTGCGGCGGTGGTTGTGTCGCAGCCCGGTTCAGACTTCCCACTCAAAACGGAGATCGCCATGTATAAAAAAATCCTCGTCCCCACCGACGGGTCCGACACCGCAGGCAAAGTGATTCCCCACGCCGTTGCGCTGGCCAAAAGCTGCGGCGCAGCGGTGGTCGGGCTCAACGTCACCGATCCCTATCCGTATTCCGGCCTGGCCGAATCCGTGCCCATCACCGCCGACCAGTACCGCGTGCATGTCACGCAGCTTGCGGAAGACGCCCTCAAGCCCCTGCAAGACGCCTGCAAGGGCGCCGGTCTGGCGTTCGAGCCGGTGATCGCCGAGGACGTCCATCCATGGAAGGCCATGCTCGATGTCGCCCAGGATCGCGGCTGCGATCTGGTGGTCATCGCCTCGCATGGTCGCCGTGGCGTGCAGGCCCTGCTGCTGGGCAGCGAAACGCAGAAGCTGCTGACGCATTCGACCATTCCGGTGCTGGTTCTGCGCTGAGCCAGGCATCCATCCCCCGGGGTGGGTCACGCCGCCTCGGGTCAAAACATCCACCAAGGAGCACACCCATGTTCAACCACATCCTGCTGTCCACCGACGG
>JAKAFC010000093.1 GCA_021818065.1 Pseudomonadota bacterium
GGCGAAACTGGCCTTGCCCATCACGCGCTTGAGCATCATGCGCCCGGCAACACGCACGCGCACACCGGCGGCCTCCAGCGCTTCGGGCTCGTCGCCGCCGTGCTGCGCCAGCAGGGTGGCGGCGTGGTGGGTGGGTTTGAAATCGTTGGGGAAAGCAGGCACGGCCTGGCGCAAGGCAGCGAGCTTGGCGCGGCGTTCGGCGATGAGCGGGCTGTCTTCAGGGGCTGGCGGTTGGGGGGCGTCGGTGTGCATGCAAGAGCGAAGGTCGGGCGAAGGAGGGAAGACGGCGGCCGCTGCCGCGGAGGCAGCGAGCCGTCCTGTTGGGAAAGCCCCACGTCAACTGGTTGATTTTAACCGCCGTGGGCGCCAAGCCACAGGCCCAGCCAGAGCAGGACAACCAGCGCTGCCTGCATCGCGGCGTTGGCCAGGCCGAAGCCACGTTGCGCGCCGGCAAATCCGGCAGCCGTCTTGCTCAGCGCATTGGCCGAGACCGCCAGCCCGATGGCCGACAGCGCTTGGTCTGGTGCCAGCACGCCATGCGCCGCGAGCTGGGCGGCCGAGACCGAGGCGGCGTGGGCGTCTGCAAACCCTGCCAGCCCGGCAGTGGCCACGGCCCCACCGCTGCCCAGCACGTTGCGGGCAGCCTCGGCCAGCAGCAGCACGAGGGTAAGGATGGCAGCAAACGCCACGGCCTGCAGCGGCTGGAACGGTCGTGAGTTTGCCGATAACGCTGGCAGCGGCTCGGAAGCCGCTGCGGATGCATGACGCCATAGCAGCGCAACCCCCAGCACAGCGCCAACGCCGTACAACACCAGTGCAGGCAAGAGCTGGGCCAAGAGCATTGGAGCCACCAGACCGACCAGCACACCCAATTCCGCGACCGTGGCCAGGTTGGACAAAAAGGCGGCCTGCAGACAGTTGCCGCGCAACATCGGCAGCGACCGGGCACGCTGCGCCATCCCGGCAATGGTGGCTGTGCTGGAGACGAAACCGCCAACCAGCCCAGACACCGCGAGGCCGCGCTCAGCGCCCAGCACACGCATACCGATATGGCCCAGCGATTGAATCACCATCACCAACACGGCAAGCAGCCAAAGCGTGTGCAGATTCAACCCGGCGAGCCAGGCGATGGGCCGGTTGGGCAACAGAGGCAGCACCACCAAAGCCGCTGCGCTGAGCAACAACCCGGCCTCGATGTCCTGCTGGCTGAGCACGTTGCGCACGAAGCGGTGCAACAGCGCCTTGGCGGCGAGAATCCCTGCCGTCAACACTGCCAGGCCGGCGGCCAAAGCGGGGGTCTGTTGCGCCAGAGCTCCCAGCAGCACCGTGAGGACGAGCGCGAATTCGGTGGTCAATCCGGGGTCAGACGCGCGGGTCTGCAGGTAGCCCGCGAGAGTGAGCAGCCCGAAGGCCGCCAGCACCAGAGCCAAGGCGGGCATGCCGATGGCGGCTGCGGTCGCCCCAGCGAGCGCGGCCAAGACAAAGCTGCGCAGACCGGTTGGCGCTTCCTGCGGCTGGCTGCGCTCGCGCTCGATGCCGATGAGCAAACCGGCGCCGAGTGCGGCGGCCCAGGGCAACAGCGAGGCGAGTGTCATGGTGCGGGTTCCGTCAGGGCGGCGGGCAGGTGCCCGAGAAGTTGGCTTCCTCCAGACGCAACCGGCCCGATTTGGCCAGAACCAGATCGCGTGCATTGTTGCCGAGAGCCACCGGGGCGCAGAGCCGCAGCCGACCCGCGGCAAACGCGCCGCCCGGCTGCTCGGCAAAACCCTGGGCGTTGAAGATCACCGCTTTGCTCAGCGGCGCGTTGCCGCGTGCAAGCAGACTGGGGTGGATGGCCTCTCCGGTGTGCAGGATGGGCTCGTCGGCATCGCGCATGCCGTTATGGTTGGGATCGACGAAGACGAGCCAGCCTTTGGCCCAGTTCCAGTTGGCGCGGTTGTGGCAGGCACCAGCCTCTCCGGCACAGAGCGCGACGGGGCGATGTCGCTGGATCGCTGCCTGGCGGGCAAGGTGGAATGCTGCGCTCAGGTCGTTGGACGCGGTCGCCAGACGATGCACGGTCAACAGGGTTTGCAGTGCGGGCGCAGCGATGCCCAAGGCAACCGCAGCCACAAGCAGCCCAGCCAGAAGCTCGACGAGTGTCACGCCTCGCGCCGTGCTGCGCTGCAAGTGCCGCCGGATGTTTCGCATGACGCCAGCCCCCATGGATGCGAAGGAGCGCTGCAGAATAAGCGCTGGCAGCGATGGTTTGTAGCATCCAGCGCAAAGTTGCGCCCATTCAGTGCCACGGCGCGCGGCACCTGCGTCACCAGCAGCCGCTGGTGCTGGGGGTTTTGGCGCCTGCCTGGTCCAGGCCAAGGGTGCCGCAGGTGGTGTCGCGGCTGAGTTGTGCGCCCTTGGGGGTGGCGGTGATGGTGTAGGTGCTCTGCGTGGGGGCGGCCACCGTGATGGTGTAGTCCGCCCCCGAGTTTTGCGGCCCGGCGCAGTCCAGCGTCAGCGTTGGGGCATTGCCCACCACAGGGTTGTCGTTGCCCGCCGTGTCTTTGTCGTAGCGCAGGTTTTGGGTGTAGAAGCGCTCCATGTAGGTGGCGTACTGCGAGACACAGCCTTCGGCGGCGGCGCGCTTGGTCTTGACCACGCTGTTGATGTAGGACGGGTAGCCGATGGCAGCAACGATGGCGATGACGGCCACCACGATCATCACCTCGATCAGGGTGAAGCCATCCGCCTTGTGCCGCAGCCCGGAGCAAGGGCTAAAGGACGGCCGGGTCGGCGCTATTGGGGTGTGTTGCGTTGCCATGATCAGTTGCTCAGTTCGCGCCACGAGACCCGGCCTGTGGTGGCGCCGGGAGCTGAAATCGGGCCGAGTTGCACCGGAGCCCCGCTCAGGTTGTTGAATTGCAGACCGATTTTTCCGCTCTTGTCGTAGCTGCCGGTCACCCCCGCGGCTGGGCCCACGGTGTACACCACGCCATTGAAGGCGACGGTCTTGTTGGTGGTGTTGATCTTGACCGACGTGGTGCCCAGGCCGATGTCGGCGGTGAAGTTGGCGCCGGTGAACGGGTCAACCAGCATCACTGCGCCGGCAGGCACCGTGTTGCACGGGTCGCTGACCTTGGGAATCATGGTGGTGACCAGCGCCAGCCCGCCAATGAACTGGGTGCGGTTGACGATGCGCTCGCCGACCTGTGTGGACAGGTCCATGTACCAACCGCGCTTGCCGTCCATGTCGTTGACCGCAGCGGGGCTGGTGGCGCGAAGCTGATTGCCTTTGCCGTCGCTGACCTCGGACAAAATGGCACGCGATGTCAGGTCGGCGCGCGTGGTGGTTGCGCTGACGAGCGGGGGCAAGGGCGTGGTCGTGGAATCCGTCGCTACGCGCAGGCCGTACCAGGTCTGGGTCTGGGTGGATTTCACGTCGTCGTCGGCGAGGTAGCGACCGGTGCCGAAGAATGCCCAGGTCGAGGCCGACTTGCTGTCATAGCTCAAGGAAACCAGCGAGGTGATGGGCTGGACAGCGTCGTTCTTGTCCTTGGCCTGAAACACCTTGGTGGCCCCACCCGTGCTCGAACTCAGGTCAAACGCCCAGAGGTTGCCGTTGAGGTCGCCGCCGTAGGCCTTGGTCGACACGCCGGTTTTGGCGTCAGGCTGCATCAGCCCGGGTTCGGCCAGCCCATCATCGCTCGCCCCCGCGGTAGCGCGCACGTTCAGCGCGCCTGTGGCGAGATCGAACTGCAGCAAGGCAGGCTTGCCTGCGGTGCTGTTGTAGCCGTTGCCGACGAAGACAGCCCACTTGTTGGTCGTGCCGTCCTTGATCTGGCCGATGACCGGAGCCCCGGTCATCTGGCCGATGTAGCTGCTGCAGTTGCTGGTAATGGTTCCCTCGCAGGCGCCAGTGTCGCCTGCGGTGCGCTCCCACAAGATGGTGTTCGCCGTCGTCGTTTTGCTTTCGAAATTGTCCGGATTGGTGATGTCCAGCGCGTAGATGGTTTTGGCCGGACCGCGTCCCGACGTGCCGATCAGAATGGTTTTCCACGCACCATTCATATACACGTTCTGCGTGGTGATGCGGCCGTCGTTGTACGACTGATGCGGCACGGCCTGCGCCCCGGTCACGCCGTCGGCAACACCGTATTGCGGATTGGCCAGATTGGTGATGCCTGCAGTGCTGTTGGCAGACTGGGCGAGCACACCTGCCGGCAGGAACGCAAAAATCTCCTGGCCCGCAGGCTTGTTCGGGTCGAGCAGGTTGTTGGTGTAGCCCTGCTTGACGCGAAAGGCGTGCAACATGCCGTCATTGGCGGCGACATACACCAGCGGGGTGCGATTCTTTTTGGCCGTGACAAAACTGCCATAGGTCGAGGCGCCGGGAAAGGTGGCGTTGACGAACAGCGTCTTGTCCGGGCCGGCCACATACACCGGAGTCGATGAAATGACGTCGCCCAGCGCGGCCTTGCGCTGCCGCAGCGTGGTGTCGGTGTTGTCGCCGCGCAGATAGTTGAGCATGGCCGCGCGCGTCGTGCTCTGCTTGGTGCCGCCGATGTAGTAGTCGAGGCCGTTCAACAGGGGGGTATCCAAATTGGGCAACGCATTGCCCGTGCCGAGGACAAACTCGATGGGACTCTGGGTTTTGGTCGTACTGGCTAGGCGATCGACCGACCAGATATTGCGGCTGGCCGCTGCCGGAAAGACGGTGTTCGCCGTCCAGGCCTGGGTATAACTCTTGGTGGCGTCATTCCAGGTCTCGGCCGTCAGCGCGCCAGTCCATTGGCCGGTGTAATACGACGCCAGAAAGCGATAAACGCTGTCGGTCGAGGCGGTGGTGCTGGTGGCTGACAAGGTGATGGCATTGCCCGCACCCTTGCGATCCTGAATCTGGGCCAGCGCCGATTTGATGCCGTTGATGAAATCGGCAGGGTTTTTTGCCGAAAAGAAATCGCCATGGCCGTTGACCGCAGCGTGCAGAAGGTCGTCAATATTTTCGAGATTGTTATCCCCCGGCTTTGGCCATGTCATACTGGTGACGCCACTCGGCGGCGTTCCCGTGCGGGACCACTCGAAGATCTGCGCCTTGGTTAACTTGGAATAGTTTGGCGAGAGTGGATCGAGCACGGTTGGCGTGAAGCCTAGACCCATGGTGAACGTAGTCATGTGCTGCCAGAATGCGGGATCGCTTGGCGTTGCGGGAACTTGGTTGTCCATCGTGGGCCGCAAGTCGTTTTGCCAGTACGCCATGGCAACATCAGCCAGGGTGTTGGAATTGCCATCCGAAAACGGTTGAGTTGCGATGCGTTGATAGGTGGCGGGTGAAGTGATTTTCGGCCCATCGGTGCCATCGACGTTACCGACGCCAATGGCGCTGTCGGTGTCCGTGTTCCAAAAACCATCGGTGGTCAAAATCGTATAGGCAGGGCGGCAGGTGTATTGGTTTTTGTCACTGCTGCTGGTTTGCCAGGGTTGATCGGTTTTGTAGTATTCGCCGACTGCTTTCAGTGCGGAGCGCAGTGGCGTGCCATTGTTTGGGGTGATGGTTGTAATCCAGTCCCAGAAGTTGGCTTTTTGTGTTCCTGTCGAGCCGTCGCCAAATGCAACGACCGAAGCAATTTTATTGGATGCGTTGTTGGGCGACCAATAAGTGTAGGCTGCAGGGCTGGATGGAATTTTGGCTGTATTTCTGCCGTTGATCGAGGCAAAGCCGAAGCGATAATTTTTGTCCAAGCCGCTGAATGCAAGCGTCAGGCCCGTTTTGGCCATGAGTATGCGTGTGTGATAATAGGCAAACCAGTTGGCAATGTTCGTCCCGGCTCGAATACCCGGCGGTGCCGCAATGCCTGAGGTATCGGATTGGATCACACAACTGCTCAAACCGCGACAGTTTGAGTCAGCGACATATTTCACTGAATAAGGTCCATCTTTGGCGCCGATTGAGTATTGGAACAAATTGACCGTATAATTGCCCGATTGCTTGCTTGTGGAATATTTGATGCTGCCTGTGTCTTTGCTGCCGTCATAGGTTGTTAGATTGATGTCGATTGATGATGTGTTAAATCCATCCAGCTTGACTAATGTGATATTCGTATAGCTAGGATAACTTGTGCCATTTGCATATTTCGGAGGTAGATATTCAATCGATGGATTGTAATAAACCCCATTATTTGAAGAGTTAATGAGTGCGTCGTTGTTGTTGGTGTTTTTTAAATAGCCCCAGTCTGGCATATAATCCCACCCCATCGACCCCGAATCATCGAGCATGAGCACCAGATTCGGTGGAATGGGTTTCTGAATGATCAGCGGGCTTTGGTCCAGGGCCACGGCGGCTTGGGCGAGCGGGGTGCCAGCGACGAGCGAACACAGGGCGACGGTGATGGCCTTGACGAAGGGTCGTTGCGCAGGGTTGTGAGAAAGCATGGCTGACTCCGAGAATGCGAAAGGAACGGTGCAGAGTGGGCGTGGGCGCGACTCAGGAGGTTCTGAAAATGGCCTGCAAGGTGACTTGGGCGCGCTCTTGCGGTGGTGCCCCATTGCCGGGGGTGCTGCTGCGGGCGGTGATGCGATAACACTGGCCGGTGGCCTTGAGCGAGCCACCGCCGCCCTGGTTGTTTTCATCGTTGGTGAACTGGAAGCTGCCGTTGCCGTTGAGGCTGCAGGCGCCCATGTACTGAATGATGTACGAGGGATTGTGGCCGTAAAGGGTGACCACGCTGCTCGCGCCGTTGGCCGCGTTGGTGGCCGTAGGCGGGAGAGTCCAGGCGGCGGCTGGCACGTTGGGGTCGTTCGCAGGGTTGTCCAAGCAAGGGTTGTTGGCGCAATTGGTGTAGGCGTTGGCCTGATACGTCGCCGGATCGGGGGTGGGGGCGGGGGGCAGGATGGTGGCGGAGGCCAGTTGCAAGGTGGCTTCCGCGACCTGGAAGGCCTGGGTCCGGTCGAAGGTGTTGCCGGCCATTTTTTCCTGCAGGGTCGAGGTACGGATGGCGGCCAGGCCGATGATGGTGACGACCACCAGCAAGATCAGTGCAACGATGAGGGCGACCCCACGCTGTTGATGCGGCGCGCGGGTTGTTGGGCGTAGGCGTGGAAGATTCATGGCGTCAGCGCACGCGGATGGTGGTGTCGAAGGTGCGAACCAGCGGCTCGGGATTGGCCGCGTTGTTCGGATTGGTGCGGGTTTGCAGCGTGAGCGCCAGACGCACGGCGCTGACCGTCCCCCAGGCGGTCCCGACCGTGGCCGCGGAGACGAAATTGGTGCCGCCGTTGACGAGGTAGTTGACCCGCAGGGCCGTGACGCCACGCACGATCTCGTCAGAGACCAAGGCGCTGCCCGCGTAGTGCGCGCGGTAGAGCGACAGGGTGTTGGCCGGGGCGCCGACACCCGCCGCGCCGACGTACCAGGCATAGGCCTGATACGGGGCGACGTAGGCTGAAGTGCCGAATGAGTTGCAACCCAGCGTGGAACTGTTGCCCGGCGCACTGCCCGCCGCGAGCGGCAGACCCGCGTTGAACGCGCCGGCCTGATAAATGTAGGCCTGTGAGCCGTCGCAGGCGAACACCAGATCGTTGGTGGCAATGCCCACGTCGGTGGGAGCCGCGTTCATCGGCACACCAGCGCTGCACGATGCGCCCGCGGTGATGGCCTCCCGGCTGACCTGACCGACGCCGCGGGTGACCAGGGCCGGACTGGCAGCTAGCGGCGCCGGACCACCCGGCAGGGGCGTCAGGCTGCTGGCGTCGTCCACGCCGAACAGCCCGGCACCGTTGACCCAGCGATACCAGCCGTTGCCGCCGAGCACGTCGGTCACGGTGCTGTTGCCGCAGGGCGAACTGCCAGCCTGGCGAATGTCGCGCGCCATCAGCTCGAAAGCGATGCGGGCGTTGTCTTGTAACTGGCCCAGCGTGCTGTTGGTGGAATAGCTCTGGCGGCTGGAAAGCAGCACGCTGACCACGGCGCCCACCACCACCAGGCCCAGCAGCATGGCCACCATCAATTCGACGAGGGTCAGGCCGACCTGACGCGGGCGAGACGACGTGAAGGGGGGAGGGGTGGGAGTCATAGCTGCGTCCAGTACGTCAGGCTCTGCGCCGCGTTGCCGCCCGAGGCTTTGCTGTCGTTGAAGCTCAGGGTGATGCTGCAGTTGCTGGCGGTTACGTTGGCCCCAGTGGGGCTGCAGGCGATGGTGCCCTTGGTGCCGCTGCCCAAGGCCGCGAGGCCACCGAGCTGGGTGCCCGGGGGCCGGTTGGTGTCGGAGTAGCCTGGGGGTGGGTTGGCGGCATCGAACCCCAGGCACCAGTTGCGCAGTTGCGCTTCGGCCAGCGTGCCGCTCGCCTTGGGGCAGCTGCCCGCCGTGACCGTGGTGTTATAGGCGCCTGTCAGCGCGTTGTCGCGGTCGAGCCGCATGATGTCGAACAGGGAATACGCGGCAATGCTGGCCTGGGTGCGGGTGAGGGCGCTGTTGTTGTCGGCAATGGTTTTGACCTGCAGCACCACGATGCCCAGAATGCCAATGGACAGCACGGCGGCGGCCACCAGAATTTCAACCAGACCGATGCCGCCCTGGCGGCAGCGTGCGCGCCGCCAGGGGGCGGTGGCGTGCTCAGGGATGTTTGCAGGTCGCATTGGGGGTGGTCGCATTGCAGGGTTTGGAGTCGGTGCAGCTCGTCACCGTGGTTCCGGTGACGAGGTAGATGCAACGGTGTCCGTCGGTGGTCAGCGCAGCGGCGCTGATGTCGGCGACAAGGCCGGAGTAGCCGGTGTTGACGTTCGGCGCGTGCAGCAAGCCCAGAGGTGTGGCGATCAGGCTGGCCACCGGCGAGGTGCTGGTGATGCCCGCGGGCAACGCCACGGCTTGCGCGATCGTGGCGGCGGATGCTTGTCCAGTAGGCGGGGTGCTGATGCTGCCGTCGGCGGCAATTTCCACATCGACCCCGCGTTTGACCGCCTCGGCACGCGTCAGGCTGAGCAGGTTCACGGCGTCGTTCGCCTGGGTGGTGAGACGGCTGGAGAGCATGAGCCGGTTGAAACTCGGTACGGCCAGCGCCACGAGCAGGCCGGCCAGGACCAGCGTGATGAGCAGTTCCACCAGTGTGAAACCGCTGGCGTGTCGCGGGCGGATTGCGGGCATGGCGGCGGCGCGGTTGAGTGGGAGTGTCATGGCAAGCGGCAACAAGACCGAAGCGTCAGTGCGATCGATTCTGAAGCAGCGCACTTCGCCCGGCGCAGGCTTTCGGACGAGCGGTCGTTATTGGCCGACGAACGGTTGCGTCTTGTTGCAAAACTTGCGATTTGCGCCAAATGCGGCGCAAGGCCGGGTTGGCTCAGGTCAGACTTTGGCGGCTGACATGCAGCGCCTCGGCGCTGACTTCGATCCAGAGCACCTGGGCGCGGGGCGGTGCGCCGTGCATGCCATCGCAGTCCCAATCGGACAGGACTTGCCGCAGGGTGCCGTCTACCCAATGGTCGCGCGGGCGATGGGTGTGGCCGTGGATCATCCAGCGGCTGGTCGCCCGGTCCATCCAGCGCCGGGCTTCGCGTGGGTCGGCATCCGCCCAGTTCTCCGGGCGGGCCTGCGCGGCAACGCTGGCCGCGCGCAGTGCTTGCGCTTGTTGTACCCGCGCCGCCAAGGGCTGGGCCAGCGCCTGGTGTTGCCACTGCGGCTGCCGCACCATCTGTCGAAAGCGTAGATAGGCGTGATCGGCAAGGCAGAGTTGATCGCCGTGGGTGAGAACGATGCGCTGGCCTTGCAGCACGAGCACGACGGGATCAGGCAGCAGTTGGGCGCCGCTGGTCTGGGCAAACGCGGCACCGAGCAGGAAGTCACGGTTGCCGTGCTGCACGAACAGGGCATGGCCACGATCGGTGTACTGCCGCAACGCGGCACTCACCGCTTGGGCGCAGGCCCCATCCGCAGCCTGCGCCAGGGCTTGCGGGGTGAGCAGGTCGTCGCCGATCCAGGCCTCGAACAGGTCGCCCAAGATGAAGACGGCGTCGGCCTGATGCGCTGTGGTCTGCAGCCAGCCGAGCAGCGTCCGGGTGGTCTTGGGGGTTTGCGCTCCGAGATGCAGATCGGAGAGCAGGGCGACGCGCCGCCAAGCCGCACCCGCGTTGAGCAGTGCGACTTGCGCGGGGGGCTGCGACGCCGAACCTGCCGCGGCGTTCAGACTTCGACCGCCTTGAGGATGACCACGTCGTCGAGCGGCACGTCGTCGTGGAAGCCCTTGCGGCCGGTCTTCACGCCTTTGATCTTGTCCACCACATCCTGGCCTTCGACCACCTTGCCGAACACGGCGTAGCCCCAGCCCTGCGCGGTAGGTGCGGTGTGGTTGAGAAAGCCGTTGTCGGCGACGTTGATGAAGAACTGGGCAGTGGCCGAGTGCGGATCGGAGGTGCGTGCCATGGCCAGGGTATAGCGGTCGTTCTTCAGGCCGTTGTTCGCTTCGTTCTGGATCGGGGCCAGCGTGGGCTTTTGCTTCATGCCGGGCTCGAAGCCGCCGCCCTGAATCATGAAGCCGTCGATCACGCGGTGGAAAACGGTGCCGTCGAAATGGCCCGAACGCACATAGGCGAGGAAGTTCTCGCTGGATTTGGGGGCGTGCTCGGTGTCGAGTTCGATGCGGATGTTGCCG
>JAKAFC010000094.1 GCA_021818065.1 Pseudomonadota bacterium
CGGCGGCTTCATCAACGGCAGCCTGAACCTGTTTTTCGGCTTTGTCTCCTCGCTGGTCACGCTGTTCTCGTTCCTGTTCATGCTGTGGGTGCTGTCGGGGGCGGTCACGCTGTTCGGCGTCACCATTCCGGGTTACATGGTGTGGGTGGCCATTCTGTACGCCGGGGTGGGTAGCGTGCTGGCGCACTGGGTGGGCAAGCCGCTGATCCGGCTCAACTTCTTTCAGCAGCGCTATGAGGCCGATTTCCGCTTCGGCCTGGCGCGCACCCGCGAGCACGACGAAGGCATCGCGCTGTACAACGGCGAGCAGCGCGAGCTGGCCGGGCACCGCGACCGCTTCGCCAACGTGTGGAGTAACTGGTGGGGCATCATGAAGCGGCAAAAGCTGTTCACCTGGTACAGCGCGTTTTACGGCCAACTGGCCATCATCTTCCCCATTCTGGTGGCCGCGCCGCGCTACTTTGCCGGGCAGATCCAGCTCGGCGGGCTGACGCAGACGGCGCAGGCCTTCGGCCAGGTGCAGGGGGCGCTGTCGTGGTTCATCGGCGCCTACACCAGCATTGCCGACTGGCGCGCCACGGTGGAGCGGTTGCAGACCTTCGTCGAGGCCATGCGCGCGGCGCAGGGTGGGCCGCAGCAACCCGCGCCGGGGGCCTCGCCGCTGGTCCTCACCGGCCCCGGGGCTGCCATCCCGGCGGGGGTGGTGCCGCTGCGCAGCGTGCGCGAATCGGTGGCGCTGGGTGACTTGCTGCTGCTGACGCCCGACGGGCGGCCGCTGCTGCAATGCGCGGGCGAACACATCAGCCGCGGCCAGCACACCCTGTTCACCGGGCCGTCGGGCAGCGGCAAGAGCACCTTGGTGCGCTGGCTGGCGGGCATCTGGCCGTATGCCCTGAACGCCGAGCACGCGCACGGCCCGACCGGCCGCACGCTGTTCCTGCCGCAAAAACCCTACCTGCCGCTGGGCACGCTGCGCCAGGCGCTGACCTATCCCCAGTCGCCCGACGCCTTCACCACGGCGCAGATCGCCGAGGTGTTGCAACTCGCCCGTGTGCCGTATCTGGAGGCGGTGCTCGACCAGACCGACACCTGGATGCAGCGCCTGTCACCGGGCGAGCAGCAGCGGCTGGCTGTGGCCCGCGCCCTGCTCATCGCCCC
Source organism: Pseudomonadota bacterium (assembly GCA_021818065.1). Classification (GTDB taxonomy): domain Bacteria; phylum Pseudomonadota; class Gammaproteobacteria; order Burkholderiales; family Burkholderiaceae_C; genus Thiomonas. The sequence goes on from JAKAFC010000094.1 coordinate 1,159, forward strand.
CGACTGGCTGTTCATGGACGAAGCCACCAGCGCTCTCGACGCCCCCACCGAGCGCGCCATGTACGCCCTGTTGCTGCAACGCCTGCCGCACACCACGCTGGTGAGCGTGGCGCACCGCGCCGGGGTGATCGAGTTCCATCAGCAGATCTTCGCCATCGAGTCCGACCCGGCGGGGCAGAGCCCGGCGCGCATCACCCGGCGCGACGCCGAGCAGGCACGCCAGGCCGCGCTGGGTGAGGGCATGTTGCCCGGCGCTCCGGCGTTTGCCTGATCCGGCGATGCTGCCGTCCGACGATCTGTCCGCCGCCGGGTTCGACCAGCCCTTCGGCTTGCTGCGCGGCTGCCATGCGCGCATCGCCCGCATGGACGCGCTGTTGCTGCGCCTGATCGACCACGTTGCCGCGCACGGTGCCGATGCCCAGGCGCAGCAGGCCGCCCACAAGGTGCTGCGTTACTTCGATCTGGCCGCGCCCTTGCACCACGAGGACGAGGAACGGCATGTGTTCCCCGCGCTGCGCCAGCATGCTGGGCAGGCCCCGGCGTTGGCGGCGGTGCTCGACCGCCTCGAAGCCGAGCACGGCGAACTCGCCGCGCTCTGGCCGCCGCTGCGCGCCTGGCTGCTGCAGGTGCAAGACGGTGCGGCGCAGCCTGCCGCACAGGCGCTCGTCGCCACCGCACAGCGCTTCAGCGCGCTGCATGCCACCCACATCGCCGTGGAAGATGCGCAGATCTTCCCGGCGGCGCAAGCCTGCATGGCCGCCGCGCAACTCGCCGCGATGGGACAGGACATGGCGGCACGCCGTGGCGTGCGCTGGCCGGCGACGACGGCGGGCTGAAGTCTGCCCTGAAGCCGTGGAGGGTGGGGCGCGGCGATAAAAAGCGGCGGCGCCTGTCGCCAAATCGGCACATTGGCCGTTATCTCGTCATTCCCATTGACACCAAGGTCTGCCATGCACCCCATTCCCTCCCCCATGTCCGTGCGGCTTCGCCGCCTGGCCCTCGTCGCCCTGCCGCCGCTGGCTGCGCTTGGCTTGGCCGGATGCGTGGTGGCACCCGTGCCGCCGCCGCAATATGGCTACGTCGCCCCGGGTTACGGCTACGACGTGGCCACTCTACCGCCCCCGCCACCGCGCTACGAAGTGGTGGGTGTGGCGCCCTTTCCGGGGGCGATCTGGATTGCAGGCTACTGGGGCTGGGCCGACGGCCGCTACGTCTGGAACCGCGGCTACTGGCACGCCCCGCGCCCCGGCTACCACTGGGTGCCCTACCGTTGGGCGCCCCACGGCAACGTCTGGCGCGGCGAAGGCGGGCGCTGGGAGCGACGCTGAGCGACAGACGGCCTGCCGCGCACTGATCTGGTGCGACTGGGCCAGCCGCCTATGAAGTGCAACGCGACTCCGCTCCGTCGCGGCAAGTTGGCTTGGAACTTGCTTGGAACGAGGTGATTGGTCGCCCGACGACTGCAGGCCGCAGTCTGGCGGAATCAAAGCGTTCGCAATGCAAGGAGGTTCCCCATGTCCAGTACGTCGGCATCAGGCCGCATCGGTTCTGCATCCGCTCCTCAACTCCACCGCGCCATCGGCACCGTCCAGCTTTGGGCGATCGCCGTCGGCTTGGTCATCTCTGGTGAGTATTTCGGCTGGAGCTATGGCTGGGCGTCTGCCGGCACCTTGGGGTTTCTCGTCGCCACGCTCTTTGTGGCGGTGATGTACACCACGTTCATTTTCAGTTTCACCGAGCTGACTTCCAGCATGCCGCATGCTGGTGGCCCGTTTGCCTACAGCTTTCAGGCTTTCGGGCCGACAGGGGGATATGTGGCGGGGATGGCCACGCTGATTGAATTCGTCTTCGCCCCGCCGGCGATCGCGCTGGCGATCGGGGCCTATCTCAATGTGCAGTTCCCCGCGCTCGATCCCAAGGCCGCAGCGGTTGGCGCGTTTGCCGTGTTCATGACCCTCAACATTCTGGGGGTGCGCCTTGCAGCCACCTTTGAACTGTTCATTACTCTGCTGGCGATTGTGGAGTTGCTGGTGTTCATGGGCGTGGTGTCGCCGGGCTTCTCGATGGCGAACTTCATCAAGGGCGGCTGGGCTGGCCACGACAGCTTTTCGCTAGGCACCATCCCTGGCATCTTCGCCGCCATTCCGTTCGCCATCTGGTTTTTTCTCGCCATCGAGGGCGTGGCCATGGCGGCGGAGGAAACACGCAATCCCAAACGTGCCATCCCCATTGCCTACATTGGGGGCATTCTCACCCTCGTCGCTTTGGCGTTGGGGGTGATGCTGTTTGCAGGCGGGGCGGGCGACTGGACGAAGCTGTCGAACATCAACGACCCGCTGCCGCAGGCCATGAAAATGATCGTGGGCGAGCACAGCGGCTGGCTGCACATGTTGGTTTGGCTCGGTCTGTTCGGGCTGGTGGCCTCGTTTCACGGCATCATTCTGGGCTATTCGCGGCAGATTTTTGCGCAGGCGCGTGCCGGGTATCTGCCGCCGTGGTTGGCGGTGCTACACCCGCGCTTCAAGACACCGCATCGCGCCATTCTGGCCGGTGGCGTGGTTGGCATCGCGGCCATTTTCAGCGATCAGTTGCTGCAATTCGGCGGCCAGAGCCTGACGGCGAATATCGTCACCATGTCGGTGTTCGGTGCCTTGCTCATGTACATCATCAGCATGGCGGGCCTGCTGCGGCTGCGCCGCACCCAGCCGCACCTACCGAGCAGCTACAGCGTGCCCTTCTACCCGCTGTTTCCTCTGATTGCGCTGGTTTCGGCTCTGGTGAGCTTGGGGGCGATGGTGTGGTTCAACCCCTTGCTGGCAGCGGTGTTCGGGGTCATCATGGCGCTGGGTTTCGTCTATTTCAAAGTCACTGCAGGCCGACGCGCGGCAGCGGGTTTCGATCCGCTGCTCGGCGGGGCCTCGGCGACGCAGTGAGCACGCGTTTGCCTTTATGCCGTATGTCCACACTGTCGGGGTGACCCGCCACGTTTTCCCCGATCTCAAGACCCTGCTGGCACGGGCCACGCCGCTGCGATCAGGCGACGAGCTTGCGGGTGTGGCCGCGCGCAGCGCCGAAGAGCGTATGGCCGCGCGCATGGCGCTGGCCGACGTCCCGCTGCGCGCTTTTCTGCAAGAGGCCGTGGTGCCGTATGAGGATGACGAAGTCACCCGCCTGATTCTCGACCGTCACGCTGCCGCCGCCTTTGCCCCGGTGGCGCACCAGACCGTTGGCGAGTTCCGCGACTGGCTGCTGTCCGATGCAGCCGACACCGCGGCACTGGCGGCGCTGGCGCCCGGCCTCACTCCGGAGATGGCAGCAGCCGTGAGCAAACTCATGCGCAATCAGGACCTCATTCTGGTGGCGCAAAAGTGTGTCGTGGTCAGCCGCTTTCGCAACACCCTGGGCCTGCCCGGGCGCATGGCCGTGCGGCTGCAGCCCAATCACCCGACCGATGATCCGGCGGGCATCGCCGCCGCCATCCTTGATGGCCTGATGTACGGCAGTGGCGATGCGGTCATCGGCATCAACCCCGCGTCCGACAGCCTGGCGGCGATCGACGCGCTGCTGCGCCTGATCGACGACCTGCGCCAGCGCTACGCCGTCCCAACGCAGAGCTGTGTGCTCACGCATGTCACCAACACCCTGCGGCTCACCGCGCAAGGCGCGCCGGTCGATCTGGTGTTCCAGTCGGTGGCCGGCACCCAGCAGGCCAACGCCGGCTTCGGCATCGACCTCGCCTTGCTGCGCGAAGCGCACGCCGCCGCGCTCGACCTGCGGCGCGGCACCGTGGGCGACAACCTCATGTACTTCGAGACGGGGCAGGGCAGCGCGCTGTCCGCCGGGGCGCATCACGGCGTGGATCAGCAGACCCTGGAAGCCCGCGCCTATGCCGTGGCGCGCGAATTCCGCCCGCTGCTGGTCAACACCGTGGTCGGCTTCATCGGTCCGGAGTATCTGTACGACGGCAAGCAAATCATTCGCGCCGGGCTGGAAGACCATTTCTGCGGCAAATTGCTTGGTTTGCCGATGGGCTGCGACATCTGCTACACCAACCACGCCGAGGCCGACCAAGACGACATGGACACCCTGCTCACCCTGCTGGGCGTGGCCGGGGTGCATTTCATCATGGGTGTGCCGGGCGCCGACGACATCATGCTGAACTATCAAAGCACCTCGTTTCACGACGCGCTTTACGCCCGGCAGGTGCTGGGAAAGCGCCGTGCCCCCGAGTTTGAAGACTGGCTGGCGGGCATGGGCATTGCCGACACGCAGGGCCGCCTCGCACCGCCGCGTCCCGGGCAACCGCTGCTCGATTTTGCCGCCCAATGGTGAGCGCGGTGGACAGCACATCCCGCACCGCACCGCTGTCGGCCAATGCCGTTGAAGCAGACCCCGGCGCGCCTCAGCCCGACCCCTGGGAAACGCTGCGCCGTTTTACCCGCGCGCGCATCGCCCTGGGCCGCAGCGGTGGCAGCGTTCCCACCCGTGCGCTGCTCGACTTCGGCCTGGCCCACGCCCAGGCGCGCGACGCCGTCCACACCGCGCTGGACGTGCCAGCCTTGCAGCGCGCGTTGCTTGCCGCCGGGTTCGGCGCGTCCCTGCAGGTGCGCAGCGCGGTTGACGACCGCGCCACCTACCTGCGCCGTCCCGACCTTGGTCGCCTGCTCGCTGCGGCCAGTCGCGCGGCTCTGGCCGACCTGCACGCCGACGCTTGCGACCTGCTCTTTGTCATCGCCGACGGCCTGTCCGCCCGCGCTGCGCAAACCCACGCCGTGCCGCTGCTGGAGCAAGCACGGCCGCTCCTGCCACCCCACTGGCGCATCGGCCCGGTGGTCATCGTCACGCAGGGGAGGGTGGCGCTGGGCGATGAAATTGGCACCCTGCTGCGTGCGCAACAAGTCGTCGTGTGCATTGGCGAGCGCCCCGGGCTGAGTTCGCCTGACAGCCTCGGTCTCTATCTCACCCACGTCCCGCGTCCGGGGCGCACCGACGCCGAGCGCAACTGCATCTCCAACGTCCGCCCCGAAGGCCTGTCCTACGCGCAGGCCGCGCACAAGCTGGCCTATCTGCTCAACGGGGCGCGACGTCTGGGCAAGTCCGGGGTGGATTTGAAAGACGACAGCGAAGTGAGTGCGATGGAAGCATCCCGGCTCGCGCGTATTGCTTTGCAAGAGCGCGGTTGATCTGAAACATGGCGGGTCAATGGATGAGCCGTGCGACAGGTTGTCTCTGCTTCAGACGGTGGGCGGCCGTGATGCGCCGCCTCGTGGCAGGTGCGCAAGCAGTGTGAACTGGCGTTACGCCAGCCCCCGCACCACATCCAGCGCCTCGTCGATGCGCGACACCGGATGCAAGGTCAGGCCCTCGAAGGCACGGGCGGCGGCGCCCTTGGGGGCGTTGGCGGCGGGGATGATGGCCTGACTGAAGCCGAGCTTGGCGGCCTCGTGCAGCCTCTCCTGGCCGCGCGGCGCGGGGCGAATTTCCCCGGCCAGCCCGACTTCGCCGAAGGCCAGAAGGCCGCGCGGCAGCGGGCGGTTGCGCAGCGAGCTCTGGATGGCCAGCAACACGGCCAGGTCGGCCGCGGGCTCGGTGATGCGCACCCCGCCGACGGCGTTGACGAACACGTCCTGGTCGCCGCTGGCCACCCCGGCGTGACGGTGTAGCACGGCCAGCAGCATCGCCAGCCGCGCCGCGTCCAGCCCGACGGACAGGCGACGCGGGCTGGGTGCGGCGGCACTGTCCACCAGTGCCTGCACTTCCACCAGCAACGGCCGCGTACCTTCCAGCGTGGCGAGCACGCAGGTGCCGGGAACCGGCTCGGCGTGGGTGGAGAGAAAAATCGCCGATGGGTTGGACACGCCTTTGAGCCCATGCTCGGTCATGGCGAACACGCCCAGCTCGTTGACCGCGCCGAAGCGGTTTTTGATCGCCCGGATCAGCCGATAGCGCGACTGCGTGTCGCCCTCGAAATACAGCACGGTGTCGACCATGTGTTCGAGCACGCGCGGCCCGGCCAGCGCCCCCTCCTTGGTGACATGGCCGACCAGCACCAGGGTGATGCCGCCGGCCTTGGCCGCGCGCGTGAGCTGCGCCGCGCATTCGCGCACCTGCGACACCGAGCCGGGCGCCGACGACAGCGCCTCGGTGTAGACGGTCTGGATGGAGTCGATGACGGCAACGGCGTAGGAAGGAGCCCCCACGCTCGCGTTCGCTCGCTGCCCCCCGAGGGGGCTGGCCCCGCCTTGGGGCGGCCCGGCGCCGGGGCCGCGCGCCAACGCATCGAGCATGACTTCGAGCTGCGTTTCGGCCATCAGCCGCACCGGGGCGTCCTTCAGCCCCAGGCGCTGGGCGCGCAGCGCGACCTGCGCGGCGGACTCCTCGCCGCTGATGTACAGCGTGGGGAATTCCTCGGCGAGGCCGGCCAGCACCTGCAGCAGCAGGGTGGACTTGCCGATACCCGGATCGCCACCCAGCAGCAGCACGCCGCCGGGCACCAGGCCGCCGCCGAGCACGCGGTCGAGTTCGTCGATGCCACTGGGGTGGTGGCGATGGTGCTCGGCCTGCACCGCCGTCAGCAGCACCGGGCCGCTGGCCGCGGTGAGGCCGCCGCGTCCGGCGAACTGGGCTGTGGCCGCGCCGTGGCGCGCACCGGGGCGGCTGGCATCGGCGGCGCGTTCGACGGTTTCCACCAGAGTGTTCCAAGCCTGGCAGTGCGGACACTGGCCTTGCCATTTGGCGGACTTGCCGCCGCATTCGGAGCAGACGTAAACGGTTTGCGGTTTGGCCATATCGGTTGGATGGACACAGAAACTCGCAGGGCCGCCCCAAGAGTTTCTGGCCCCTTGAGGGGAGAACCGAGCGTAGCGGAGGTTTTCGGGGTGGGCGTGTGCCTACTCCACGCGCACCGGCACGCGCGCGGCCAAGGCGCACATCAGTTCGTAGCCCAGGGTGCCGGCCGCGGCCGCGACTTCGTCGATGCAAAGTTCGGCCTGCGCGTCCTGTCCCCACAGCAGCACCGGGCTGCCGACCATGGGCTGGGCGCCCGCGGCGAATACCGGCTCCAGGTCGACGGTGATCATGTCCATGGACACCCGGCCGACCAGGCCGGTGCGCACGCCGTCCACCACCACCGGCGTACCGTTGGGGGCGACGCGCGGGTAGCCGTCGGCGTAACCGCAGGCGACCACGCCGATGCGCATGGGGCGCGGAGCGGTGAAGCGCGCGCCGTAGCCCACGCTCTCCCCGGCGGCGATGTGCTGGATGTCGATGAGCTCGCTGCGCAAGCTCATGGCCGGTTGCAGCCCCCAGTGCGCCGCGTCGGGCGCCAGGCCGGTGGGGGCGCTGCCGTACAGCGCGATGCCGGGGCGCACCCAGTCGGCGGCCACGCGCGGGTCGGCGCCGTGCACCAGCACCGCGGCCGAGTTGGCCAGGGTGCGTTCGCCCGGCAGATCGGCCACGCCGCGCCCGAACCGCGCCATGGCCTGCGCGATGCCGTCGGGCTCGTCGGCGCAGGCGAAGTGCGTCATGTGGGTGATCTCGCCCACCTGCGGCAACGATTTCAGACGCTGCCAGGCGGCGGCGTAGGCCTCGGGCGTGAAGCCCACGCGGTTCATGCCGCTGTTCATTTTCAGGAACACGCGGTGCGCGCGGCTGCCCCGATGCACCGCCAGCCAGTCGATCTGCTCGCGGCAGTGCACCACATGCCACAGGTTCAGGCGCTCGCACAGTGCCAAGTCTTCGGGGGCGAAGCAGCCTTCGAGCAGCAGGATGGGGCCGACCCAACCCAGCGCCCGGACCTTCTCGGCCTCGGCCAGGTCGAGCAGGGCGAAGCCGTCGGCGGCGCGCAGGGCGCCGTAGGCTCGGGCGATGCCGTGGCCGTAGGCATTGGCTTTGACCACTGCCCACACTTTGCTGCGCGGGACGGCCTGGCGCACCCGCGCCAGGTTGTGGGAGAGGGCGGCCGTGTGGATGACGGCGGAAATCGGGCGGGGCATGGCGGTCGGTGCGCAGCGGCGGCTCGGGAACTGCCGCCCATTGTCGCAACAATCGGCATCGCCCACGGGGTGCGGCCGGGGGCCGCAGGGCGCAACGGCCCTGTGCTATAAACCGCGCAGCCTGCGCCCCGCGGCGCCAGCGCCGATGCGCCAGGCCGAGGCGTCGGCCGCCCGTCCTTTTTCTTGTCCATGTCCAGCCCCCACGACTCGCCCCAGGGCCCCGCAACGCGGGCAGCCAATTCATGATCCCAGAGTTTCCAACAGGCGGGGCGACGCCCCCACACGGGCGCTGGCGGTCGGTTTGGGGCGTCTTTGCCCCCGCGCTTCGCGCCCACAAGCCTTGCCATGGGCTTGTCGCGTCGGGCCCAATCCATCCCCAACCCGCCGCGCCCTCATCCCGTGTCCTCATGGAAGATCTGGGATGAAAAAAGGTTTTTACTGGATCATGGCGGCGCAGTTTTTTTCGTCGCTGGCCGATAACGCGCTGCTCATCGCCGCCATTGCCCTGCTGGTGCAGATGCAGTCGCCGGACTGGATGACGCCGCTGCTCAAGTTCTTTTTCACCATCTCGTACGTCGTGCTGGCGCCGTTCGTCGGTGCGTTCGCCGATGCCATTCTGAAATGGAAGGTGATGTTCATCACCAATCTGGTGAAGGTGGCCGGGCTGGTGCTCATGCTGTTTTCGGTGCACCCGCTGCTGGCCTACGGCGTGGTCGGCCTGGGGGCGGCGGCGTACTCGCCGGCCAAGTACGGCATCCTCACCGAGCTGCTGCCGCCGCAGCAGCTGGTGGCGGCCAACGGCTGGATCGAGGGCACCACGGTGAGTTCCATCATTCTGGGCACGGTGCTGGGCGGCTTTCTGGTCAGCAAGGCGGCGTCGGGCTTTCTGCTCGGGCTGCCGGGCATGGCGGCCGTGGGCATCAACACCACGCCGGAGGCGGCCATCCTGGTCATCACCCTGGTGTATCTGCTGGCCGCGCTGTGCAACCTGCGCATCCCCGACACCGGCGCGCGCTACGCCAAGCAGAAAACCCAGCCGTTGGCGTTGCTGCTGGATTTCGCCCATTGCGCCCGCGTGCTGTGGACCGACAAGCTGGGGCAGATTT
>JAKAFC010000095.1 GCA_021818065.1 Pseudomonadota bacterium
CCCCGCCGTGGCCGCCTCGGCCGCGGCCGATGGCGCCCGCGTGGTGGTGGACAACGGCGTGGTCAAGTTCTACTTCGCCAGCGGCAAGGCCGACCTGGCTGCCGGTGCCGACGCCGCGCTCAAGCAGGTGGCAGCGGCCGTGGCGCAGGGCCATACCGTGGTGGTGAGCGGCTATCACGACGCCACCGGGTCGGCCGCGCTGAACGCCGAGTTGGCGAAGAAGCGCGCCCTCGCCGTGCGCGATGCGCTGCAGGCCCAGGGCATTCCGGCGGATCGCATCACCCTGGAAAAACCGGCCGAAACCACTGGCGGCGCCAGTGCGGCCGAGGCACGCCGGGTGGATGTGACGGTGAAGTAAGCCGGCGTTTCCGTTCCGCGGTCGCCCACGCCCTGCCGCTGCGCAGGGCGTTGTTTTTTGCGCAAACGTTAGGTTGCGCGTTCCAGGCGCTCCGATCGCAAGGTGATCTCCAGCTTGCGGCCGCGCTTGGCGCGTTTGCCCAGATAGGCAGCCTGCTGCGCGGCGCTCAGGGTGGTGCTGCGTTGCGCGCCGCCGCGGCCGCTGCCGTGGATCAGCAAGGGCTCGCGTTCGCCGTCGAGCAGCGCCACGTCGCGCAAGGCCTCGCCATCGTCCAGGCCCATCAGCGTCACGCCGCGGCCGCCGCGGGACAGGGTTTTGACCTCGGCGGCGGGGTAGAGCAGCAGGCGGCCGTGGGCGCTGAGCAGCGCCAGTCGTCCCGTGGGCGTGCCATCGGGCCCGGCGCGTAGCGGCAGCGGCCGCTGCAAGGTGTCGCCCGCTTCCAGGGTGACGAAGGTCTTGCCGGCGCGTTGTCGGCTCAGACAGTCGCCCAGGCTGGCGACGAAGCCCAGGCCGTGCGCCGTCCACAGCAGCAGCAGCAGCAGGGCGGGCGGGCCGGCCAGGTAGTGCAGCGCCTGCGTGCCAGGGGCCAGGGTGATGAAGGCGGTGACAGGCTGGCCGTCGCCGCGTCCGCCGGGCAGGTCGGAGACGGCCAGGGTGTAGGCCCGACCGTCGCTGCCCAGCACCACCAGCGGATCGACGCTGCGGCACTCGAACGTGGCGTACAGCGCGTCGCCCGGCTTGAAGGCGAGGTCGAGCGCCAGGCCGTGGCCCTTCTGCGTGCGCAACCAGCCCTTTTGCGACACGATCACGGTCACCGGTTCGTCCACCACGCGGACTTCGGCCACGGCGCGCTGCTCGGGCTGGATGAGGGTGCGGCGGTCGTCACCGTATTGCTTGGCGTCGGCCTCGATCTCGCTGATGATGCGCCGCGTCATGGCGCGCTCGTCGGCCAGCAGCTTCTGCAACTCGCCCTGTTCGCTGCGCTGCGTGGCGAGCTCCTTGTCGATGCGGATGGCTTCGAGCCGCGCCAGCTGGCGCAGCCGCATCTCCAGGATGTCGTCGGCCTGGAGCTCGGTGAGGTCGAAGCGTGCCATCAGCGCCGGCTTCGGGTCGTCGCTGTTGCGGATGGTGGCGATCACCTCGTCGAGGTTGAGCAGCACCTGCTGCCGACCTTCGAGGATGTGGATGCGCGCCTCCACCTGGTCCAGGCGGTGGCGGCTGCGGCGCAGCACGGTATCGCGGCGGTAGGCGATCCACTCGCGCAGAATCTCCATCAGCCCCTTCTGCCGCGGCTTGCCGTCGGCGCCGATCATCACCAGATTGATCGGCACGCTGGTTTCCAGACTGGTGCGCGCCAGCAGGGTGTTGACGAATTCGGCCACGGCAAGGCGCGAGCTGCGCGGCTCGAACACCAGCCGCACCGCGGCCTCGCGGCCGGACTCGTCGCGCACGGTGTCGAGCAGGCCCAACAGGGTTTGCTTGAGCGCCACCTGCTCGGGCAGCAGGGCCTTTTTGCCGGGGCGCAGCTTGGGGTTGCTGAGTTCCTCGATTTCTTCGAGCACCTTTTGCGTGCTGGTGCCCGGCGGCAGCTCGTGTACCACCAGCTGCCATTGGCCACGGGCGAGTTCTTCCACGCTCCAGCGCGCCCGCACCTTGAGGCTGCCGCGGCCGCTGGCGTAGGCGCTGGCGATGTCCTCCAGGCTGGAGATGATCTGCCCGCCGGTGGCGAAGTCCGGGCCGGGCAGCAGCGGCAGCAGGTCGGCAAGCTCCAGCCGCGGGTTTTTCAACAGCGCCACGCAGGCGGCGGCCACTTCGCGCAGGTTGTGCGCCGGAATCTCGGTGGCCAGACCGACCGCGATACCGCTGGCGCCGTTGAGCAGCACGACGGGCAGGCGCGCGGGCAGCAGCCGCGGCTCGGTGGTGGAACCGTCGTAATTGGGAATGAAGTCAACGGTGCCGCTGTCGATCTCCGCCAGCAGCAGCCGGGCGATGGGTGTGAGCCGCGCCTCGGTGTAGCGCATCGCCGCGGCGCCGTCGCCGTCGCGGCTGCCGAAGTTGCCCTGGCCGTCGATCAACGGGTAGCGCTGGGCGAAGTCTTGCGCCAGCCGCACCAGTGCGTCATAGGCGGCCTGGTCGCCGTGGGGATGAAAGCGGCCGAGCACGTCGCCCACCACGCGGGCCGACTTCACCGGCTTGGCATCGGCCGCCAGACCCATGCGCCACATGGCGTAGAGGATGCGCCGCTGCACCGGCTTGAGACCGTCGCAGACGTCGGGCAGGGCGCGGCCCTTGACCACGGAGATGGCGTAATCGAGGTAGGCGCTGCGGGCGTAGGCGCCCAGCGCCAGGCTGTCGTCGTCGGCCGCGGGGGCGAAATCGAGGGTGGCTTGTTCGCTCATGATCGGGGTTGCAGTGGGCGCGTCAGATGTCGACCTCGACCTGATCGCCGTAGTCTTCCATCAGGCTGCGGCGGGCCTGGGCTTCGCCCTTGCCCATGAGCTGATGGAACAGTTGCTCGGTGGCCGCCACGCCCGCTGCGGCTCCGGGCTGCCCGGCGTCGGCGAGTGCCTCGGCGTCGTCGAGCCGCACGCGGTAGAGGCGGCGGGTGTCGGGGTTGAGCGTGGTGTCCCAAAGCTGCTCGGCGCTCATCTCGCCCAGGCCCTTGAAGCGCGAGATCTGCCAGGCGCCGTCCTTGAGGCCTTCCTTGCGCAGCTTGTCCTGCGCGGCCAACAGTTCGGCATCGTCGAGCACATAAAGCTTTTGCGCCGGTTTCTTGCCGCGGGCCGGGGCGTCGATGCGATAGAGCGGCGGCCGCGCCACGCAGATGTGACCCTGCGCGATGAGCCGGCGGAAATGGCGGAAAAACAGCGTGAGCAGCAGCACCTGGATATGCGCGCCGTCGACGTCGGCGTCGCTGAGAATGCAGATGCGGCCGTAGCGCAGATTGCTCAGATCGGGTGTGTCGTCCTTGCCGTGCGGATCGACGCCGATGGCCACCGCGATGTCGTGAATCTCGGTGTTGGCAAACAGCCGGTCGCGCTCGACCTCCCAGGCGTTGAGCACCTTGCCCCGCAGCGGCAGCACCGCCTGGAATTCCTTGTCGCGGCCCATCTTGGCCGAGCCGCCCGCCGAGTCGCCCTCGACCAAAAACAGTTCGTTGCGCGCCACGTCGCGGCTCTCGCAATCGGTGAGCTTGCCGGGCAGTACGGCCACGCCCGAGCCCTTTTTCTTTTCCACCTTCTGCGCCGCGCGCAGCCGGCTCTGCGCCTGACGGATGACGAGTTCGGCCAGCTTTTTGCCCAGATCGACATGGGCGTTGAGCCACAACTCGAGCATGGGACGCACTGCTTGCGCCACCAGCCGCAGGGCGTCGCGGCTGTTGAGCTTTTCCTTGATCTGCCCCTGGAACTGCGGGTCGAGCACGCGCGCCGACAGCACGAAGGAGGCGCGGGCGAACACGTCTTCGGGCAGCAGCTTCACGCCCTTGGGCAGCAGGCTGTGCAGCTCGATGAAGCCCTTGATCGCCTGGAACAGCCCCTCGCGCAGCCCGGCTTCGTGCGTGCCCCCGGCCGGGGTGGGAATGAGGTTGACGTAGGACTCGCGAAGCACCGCGCCTTCCTCGGTGAACGCCACGCACCAGGCCGCGCCTTCGCCTTCGGCGAAGCTCTCATGGTCTGCCGCGCTGGCGTAGTGCTCGCCTTCGAACAGGTCGATGAAGGGCTCGGCGGGCAGGCTGCTTTGCACATAGTCGCGCAGGCCGCGCGCGTACTCCCAGTGGGTGGTCTCACCGCTTTTTTCCTGCAGCAGATCGACGCTGACGCCGGGCAGCAACACCGCCTTGCTGCGCAGCAGATGCGTCAATTCGGTGAGCGGCAGATGCGGGCTGTCGAAGTATTTGGCGTTGGGCCAGATGCGCACACGCGTGCCGTGCTTGCGCTCGTCGCGTGTGGCCTTGCGCACCACCAGTGGCGTGAGCACCTCGCCATCGGCAAACACCAATTGCGCCACCTGGCCGTCGCGCCACACCGTCACTTCGAGCCTCGCAGCCAGGGCGTTGGTCACCGACACCCCCACGCCGTGCAGCCCGCCAGAGAAGCTGTAGGCGCCGCCCTGCAGCTTGTCGAACTTGCCCCCGGCATGCAGCCGGGTGAACACCAGTTCGACCACCGGGGCGTTCTCCTCGGGATGCAGGCCGAACGGGATGCCGCGGCCGTCGTCCTCGACGCTGACGCTGCCGTCGGTGTGCAGGGTGACGACGATGTGGCGGCAGTGGCCGCCCAGGGCTTCATCGGCGCTGTTGTCGATGACCTCCTGCACGATGTGCAGCGGGTTGTCGGTGCGGGTGTACATGCCCGGCCGCTGCCGCACGGGCTCCAGGCCCTTGAGCACGCGGATGGACGATTCGGAGTAGGCGGGAGGTTGGCGGCTGGCCATTGCGCGGGGGAACGACGAGGGTGAAAACAATCCACAGCAATTCACAGGTTTTCCGCTGCCGCCAAGTTATCCCCATCGGCTGGGGACAATCTCGCGCGGGTTCACCGGAAACCCCTGATTTCATGCGGGTTGATCGGCCTGCCTAAAAAAGCGTCAGCCGAACTGACGGCGGGCCGTGTGGGCAGTCAAGGCTGACCGGAGGTCTGGCTGACTGCGTTGTGAACGATTGTAGGCAGTCGGTGCCGTGGCACCGGCTGCCTGCGGTACGGGGCAAAACCTTACTGCATCTCCAGATCGGGCAGCACGGCGTCCAGCCCGGCCTGGGCGCATTCCTCGTCGATCTTGCCATCGGGCGCACCGCTCACGCCCACGGCGCCGTACTGGCGGCCACCGGCCTCGATGGGCACCGAGCCCGCGGTGAACGCCAGGCCGTCACCCAGCAGCGCCAGCGGCGACGCCGCCTGCGGCCCCATGGCCGTGCCCTTGATGCCGAACATGGCGGCGGTGTAAGCCTTCTGCCGACTGATGTCCAGCGACACCGGCGGCGCCAGGGTGTCGCGCAGCGTCGCCTGGACGATGCCGTTGCGATCGACCACCGTGGCGCTGACCTGCAGCCCCTTGGCGCGGCAGGCCTTGATGGCGCCTTGCGCGATGCGTTCGGCGGTGTCGAGGGTGAGCCGATGCACGCTGACGGTCAACGGTTCGGCGGCGAAACTGGGGCTGGCCAGCGCGGCGCAAAGGCCCAGCGCGGACAGGGTGTGACGGATCAAGGCACGCATGTTGTCTCCTGCAGATGATGTGGGTATGGGGCAGGGAATGAGCCCACCCAGTATTCCACAGTTGACGGCTTGGCGTGGGCGCGCGCTGCGGGCGCGGCGGCGCTCAGGGCGCAGCCTGCATCAGCCGCGCCAGCGTGGGGGCGATGGCCTCGGCGATGCGCTCCATGCCCTGGGCATCGGGGTGCAGCAGCACCGTCTGCCCGGTCTCGTGGCCTTCGAGGTAGAACTGCGGATCGGGCTGGCCTTGGGCATCGAGCAGCACATGACCGACATCGAGAAAGGTGACATCGCCGCCGGGCGCGTAGCGCTGCGCCAGCACGGTGTTGATTTTCAAAGTCTCGGCGCTGATCCAGTTCGACCGCCGACTGGGCAGAATGCCCAGCAGCAGCACCTGCGTCTGCGGCAGCAACTGCCGCACCTTGGCCACCACGGCCTCGATGCCCGGCACGGTGCGATGCGCTCCCCAATGCGGTCGTCCCAGGTTGTTGGCGCCGATGAGCAGGATGAGCACCTTGGGCGCCAGGCCCTGCACCTGTCCATGATCGAGCCGCCACAGCACACTGGCCGTGGTGTCGCCGATGAAGCCCAGGTTGAGCGGCGCGTAGCGGCCGTACAGGCGTTGCCAGATGGGCTGGTAGTCGGCCCAGGGCTGTGGCCCGCTGCGCTCCCAGTTCTGCGTGATGGAATCACCCAGCCAGACCAACTCGGCCTTGCTGTGCCGCACCTGCTGCAGCGAGGCCTCGAAGCGCTTGCGCCACCATGGCAGATCCATGCGGCCGATGGGCACGGCAGCCAGGTTCACCGCCGGACGCTGCTGCGCCGAGGCGGCCCAGGGGGGCAGCAGCAGCGCGGCGATGGCCGCCTGCAGCATGCGACGGCGCTGCGGCACGCGTGGCGGCATCATGGCAGGTCCAGCACGGAGGGCGCGGCGGCGGGGCCGGCGCGCTCCGCTGCCGTGGGCGAATCGCCCGAGCGAGTTGCCACGTTCCATTGTGTCGCCCAACCCGCGCTGTGGCGGATGGGCAGGGGGATGAGGGCTTCGGCCGACGTTGCGCTGTGGCCGCGCAGATCACGCCACACGCCATCGGGACTGCGCTGCATTTCCACCCGCGCCCCACCCTTGGAGGTGCCGTGCCAGCCGAGGACACGCTGCGCCGCACCTTGCGCATCGCGCTGCACCCGCAGCGCGTAGTGGTAGCCCTCGGTGGTGGTGCCACGCAACTCGGCGCTGGATTGCTGGGGCGAGGCCGACTCGGGTGCGACGGTCTTGGGGCGAAACAGTTTGAACACGGCTGCAGGGCAAGGCATGGGAACGGGCAAATTATGCGCCGCGGCATCGCCATGCATTCCGTGCACAAATTGGCACGACGCCGGTTTTGTACACGTGTTCGCGGGGACGTGACGCGCGGAACGTGAACGAATTCACGGACGCCGCGCGCGCCCTTCAGGACAATGGGCCAGGCGATGATGGGGCAGGTGACAGGCTTGTGAATAATCCACGGTTGCAACTGGTTTCAAACGCGTTGCTGAACTGTCACCGCCGACCGGCATTGCAGGACATTCATCCCAGAGGTCCATTCCAAAGGATTTATTCATCAGTTTCATCACGAGGTTCTGATCTGTTCCACGCCTGAATGTTGCCTGCTCCTGTCATGCCGCCCGTTCCCACCCGCTCCCTCTCCCGCTGGCTGCTCTGGTCCGCGGGCGTGGTCGCGTCGTATGGGGCGCTGGTCTGGGCGGTGCACGCCTTCACCCCGGGGGGGCTGATCCTCTGGCCCTCGGCGGCCGTGGCGGTGTTCGCCTTGCTGGCGCGCGGGCCGTCGATGGCGCCCGCTGTGGTGCTGGCCTCCTGGCTGAGCGCACGGTGGATTGTCGGCTGGTCGCCCACCGCCAGCGTGCTCCTCGCCGCGGGTGATGCCTTGGGGCCGCTGCTCGGGCTCTGGGTGTTGCGACGGCGTGCCACGCCCTGGCAAGGGCTGGACAGCGTGGCTGATGCGGTCTGGTTCATCTGCAGCATGGGTGGGCTGGCGGCCGGGGTGTCGGCCGGCGTTGGCGCCCTGGCGCAAGCGCTGTTCGGCCAGGGCGGTGTCGGCAGCGCGCACGATCTGCTGGCGACCTGGTGGCTCACCGGCATGACGAGTATCGTCGCCCTGACACCGGCAGCCGACCTGCTGCGTCGGCAGTGGCGTGCGCTGCAGCAGAGCGGCCTGCGCTGGCCCATGCTGCTGTCGCCGACGTTGGCCCTGGGCGGCGCCGCGCTGGTCTATCGCATACCCGCGGGTGAGAGCGCGCTGCCCATCGGCCTGGGCGCTCTGGTGATGCTGCCCATGCTGTGGGCGGCCATGCGGCTGCCGCTGGCGCTGTCGGCCAGTCTGACAGCGGCGATGGCCATTCTGATGAGTGTAGCCACGGTGCTGCAGGTCGGACCGATGTACAGCATGCTGGGACAGGACCGGTTTGTCGCCATGCAGATCGTTCTGCTGGCGCTGTCGAGCGCCATTCTGCTTGCCGGCTTGCTGGCCAACGAGCGCACCCAGGCGCTCAAGCAGGTGCGCGACGTCAATGCCACGCTGGAGAAAAAGGTCAACCGCCGCACCGCCGCGCTGCAGATCAGCCAGGCGACGACGCAGGCGCAGCTGCGGTTCCAGGAGTCGTTGCTCAATGCCCTGCCCAATCCGGTGGCGTTCAGCGATCCGCAGGGACGCTTCACGCGGGTGAACACCGCGTTCAACCTGCTGGTGGGCTTGGGCAGCCCGGAAATTCACGGTCGCACCGGCACGCAGATCTTTGGCACCGCGCTTGGCCGCATCTGGGAAGACATGGACGGCGAGTTGCTCAGCGGCGCGATGCAGGTCACGCGCGAGGCCACCTACCTGCACCCGGAACACGAGCCCACCGTGTGGATCTTGAACAAGGCGCTGGTGCGCGACGCCGTGAGTCGGCAGATCGTCGGCGTGGTCACCAGCATGCAGGACATCACCGCGCTCAAGCAATTGCAGCAGCGCCTGAGCGAGGACGAGCAGCGCTTCCGCTTCCTCTCCGAAGAATCGCCGGTGCCGTTGGTCATCACCCGCATGGGCGATGCGGCGCTCCTGTTCTCCAACAAGGCCGCCGACAGCCTGTTCCGTGGTGGCTACGCGCAGTTCGCCGGGCAGTCGATGCGGCAGCTCTGGGTGGACCCGACGGCACGCGATGCGCTGCTCGACCGGTTGCAGAACGAGGGCGGCGTGGTGCGCGGGCTGGAGGCCCGGTTCCGCCGCTTCGACGGCAGCGAAGTGTGGCTGCTGCTGTCGGTCACGCGCGGGCGCTATCGCGACGACGACGCACTGATCTTCGCCTTCAAGGACATCACCGAGGCCAAGGAGCGCGAGGACGTGCTGCGCAACCTGGCCTACACCGACGCCCTGACCGGCATTCCCAACCGGCGCTTCTTCCTGGCACGGGCGGCCATGGAACTGCGCAAGGCGCAGCGCGAACGCAGCCCGTTTGCCGTGCTGGCGCTGGACATCGATCGGTTCAAGCAGATCAACGACCGCCTCGGCCACCAGGGCGGTGACGCCGTGATCCGTTGCTTCGCCCAGACCTGCATGCACGAACTGCGCGGCCAGGACAGTTGCGGGCGGCTGGGGGGCGACGAGTTCGCCATTCTGCTGCCGCAGACCACGCGGCAGGTGGCCTTCGATGTCGCGCAGCGGCTGCGGCTGGCCATTCAGGAGGCCAGTTGCCTGCCCGAGTCGCCCATCTACGGCATGACGCTGACCACCAGCATCGGCATCGCCGAGTTTCTGCCGACCATGACCATCGCCCAGGCCGACGACCTGCTCGACCGCGCCGACCAGGCGCTCTACCGCGCCAAGCAGGCCGGACGCAACCGCGTCGAAGTCTGGACCGGCGAGTCTCCCGCACCGGTGTGAGGGCTGGGGCGAAGCGCTGTCATTTTCGGTTGCGACTCTGACCTTCGCTGACCCACCGCCACGGCGATTTGGCGTGCAATGACGTCATGTCAGACCAGCACGGAGTGCACGGCATGGATCTTCAGACCATCGATCAGCAATACCAGCAGTTGCAGACGCAGGCGCAGCAAGTCGGGCAGCAGTTGCAGGCGCTGGCGACCAAGCTGCAAGGCGCGGCGCAAGGCGGCAACCAGGATGCCCGCGAGTGGCTGCTCGATCTGCGCGAGGTGGCGCTGGGCATCCAGGGCGAGCAGCAGCAGATGACCCAAGTGCTGCAGGCCATCCACGGCATGTGGCAGAACCAGGCCCAGCAGATGCAGGCCATGCCCGTGGCGATGCAACCGGGCTACATGCCGCCGGGCATGATGCATAGCACCGCCATGCCCATGCAACAGGGTGGCGGCCTGATGGGGGCGCTGGACGGGTTTCTCAACTCGGGCTTCGGCCGCGCCATGGAAATGGGCGCCGGCATGGGCCTGGGCGACGAGCTGATCAACAAGCTGTTCTGACGCCGCGGCCGGGACTACGCTCGGCCGGGCTCACACCAGCCCTTCGAACAACAACACGTCCACGGGCTCTCCGGCCTGCACCG
>JAKAFC010000096.1 GCA_021818065.1 Pseudomonadota bacterium
ACGGCAACTGCCGCCCCACCATCGCCGCCAGCGGCTCGGCCGGCATGCTGGTGACCGCGCCCAATACGGTCAGCGGCACGCCGAGCGCACCGAACGCCACCGGCGCCGTGTTGAAGATCAGCGTGAAAGTCAGCGCTTCCAGCGCCGGGAAGCCCAGCCCGATCAGCAGGGCGCTGGTGATGGCCACCGGCGTGCCGAACCCGGCAATGCCTTCGAGCAGACAGCCGAACGAGAACGCCACCACCAGCAACACCAGGCGCCGATCGTTGGGCAGATGTTCGAGCATCCATTGCCGGAACAACTCGAAGCGCCCGGACTTCACCGCCACGTTGTACAGCACCAGCGCGCCGTAGACGATCCACATCACCGGCAGCAGGGCGAACACCACGCCGAAGGCCACGGCGTTGAACGCTAGCGCCGCCGGCAATTGCCACACCGTGATGGCGATGATCAGCCCCACGATCAGCCCAGCCGCCGAGGCCTGCCAGGCCGGGCGGCGCAACACGCCCAGCAGCAGCAGCACGACGGCAATCGGCACCGCCGCCAACAAAAACGACGGCAGCAAGGCACCGCCGATGGGGGTCAGAATCTGATGAAACATGCGTGTCTCCTGCCCAGATGGCGCAACGCGCCTCCAGGCCTGTCGTCTGTGATGTTTGCCAGGAAATGCTGCCGCGCGGGAGGGAACACCCGAACTCGGCGCAACCCCCCTTTCGCACGGCCCGGCAAGCCTATAAAGCTGCGACCGCGCAAGCAAGCAAATCGCAGCGCTGCTTACGTCTGGTTTCAACATCCTGCGCCAAGTCAACACAGTGTTGACCCAAGGATCAGCAATCCTGCGCACTGCCCCTGATTGACAAGACGGCAGGTCAACCTGTGACGCATTGCGCGCGTTTGCACACCAAGGGCCTGCGCAAATTTGTCAGGCTTGATTTTTGCTTTGATGGCCGCATCTCCCCGACAACCAGCGGAGGAACACCATGCAAACCATGATCTATGACTCAGACGCTTTCTGTGTGCTGCAGCTCGACTGGTCCGGCGCGCAGTCAGCCGAAGGGGCGGCCCAGAGCGATCTCTCGCGCGGCGGCTACGAAATCGTCGACAAATTCGCCCGCAAGGAAATCTTTCTCGGCGGCAGCGCCGCCGAGGGCTTTCGCGACAGCGTGCAAAAGCTCATCGCCCAGGAGCCCAGCAGCGAGGAGATCGACGATTTTCTCGACCGCTACTCCGCCTTGTCGCGGCAGTCGCTGCAGGCACACTGAGCCCCATCAAGCGGCGGCGGCGAACGTCGGCTTGGCGTGCGTCTCGTGCGCCAGCAGCACGCACAGCACCGACACCGCGATCCAGGCCAACAGCACGCCGTTGGCCGCTTGAAACGCCGCGCCGTCGTACAGCCGCACCCCCGCCACCTGCCGCCCCGTCCACAACAGGTCGAGCACCCAGCCCAGCAGCGGCAGTTGCACCAGCGCTCCCAGCATGACGCCGGTGTTGTGCACGCCCGAGGCGGTACCGGCCAGGCGCTGCGGCACCGACTCCTTGGCCCAGGCGAACCCCACCACCATGCTGCCCGAGCCCACCGAGGCCAGCAGCAGCGCCGCCAGCAGCAGCCCCCAGGGCGCCTGCGGCCACAACACCAACAGGGCAAAACCGCCCAGCATCATCAGCCCGCCCAGCAGATAGGGCCGCTTGCGCCGGCGCAGACGGTCGGACACCCGCCCCCAGAGCACGCCACCGACCGAAAACGCCACCAGCATGGCGGCCACCACCCACGACGCCTCGGCCGCCGACAATCGCCGTTGCTGCAGCAGAAACGGCATGCCCCACAGCGTGGTGAAGGTGAGAAACGCTCCGCAGACCCCGCCTGGTGCCATGAACAGCAGGGCGGTATTGCGGTAGCGCCAGACCTCGCCCAAGCCCCGCCCCACTTCCACCAGCGACGGCACCTTGCGGGGTGGCAGATAACCCTGGTACCCCAGTTCCTCGGGCCGATTGCGAATGCGCAGCAGCGCCAGCAGCGACAGCCCCAGGCACAGCAGTCCCACCGCCGCCAGCACCCAGCGCCAGCCGAAGCGGTGCGACAAGATCAGCAGCGGCGCCTGGGCCAACACCGCCCCCAAGGTGCCCAGCGCCAGCGACAGCCCTGACATGGTGCCGAACACGCGCGGCGCAAACCACGCCGCCGACAGCTCGAGCAGCGACACCCAGGCCACGCCGTGGCCCAGGCCGATCAGCGCGCGCGCCACGGCCGCCGACTCGAAGCTTGCCGCCAGCGCGAACAGCAGCGCGCCCACCCCGGTGATCGCCTGCCCCACCACGATCAGAATCTTCGGGCCGAAGCGGTCGTTGGCAATGCCCGTGGGGATCTGCGACGCGGCGTAGAAGTAGAAGTAGAACGACGCCAGATTGCCCAACTGCGCAGCATTGAGATGAAAGTCGCGCATCAGATCGACGTTGAGCACCCCGGGCGTGACGCGCAGAAAGAACCCCGCCATGTACGCCGCGGCCGCAATGCCCCAGAACAGCAGGGCCAGACGCAGGGGAGGGAATTGCAGGGCAGCAGGCATACAGGGTGACGGCGTGGCCGTGGCCAAAACGTGTCAGCTTAGCCGGGATGCGGCCACCCCGCCGTACCGACGGTGGCGCGCGGCCCGCGTCAAAAAATCGGCCGCTGTCACCGCGGAATCCCCTTTTATTGTGTTGAATCAAAACCTTGCGATTTGATATTCATAGACTCCAAATCATGAATATCGTCGAACTGCCCCCCACAGCTGCGCCCTCTCGTTTGGCAGTTGCGCCCATGAACCGGCTCGCCCGTCTGGAGCGCATGGCCGGAGGCGATGTGGTGCGCATTCTCAAGGCTCTGGCGCACCGCGAGCGTCTGGCCATTCTGTGCCTGCTGATGGACGGCGAGCGCTGCGTCCGTGAACTCGAGCACGAAGTGGGCATGCGCCAAGCGGCGCTGTCGCAGCAACTGGCCAAACTGCGCGCCGAAAACATCGTCGAGGCCACGCGCCGCGGCCGCTTCGTGCACTATCACATCAAGAGCCAGCAAGTGCTCAATGTGGTGCGCGCCCTCTGCCCCGCCGACGAATCGAACTAACCCGCCGCGACGAGGCGAGCGCAGCCTCCCGCCCGGCGAGCGTCTGTCTGCCGCGCCGCTGCACAGCGGCCGGCGGCTCGCACCTCACCAGGTGCCGTGCAGCCCCCAGTAGATGATGAACACCAGCACCAGGGTGGACACCGCCCAGCCCCAGGGCGGCATCATGCCCCACAGCCGATCCAGCACGCCGGTGCCGTCGTCCACCGGCATCTGCCCGCGCATGACCTGATCGAAGCGCGAGAAGAAGGTCTCGGTCAGGCTTTGCGCCGTGCTGTCCACCGCGCCCTTGCCCAGCTGACCAATAGCGCCACCCACCTCCGCCGTGGCTTGATAGTTCATCTGCGTGCCGCCATCGGCCGTGGGCTGCAGCGCCACCAGCGCGCGGCCCAGGCCGAAACCGGCGCTGCCGGCATTGCCTTCGAAGCGCAGCACATAGCTGTGCGGCGGATTGGGGTCTTCCAGCGTCAGAGTGCTGCTGAAACGGGTTTTGAAGCCACCGACGGCCAGCACCTGCACGACTTCAAAATGCCCCGCGCCGGTCTCGGTGATGGACTCGCACCCCGGAATGCAGGCTTTGAGCACCTCCGGGTTGTTGAGCGCTTCCCAGGTTTTTTGCGGGTTTGTCGGCAACAACCACTTCCCTTTGACATCCATTGCAGTCTCCATGACGACGTGCCGCCGCGCATCCTTGCACCCAAGGCAGCGGACGGGCGTATATCAAGGTCAACTTATATTCTGCGGCTCTTGTCAGAAGCAAGCTGCACCGCAACAAAATCGGGAAAGCACTAATCGGGTCAGCCCCAGGATGGACTGATTCGCGGGATGCCACAGCGGCGCACGGTCGGACCCGCGCGCGGGTCTACACTGACCGGCTCTGGTTCTCAACGGGTCGCCACTCCATGCAAATCACCGTGCTCGACGACTACCAGGACGCGGTGCGCAAGCTGGCCTGCGCGCAGCGCCTGGACGGTCATGACCTCAAGATTTTCAGCAACACCGTCAAGGGCGTCGGTCAACTCAGCGTGCGGCTGCGCGACACGCAGGCGCTGGTGCTGATCCGCGAACGCACGGCGCTGTCGCGGCAGTTGCTGGAAAAATGTCCCAAGCTGCAGCTCGTGGTGCAGACCGGGCGCATCGGTCCGCATGTGGACGTGCAGGCCTGCACCGACCTGGGCATTGCCGTGGTCGAGGGCCAGACCGATCCCACCGTCACCGCCGAGCTGACCTGGGCGCTGGTGCTGGCGGCCATGCGTCGACTGCCGCAATACATCGCCAGCCTCAAGCACGGCGCCTGGCAGCAGGCCGGGCTGAAGTCGCAATCCATGCCGGCCAACTTCGGCTTGGGGCAGCGCCTGGCCGGCAAGACGCTGGGCATCTGGGGCTATGGCCGCATTGGCCAGCGCGTGGCGCGCTACGCCCAGGCCTTCGACATGCAGGTGCTGGTGTGGGGCAGCGAAGCCTCGCGCGCCCGCGCCGTCGAACACGGGCTGCGCGCCGCCGCCTCGCGTGACGACTTGTTCAGCCACAGCGACGTGCTCAGCCTGCACCTGCGCCTGAGCGACAGCACCCGCGGCCTCATCACCCTGGCCGACCTGTCGCTGATGCAGCCGACCGCGGTATTGATCAACACCGCCCGCCCGGAATTGCTGGCCCCCGACGCGCTGGTGGCCGCGCTCAACCGCGGTCACCCCGGTCTGGCCGCCGTGGACGTGTTCGAGGCCGAGCCCATTCTGCAGGGCCACCCCTTGTTGCGGCTGGAAAACGCCATCTGCACCCCGCATATCGGCTTTGTCGAACAGGCGCACTACGAGGCCATGTTCGCGCAGGCGTTTGCCGCCATACAGCGCTTCGCCCAAGGCGACCTCAGCGACGTGCTCAACGCCCAGGGTCTGGTACCGCGCCGGGCATGAACCCGGCCGGGCGCTACTTGCCGATGCAGAAGCTGGAAAAAATGGCCCCGAGCAGATCGTCCGGGGTGTAGGCGCCGGTGATGCGCATCAGCGTCTGATGCCCCAGACGCAGTTCCTCGGCGAGCAGGTCGAGCGGGGCGTTGGCGTCCCGCGCCAGCAGGTCCAGCGCCGCGTCCAGATGCTCCCGCGCCTCGGCCAGGGCTTGCACATGGCGCTGGCGGGCGATGAACACACCCTCGCCGCCGCGTTGCACCCCGGTCAGACGCAGCAGGGCGCTGCGCAGTTCAGGCAGACCATCGCCTCGCGCGGCCGAGAGCCATACCGATTCGCCCGGCGTCAGACCCCAGTCCGCCCAAGCCTGTGCCACCAGCGGCGCGGCGCTGTCGGCGGCGGTCTGGTCGGATTTGTTGAAGCCATGCAAGACCGGCACACCCCGCGGCAGGCCGCGTGCGATCTCGGCCTCGGCCGCGGCGTAACCCGGAGCCTGCAGCCGGGTGAGATCGTGCAGGAACAGCACCACATCCGCGTCGGCAATGGCCTGCCAGCTGCGTTCCACACCAATGCGTTCCACCGTGTCGGTGCTGTCACGCAGGCCCGCGGTATCGACGATGTGCAGCGGCACGCCCTCGATCTGGATAGACTGGCTCACTTTGTCGCGCGTGGTGCCGGCGATCGGCGTGACGATGGCCAGCTCGGCTCCGGCCAGGGCGTTGAGCAGCGAACTCTTGCCCACATTGGGCTGCCCGGCCAGCACCACATGCAGGCCTTCGCGCAGCAGTGCGCCCTGGCGCGTGCGCGCCTGCACCTGATCCAGCGCCTGTTGCAGATCGCGCAGACGCTGCTGCGCCTGCGCCTGACGCAGAAAGTCGATGTCCTCTTCGGGAAAGTCGAGCGTGGCCTCCACCAGCAGCCGCAGATCCACCAGCTGGGCCGCCAGCGCCTGCACCGCTGCCGACAGCTCGCCCGCCAGCGCGCGGGTGGCGCTGCGGGCGGCGGCCTCGGTGCTGGCATCGATCAGGTCGGCCACACTCTCGGCCTGGGCCAGGTCGAGTTTGCCGTTGAGAAATGCACGGCGGGTGAATTCGCCGGGCTGCGCCAGACGCAGCCGCATGGCGCGTCCCAACTCCAGCAAGCGCGCCAACAGCAACTGCAGCACCACCGGACCACCGTGGATTTGCAACTCCAGCACATCCTCGCCGGTGTACGAATGCGGCGCCGGAAAAAACAGCGCCAAGCCCTGGTCGATGATGCCACCCTGGGCATCGGTCAACGGCAGATAGGTGGCATGTCTGGGCGCGAGATCGCGGCCGGTGATAGCACGGGCCAACGCGCCGAGCGACTTGCCCGACACCCGCACGATGCCCACCGCGCCGCGGCCGGGCGCGGTGGCGATGGCGGCCACCGGATCGGCGTCCTGCGCCAACAGATTCATGGCCGTTCGCGCCCGCGCACCCGACGCGCCGGGCTTACTTGGCGGCCGTGGCGTCGGTCAACACGCCCACGCCCATCTTCTTGTTGATGAACCACTGCTGCGCGATGGACGTGGTGTTGTTGGTCAGCCAATACAGCACCAGGC
Source organism: Pseudomonadota bacterium (assembly GCA_021818065.1). Lineage (GTDB taxonomy): Bacteria > Pseudomonadota > Gammaproteobacteria > Burkholderiales > Burkholderiaceae_C > Thiomonas. The sequence goes on from JAKAFC010000096.1 coordinate 6,587, forward strand.
CCGCCGGGAAGAAGAAGAACATGATGGAGAAGGCCGCGGGCATGATCCACATCAGCCGCGCCTGCATCGGGTCCGGCGGGGTGGGGTTGAGCTTGACCTGCAGGAACGAGGTCGCGGTCATGACGGCGGGCAGGATGTAGAACGGGTCCTTGGCCGAGAGGTCATGAATCCAGAAAATCCACGGCGCGCCGCGCAGTTCGACGCTGGAGAGCAGCACCCAGTACAGCGCAATGAACACCGGGATCTGGATGACGATGGGCAGACAGCCGCCCAGCGGGTTGATCTTCTCCTTGCGGTAGAGCTCGACCATGGCCTGATTCATCTTCGCCTGGTCGCCCTTGTACTGCTCGCGCAGGGCATTGATGCGCGGGCCCACGGCCTTCATGCGCGCCATCGACTTGTAGCTTGCTGCCGTCAGCGGGAAGAACGCCAGCTTGATCAGCAGCGTCAGCACGATGATGGACCAGCCCCAGTTCTGCACCACCTTGTGGATCATTTCCAGCAGCCAGAAGATCGGCTTGGCCAGGATGGTCACCCAGCCATAGTCCTTCACCAGCTCCAGGCCGGGCGCCAGCGCGCCCAAGGTGCTCTCCAGCTCGGGGCCGACGAACAGCTTGGCATCGGTGGTGAGGCTCTTGCCCGGGGCAATCTGCGCCAGCGGCTGGATCACGCCCACGGCATACAGGTTCTCGCCCAGCTTGCGGGTGTAAAGGTCGCGCGGGCCCTCGTACGGCTGCGGCACCCAGGCCGAGACGAAGTAGTGCTGAATCATCGCCGCCCAACCGCTGTCGGCCTTCTTCGGCGCCTCGTTGGTCTTCAGGTCCTTGAACTCGAACTTCTGGAACTTGTTGGCGTTGTCGTAATACGCCGGGCCGGTGTAGGTGTGATAGAAGTGTGACTCATCACCCGGCGGCGTGTTGCCATCGCGCACCAGCTGCATGTAGAGCTGCGGCGCCACCGCCGCACTGCCGGTGTTGGTGATGGTGTTCTGCACGTCCACCACATAGCTGTCTCGGGTAAAGGTGTAGGTGCGCTCGAGCTTGATGCCGCCCATGTCAGGCGACACCAGCTTGACCTGCAACGTCTTGGCGTCGCCCATGTCGCGCGGGCCGGGCAACACCGTCATCTCGGTTTCGTGATTGGGAAAGTCGCCGCCGATCAAGCCCGATTGCGCCATGTAGATGTTGTTGGTGGTGTCGTCGAACAGCACCACGTTCTTGCCCGGCTCGGTGCGGCTCTCGTACTTCAGCAGCTTGGCATAGACCAGGTTGCCGCCGCGCGAGGAAATCTTCACGTCCATCAGGTCGGTGCGGATGGAGACCAGCTGCGCGGCGGGTTGCGCCGCGGTCGTCTGCGCCGGAGCCGTGGCCACGGCTCCGCTGGCAGGCAGTGTCGGCGTGCCGGGTGTGGCTTGCGGCACCGCGCTGGTCGGCGCGCTGGCGACCTGCGCCGGGTGGGCCGGTGGCGTTCCGAACAAGTCGGTTTCGCCGTTGTAGCGCAACCAGGCGTTGTACAGAAAAATCATCGACATGGTGAAGACCACCCAGAGTACCGAACGGCGGAAATCCATACGCAAATCCTGTTGTGTGGTGAGGCTGAACTGCCTGAAGGGATTCAGGGTGCTGGGGGCGGGGCGGACGAGGTGGTGCCGTCTGCGGCCGAGGCCGAGCGCGGCGCCGGTTCGTCCGGCAAAGACTCGCTATTGTGCATGGGCGGCGATGACGCCGGCTGCGGCGCAGACGGATGCTCGGCTTCGGTGGTGGCGTCGCGACGCCACGGCGCCCAGGTGAACTGCGCCGGAACCGGCTCGTGCCCACCCTGACACCAAGGCTGGCAACGCAAAATGCGCACCGCGCCAAGGTAGCTGCCCGCTGCCGCGCCGTGTTTCTCCAGCGCCTCAATGGTGTAGGCCGAGCATGTGGGGTAGAACCGGCATTGCCCCCCCACCCAAGGACTGAGCAACAGGCGATAGCCGCGCACCAGGGCGATCAACAGCCGCTTCATCACGCCCCCGCCTCCAAAGTCTGCACCGTGCGTTCGACCCAGGCTCCGAGCAAAGCGTTCACGGCCTGCTGCACATGGGCCCGCAGCGCGGGCGAGGCGGCGCTGCGGAACTCCGGCGGCAATTTGCGCGTCAGCCGCAGCATCAATACTGGCGCGCGCAGTTCGGCACCCGCGGGCAGGCGCAGCTCGCGCAGCGTCTGCCGCATCACCCGCTTGATCAGGTTGCGGCGAACCGCAGGCTTGCAAAACTTTTTGGGAATGACCAGACCGAGCCAGCAGGTCATGGGTCTGGACGCAGCCGCCATCCACTCGGGCGGTGCCGCGCGGTAGTGCAGCCGAAACTCGGCCGCTTGGGCGTAACGCGCGGAAAAACACGCCGCAAACGCCTCAGGCTGCCGCAGCATGTCGATGGACACGCCGCACTGATGCCCCTGGGGCAGCTGCGTCATGGCCGAGCGAGCGACAAACGCTGGAACCCCGAGCCAACCACGTGGCGCAACGGGCGCCCCGGCGCCGCAGGCATCGCGGGCTGGAACGCCGCAGACGAGCGAACGCTCAGACCGACAGACGCTTGCGGCCCTTGGCCCGGCGCGCATTGATGACAGCGCGACCACCCTTGGTCTTCATCCGCACCAAAAAGCCGTGGGTGCGCTGACGGCGGGTTTTCGAGGGTTGATAGGTACGTTTCATGACACTCACCTTGAGCAAAAGGTCCCGCCTTCGGCTCGAAGGTCAGGAGGGCAGATTCGACAAGCTCTCCAAACGACGTCTTGGTGCGGCCCTGTTGCGCCTCACTAGGTGCGGGCCCCTGCAAACCCTGTCGACACGGCAAGTTCGGCAGGGACGGCGCTTCGACGACGGTTCAGAAAAAAGCCCTCTATTGGAGTGACTATCCGCGCGTTTGTCAATGTCAGCCCTGCTCCACCCGCAAAGATTGCAGCGATTGCGCTGCAATCCTGGCGCGATCAGCGCCATTTGCCTGCTCCAAAGACCGACCAAGCAAACCCGTCCGCGGGATCAAAAATTTGATGCACAGACTGTGGATAACTCATGGCGCCGGGTTAAACTGACCCTCCCGGCTGGCACACCTCGGGTCGCCGTTCGAAGCGTCATGGCAGGCCACGGTTCGGTCTCGGGCCACGTTCTCTGTCGATCAGCTTCAACGGTGCCGTTGGCAACATTGGGTAGCAAACTACCTCGGCACGTCTTTCCTGCTCTCGGCTCCGGGCAACCCGAAAAAACGCACCGAGCTTTCGCATCCTGCTGCCCGCCACCCCCATTGCTCATTCCTGCTTCCTGTTCGCATTCTTACGCTTTGCATGACTCAAGATCCTTCCTGGCAGCAGTGCTGCGCGCAATTGGCGACAGTCATTCCTGACCAACAATTCGCCGCCTGGATCAAGCCCCTGGCCGCACCCGTCTGGACTGACGATGGCAGCACCGCCATCCTCAACGTTCCCAACCGCTTCAAGCTCGACTGGTTGCGCTCGCAGTACGGCGCG
>JAKAFC010000097.1 GCA_021818065.1 Pseudomonadota bacterium
TTGCGTCGCCAGCACATGCTCGACCTCACTGGTGCCGATACCAAACGCCAGTGCGCCGAAGGCGCCATGGGTGCTGGTGTGCGAATCGCCGCACACCACCGTCATCCCGGGCAGCGTGGCGCCCTGCTCCGGGCCGATGACATGCACGATGCCCTGGCGGCGGTCGTTCATGCGGAATTCGGTGATGCCGTTGGCCGCGCAGTTGGCGTCGAGGGTATCGACCTGCAGCCGCGAAATCGGATCGGCGATGCCCTCGGCCCGGTCGGTGGTGGGCACGTTGTGATCGGCCACGGCCAGATTGGCGCTGATGCGCCAAACCTTGCGCTCGGCAAGCTGCAGGCCCTCGAAAGCCTGCGGGCTGGTCACTTCGTGCACCAGATGGCGGTCGATGTAGAGCAGCGCGGTGCCGTCGCTCTCGGTGCGCACCACATGCTCGTCCCACAATTTGTCGTAAAGCGTTCGGCCCATTGGCGTCTCCAGGGTCTTGCACGCGCCGCGCGCAAGACTTGTCATGAAAGGTTGATTTTAGTTGGCGAGGGTCAAGTTGCACCGGGCCGGGTCTGCATCCAGGCCACCGGCAGATCGAAGCTGCCGTCCTCTTGCACCCGCAAGGTCTCGCGCACCTCCTGCGCAGCATGCGCCAGCACATCGCGGATGGCCTGCTGCCGCAGCGCGGGGGTGCGCATGCGCGCCACCCAGGAGGCGAAGTCCATGGTGAGCGTCCAGACCTCGGTCTGCGGCGCGGTAAAACCACTGTGCTGCAGCATGCGCGTCCACTCCGACACGGGGTAGTCGCGCACATGCGAGGCGTCGCGCAGGATTTCCACGGTCTGCAACACGGTGTCACAGGCCGGGCGTTCCGGCGCCACGGCATCGATCACCACCAGCACGCCCTGCGGCTTGAGCACCCGGCGCAATTCGCGCAGCGCGGCAGGCACGTCGGACCAGTGGTGCGCCGAAAACCGCGTCACCGCGAGGTCGAATGTGGCATCAGCGAACGGCAACACCTCGGCCTGGGTCTGGCAGGGGGTGATGGTCGCCAACCCCCGCGCCGCGGCCTCGTGGGCGACGACTGCCAGCATGTTGGCCGACAGGTCGCAAGCGCTGACCTGCATGCCGCCCGCTGCCAGGGCGAAGCTGGCATGCCCGGCCCCGCAGCCCAGGTCGAGAGCGAGGCCGCCGGGTAACGCACGCGCCAGGGCGCCGAGCCGCTGCAGGTCGTGGCCCTGCGCATGCACGGCGCTGGTGCGATAGGCCTCGGCAGTGGCACCAAACTGCTGCGCGGCCAGAGCGTGCTGTTTCATCGTCTGTTCTCCATCCCCACGGCTGCGGTCATCCAGCCGTGCCTACACCATAGCGATGCTTTTTTCCTGGTACAAGATGATGAATTATCCTGGTATAAATGCTCACCACCCTGCGTCGTTCTGCGCACCTTTCGGCCCGTTCATCGATCGGCCCGTTGCGACAACACCATGCCGACCCATTCATCCTCCGTCGCCAGCGACGTCCCATCCAGCCGGTTGCTGGGGGACTTCATCCGCTTGCATCGCAACCGTCTGACGCCCGATGCGGCAGGCCTGCCGTCGGCGGGGCGGCGCCGCGCCCCGGGTCTGCGGCGCGAAGAGCTGGCCGCGTTGTGCGGTGTCAGTGCGACATGGATCACTTGGCTGGAACAGGGCCGCGACGTCGCGGCCTCGGTGAAAACGCTGGAGGCGCTGGCGCAGGCGCTGCAACTCACGGCCGCTGAGCGCGCCTATCTGTTCGTTTTGGCGCAGCGCCGCGACCCCAGCGCGCCACAGCCCGCGCCGCGGGCGGTCGATGCCATGTTGCGCAGCGTGCAGTCCATCGTCCATCCGGCGTATGTGCTCAATCCGCGCTGGGATGTGGTGGCGGGCAACGCTCCGGCCGCGGAGCTGTTTCTCGGTTGGCAGGCGGGCGATATCGGTAGCGCGGGCGAACAAGCCACGCCCAATCCCACACCCAACCTGCTGCGCTTTCTGTTTTTCAACCCGCAAGCACGCAGCCTGATCGACGACTGGAGCGAGCGCTCGCAGCGCCTGGTGGCGGAATTCCGCGCCGACTGCGCGGGACGGCTGCAGAGCGCTGCCGTGCTGGAATTGATCGAGGAACTCGCTCGCCGCAGCGCCGAATTTGCCGCACTGTGGCAGCGCAACGACGTGCAGGAGCGCGAGGGCGGCGCCCGCGGCTTTGTGCATCCGCGGCTGGGCCGGGTGGTGTTCGAGCAGCTGACCCTGCGCGCCGCGCTGCAACCCGATTACAAGCTGGTGATGCTGCTGCCGCCGGCAGCAGCCTGAATGCGTCTTACCCGCGCTGGGCGATGGGCTTGACGTCGCGACGCACCGCGCCGGTGAACAGCTGACGCGGACGGCCGATCTTGTACTCCGGGTCGGTGAGCATTTCGTTGAGCTGGGCGATCCAGCCCACCGTGCGCGCCAGGGCGAAGTTGGCGGTGAACAGCGACACCGGCACGCCGATGGCCTTTTGCACGATGCCCGAATAAAAGTCCACGTTGGGGTAGAGCTTGCGCTGGATGAAGTAATCGTCTTCCAGAGCAATTTTTTCCAGGGTCATCGCCAGTTTGAACAACGGGTCGTCGTGCAGGCCCAGTGCATCGAGCACTTCGTGGCAGGTCTCGCGCATCAGCTTGGCGCGCGGGTCGTAGTTCTTATAGACCCGGTGGCCGAAGCCCATCAGGCGCACCGAGGAGTTCTTGTCCTTGACCTCGTTGATGAACTCGCCGATCTTGGCCACGCCGCCCCGGGCCTGGATGTCGTCGAGCATGTTCAGACAGGCCTCGTTGGCACCGCCGTGCGCCGGACCCCACAGGCAGGCTACGCCGGCGGCGATGGCCGCGAACGGGTTGGTGCCGCTGGAGGCACAGAGTCGCACCGTGGACGTGGAGGCGTTCTGCTCGTGGTCGGCGTGGAGGATGAAAATGCGATCGAGCGCGCGCTCGATCACCGGGTTGGGCGTGTAGTCTTCGCAGGGCGTGGCCCACATCATGCGCATGAAGTTCCCGGCGTAGCTCAGTTCGTTGCGCGGGTACATGTAGGGCTGGCCCATGTTGTATTTGTAGGCCATGGCCACCAGGGTGGGCATCTTGGCGATCAGGCGGATCGCCGAAATGTCGCGCTGCTCGGGGTCATTGACGTTGATCGAGTCCGGGTAGAACGCCGACATCGCACCCACCAAGCCGGTGAGCACGGCCATCGGGTGGGCGTCGCGGCGGAATCCGCGCAGGAAGAACTGCATCTGCTCGTGCACCATGGTGTGCTGGGTGATGCGGTCGGTGAACGCCTTTTTCTGCGCGGCATTGGGCAGCTCGCCGTACAGAATCAGGTAGCAGGTCTCCATGTAGTCGCACTGCACCGCGATCTGTTCGATGGGGTAGCCGCGGTACAGCAACTCGCCCTTGTCGCCATCGATATAGGTGATGGCCGAACTGCACGACGCCGTGGACAGAAAGCCCGGGTCGTAGGTGAACTTGCCGGTCTGGCCGTAGAGCTTGCGGATGTCGATGACGTCAGGCCCGACGGTGCCCTTGTGGATGGGCAGGTCGATGCTGGGCGAACCATCGCTGAACGACAGGGTGGCGGTCGAGGTGGATATGGTCATTTGCATGTCTCCGGGAAGGGTGTCTGGAGGTCCCGGAGCTCAGCTCCGGGCACGAAAAAGGCAAGCCGGTCTTGGCCGGTTTCAAAGCTGCTGCAAGGTTTCGAGCAAATGTCGTACCTGTGGCTGGTCGATGGCCTCGGGCAGCGCCGTCTTGCGCAGCAGCAGGTCGAACAAGGTGTTGTCGTCGAGCGCGAGCAAGGCGTGCAGCGCGGTCACGGTTTCGTTGCGCAACGGGGTTTCGCACTGGGCGAAGTAGCGTTGCAGGATCAGATCGTTTTCCAGCATGCCGCGCCGCGCACGCCAGCGCAGGCGCGACAGATCGGCGGCGTTGGCGGGCTCGTTGGCGTGCGACATGACGGGCTCAGACGGCGCGGCGCACCATCATCTCCTTGATCTTGCTGATGGCCATGGTGGGATTGAGCTCCTTGGGGCACACATCCACGCAGTTCATGATGGTGTGGCAGCGGAACAGCCGGTAGGGGTCGTCGAGGTTGTCCAGGCGCTCGCCGGTGGCTTCGTCGCGGCTGTCGGCGATGAAGCGATAGGCTTGCAGCAGCCCGGCCGGGCCGACGAACTTGTCGGGGTTCCACCAGAAGCTCGGGCACGAGGTGGAGCAGCTCGCACACAGGATGCACTCGTACAGGCCGTTGAGCTCCTCGCGCTCGGCGGGCGTTTGCAGGCGCTCCTTTTCCGGCGGCGGGGTGTTGTTGACCAGGTACGGCTTGATCGAGTGGTACTGGTTGAAGAACTGCGTCATGTCGACGATGAGGTCGCGGATCACCGGCAGACCGGGCAGCGGCTTGAGCACCACCGGCTCCTTGAGGGTGAGCAGGTTGGTGATGCAGCTCAGGCCGTTCTTGCCGTTGATGTTCATCGCATCCGAGCCGCACACGCCTTCGCGGCAGGAACGACGGAACGACAGCGAATCGTCCACCTCCCACTTGATGCGCTGAATGGCGTCGAGCAGCATCTTGTCGGTGTGCTGCAGCGTCACTTCAACGTCCTGCATGTAGGGCTTGGCGTCTTTTTCCGGGTCGTAGCGGTAAATCGAAAAACGCATCGTGCGCGTGTCACTCATGGGCGCTCCTTGGGCCGACGCAGTGGTCGGCGTTTGATCCATCAGAATGTGCGGGCCTTGGGTTTGAAGGGTTCGACCGTGAGCGGCTTGAGCTTCACGTCCTTGTAGCTCAGACGGCTGCCGTCGCGCCACCACAAGGTGTGCTTGAGCCAGTTCTGGTCGTCACGCTCGGTGTGGTCGTTGTGATAGTGCGCGCCGCGGCTTTCCTTGCGCGCCTCGGCCGACACCATGGTGGACTTGGCGACTTCGATCAGGTTGTCGACTTCCAGCGCCTCGATGCGCGCCATGTTGAACACCCGCGATTTGTCCTTGACGTAAATGCGCTCGGTCTGCGCCGCCAGGTCGTGGATCTGCCGCACGCCCTCGGCCATCAGTTGCTCGGTGCGGAACACCCCGCACTTGCTCTGCATGGTGCTGCGAATGGCATCGGCCACGACGTGGCTCCCCTCGCCCGAGGTCGTGGCATCGAGTTGCGCCAACCGCGCCAGCGAACGCTCGGCGGCGTCTTTGGGCAGAGGCTTGTGGCTGCGCTTGTGCACGTCGCTGGCGATGATGCGGTTGCCCGCCGAGCGGCCGAACACCAGCAGGTCGAGCAGGGAGTTGGTGCCCAGGCGGTTGGCGCCGTGCACACTCACGCAGGAGCATTCACCGATGGCATACAAGCCGTTCACCACCTGCTCGCTGCCATCGGCACCGGGCACCACGACTTCGCTGTGGATGTTGGCCGGGATACCGCCCATCTGGTAGTGGATGGTGGGCACCACGGGAATGGGCTCTTTGGTGCAGTCCACGTTGGCAAAGCGCAGCGCGATCTCGTAGATCGAGGGCAGTCGCTTGTGGATGGTCTCCACCCCGAGGTGGTCGAGCTTGAGCAGCACATGATCCTTGCGCGGGCCGCAACCCCGACCTTCCTTGATTTCCTGGTCCATCGAACGCGAGACGAAATCGCGCGGCGCCAGGTCTTTGTAGGTCGGGGCGTAACGCTCCATGAAGCGCTCGCCGTTGGCATTGAGCAGAATGCCGCCCTCGCCGCGCACGCCTTCGGTGATCAGCACGCCCGCACCCGACACCCCGGTGGGGTGAAACTGCCAGAACTCCATGTCCTGCAGCGGAATGCCAGCACGCGCCGCCATGCCCAGACCGTCGCCGGTGTTGATGAAGGCGTTGGTGCTGGCGGCGAAGATGCGCCCGGCGCCGCCGGTGGCCAGCACCGTGGCCTTGCCTTCGAAGATGGTGACGTCGCCGGTTTCCATTTCCAGCGCCACCACGCCGAGCACCTCGCCTTCGGCATTGCGAATCAGGTCCAGCGCCATCCACTCGACAAAAAAGTGGGTGCGCGCGGCGACGTTCTGCTGATACAGGGTGTGCAGCATGGCGTGGCCGGTGCGGTCGGCCGCGGCGCAGGCGCGCTGCACCGCCTTCTCGCCGAAGTTGGCGGTGTGGCCGCCGAACGGGCGCTGGTAGATGGTGCCGTCCGGGTTGCGGTCGAAGGGCATGCCGAAGTGCTCCAACTCATACACCGCGCTGGGCGCCTCGCGGCACATGAACTCGATGGCATCCTGGTCGCCCAGGTAGTCCGAGCCCTTGACGGTGTCGAACATATGCCAGTACCAGTTGTCCTCGCTCATATTGCCCAGCGAGGCCGCCACGCCCCCCTGCGCCGCCACGGTGTGCGAGCGCGTGGGGAACACCTTGGACAGCACGGCCACGTCCAGCCCGGCGCGGGCCATTTGCAGCGCGCAGCGCATGCCGGAGCCGCCGGCGCCGACAATGATGACATCGAATTTGCGATTGCTGACCTGCATTTACGCTCTCCACAACACTTGCAAGGCCCAGCCCGCGCAAGCCAATAGCCACAAAATGGTGCCAATCTGCAGCAGCAGACGCACACTGACGGGTTTGACGTAGTCCATCCAGATGTCGCGCATCCCCACCCAGACGTGATAGATCAGCGCCAACACCGTGACGAAGGTCAGGAGCTTCATCCACTGCTGTGCAAACAGGCCGTGCCAGCGGGCGTAGTCGAGAGGGCCGGGGGCGAGGAAATAGGTAAGCAGCACCAGGGTGAACACCGCGATCACTGCTGCGGTGACGCGCTGCGCCATCCAGTCGCGCAGGCCGTAATGGGCGCCGACGACCAGGCGCTTGTTGCCGATGTTGTTGGCGCTCATGTCAGTACACCCCCAGCAGCTTCAGACCGAACAGCCCCGTCAGCCCCAGCGACACGACGAAGGTGATGACGGCCAGGTGCCGCCCCTGCGCCTTGCTGACGGCGTGAAACGCGTCCATCCACAAATGCCGCACGCCAGCGACGAGGTGGTGCATCAGCGCCCAGAACAGCCCAAGCAGGATGAGTTTGACGATCCAGTGCGAGAGAAACTGCCCGATCGCGGCGTGGCTGTCGGCGCTGCGCAGGCTGGCGTCGAACGCCCACAGCACCAGCGGCAGGGCCAGAAACATCACCGCGCCGCTGACCCGGTGCAGGATGGAAACGATGCCCGCCAGCGGCAGGCGGTAACCCACGATCTGGGTGATGTGGATGTTGCGGTACACCGGGCGGGCCGGCGGCGAAGCAGGTTTTGTCATGACGCTGTCCTCGTTGTGAACTGTTGTTGTCGCATCCATTTTCCGGCACCCGTGCGGAACCAAAGGCCGAGGCGCCAAGAAGCTGCGTTGATTTTGAGTCTATTGCATTGCAGCATGACGACGCGTCGCCACGCTGCGAGAAAAGTCTTTGCGCTGGCGCTCCTAATTCAGTTCGTTGCGGTAGTGATGATGACGGGTGTTGTACAGGCCGCGGCGATATTCCGCCGGCAGTTCACCATAGCTGAAGGACAAGCGCTCGACGAGCAACAGCGCCTCGCCTTCCTGCACCCGCAGCAGTTCCGCCTCGGCCGCACTGGCGTTGACGGCGCGCAGCTTTTCCTCGGCCCGCACCATGCGGGTGGCGAATTCCGACTCAAACAGCGCGTACAGCGGCCCGCGGTAGCTGTCGAGCCGCTCGGCCGTGAGGGCGCGGAACGCGGCGCCGGGCAGGTAGATGTCTTCATAGACCACGGGCTCGCCCGCCAGCAACAGCAGGCGCCGAATCTGGGTGAGGCTTTCGCCCTGCTTGACACCAAGGGCACGCGCCACTTCCTGCGACGCCCGGGTGCGGCGGCATTCCAGGAAATGCCGCTCCATCGGCTGCGGCAGAGCGCGCTCGCCCTCCACGGCGTCGGGCACCAGGCGCAGGAAACGAAACTTCACCCGCTCCTCGTGGTGCGTGGACACGAAGGTGCCGCGGCCCTGCCGACGCAGCAGCAAACCTTCGGCGGCGAGTTCGTCCACCGCTTTGCGCACCGTGCCCTGGCTGACGCCGAAACGCCGCGCCAGATCGGCCTCGCTGGGAATGAGCTCGCCCGGCTTCCAGTCACCGTGCTGCAGGCTGCGGGTGATCAGACCCTTGATCTGCCGATACAGCGGACTGAAACTCGGGTTGGCCGTCGCGCCGGGCGCGGCTGGTGCCTGCAGCGCGGGATCGGGTGCTGTGCGGGTGGCCATGATGTCGTGCATTGCAGCATAGGGACGACAGGCTTGTCCAGCGTTTGATAATAAACATCTTATATAAGATAGAGGAGTGATTGACGCCACCGCGGACCGGGCCTAAACTGACTCGCATACTGCAGTGCACAACGCGGCGCCCGATGGCGCCTTCTCTGTAGCCACTCGCGCCGAACCGCGTCGCCTCTTCCGAACGGACGCGTTCGGCCCTCACCGAACCAGGAGTCCTTCATGTCCAAAGCCCCCGTGCGCGTCACCGTCAGCGGAGCCGCTGGCCAGATCGGCTATGCGCTGCTGTTTCGCATCGCCTCCGGCCAGATGCTCGGCGCCGATCAGCCAGTGATTCTGCAACTGCTGGAAATCCCCGACGAGAAGGCGCAAAAGGCGCTGACCGGGGTGATGATGGAACTGCAAGACTGCGCCTTCCCGCTGCTGGCCGACATGAGCGCCCACGGCGACCCCATGACCGCCTTCAAGGACGTGGACTATGCGCTGCTGGTCGGCGCCCGTCCGCGTGGCCCGGGCATGGAGCGGCGCGACCTGCTCTCCGCCAACGCGCAGATCTTCACCGCCCAGGGCAAGGCGCTCAACGCCGTGGCCAAGCGCACGGTCAAAACCCTGGTGGTGGGCAACCCGGCCAACACCAATGCCTACATCGCCATGAAGTCGGCCCCCGATCTGCCGGCAAAGAACTTCACCGCCATGCTGCGCCTGGATCACAACCGCGCCCTGAGCCAGCTTGCCGCCAAGACCGGCCGGGCCGTGGCCGATCTGGAGAAGGTCTGCGTCTGGGGCAACCACTCGCCCACCATGTACGCCGACTATCGCTTCGCCACCGTGGGCGGGCAGTCGGTGAAAGACCTCATCAACGACGAAGCCTGGAACCGCGACGTGTTCCTGCCCACGGTGGGCAAGCGCGGCGCCGCCATCATCGAGGCGCGCGGCCTCAGCTCTGCGGCATCGGCGGCCAATGCCGCCATCGACCACATGCGCGACTGGGCGCTGGGCACCAACGGCCGCTGGGTCAGCATGGGCATTCCGTCCGACGGCGCCTACGGCATTCCGAAAGACACCATGTTCGGCTTCCCGGTGACTTGCGCCGGAGGCGAGTACCAACTGGTGCGCGATCTGCCCATCGACGCCTTCTCGCAAGAGCGCATCAACAAAACCCTGGCCGAACTCGAAGAAGAGAAGGCTGGCGTCCAGCATCTGCTCTGATCCGACACAGCGCGGAACCCTGCCATGACCCACCCGACCGCTGGCGCCCGGCTGCGCCTTGCGTTGACCGAGGAAAGCCCGCTGCAGATCGTGGGCGCGATCAACGCCAACCACGCCCTGCTGGCTCAGCGAGCGGGCTTCAAGGCCATCTACCTCTCAGGCGGCGGCGTTGCCGCCGGCTCGCTGGGCATGCCCGATCTGGGCATCAACACCCTCGACGACGTGCTCACCGATGTGCGCCGCATCACCGACGTCTGCGAGTTGCCGCTGCTGGTGGATGTGGACACTGGCTTCGGCCCCAGCGCCTTCAACATCGCGCGCACGGTCAAGAGCCTGATCAAGTTCGGTGCCGCCGGGATGCACATTGAAGACCAGGTGGGCGCCAAGCGCTGCGGCCATCGACCCGGCAAGGAAATCGTCAGCAGCGACGAAATGGTCGATCGCATCAAGGCCGCGGTCGACGCCCGCACC
>JAKAFC010000098.1 GCA_021818065.1 Pseudomonadota bacterium
GTTGGGCAGGCCGGTGAGGGCGTCGTGCCGCGCCTGCCAGTGCAGGCGCTCCTGCGCGGCGTGGCGCTCGGTCACGTCCTGCCCCACCCAGACCGAATCGACGCCGGGCTGGTCGGCCACGGCCTGACCCGACAGCTCGCACCAGAACACGCTGCCGTCGGCACGACGCATGCGTACCTCGCGCGTGGTCTTGTTGCCCTGCGCCATCGCCGCGTACAGCGCCGCTCCGGCGGCCTCGTATTCGGCATCGCTGGCATAGACGGCCCGCGCCGGCAGGCCAACCAGCGCCTGGGCGTCGGGGTAGCCGAACATCTCGGCCATGCGGGCGTTGGCGCCGCGGATGGTGCGATCGCCCACCAGGGCGATGGCCACCAGGGCGTTGTCGAGCATGGCCTGGCGCAGCAGCGCCGCCGAGTCGCGCGCGCGCTGCAGCGCGTCCATGCGCAGCAGGGCGCCGGCGATGGAGGCGACGAATTCGAGCAGCTCGCGCTCGTCGTCGTCGGGCACGCCGGGCTGGAGGCTGGTGAGGGCGAAGCTGCCGAGCACGGTGTCGCCATCGCGTACCGGCCACGACCAGCACGAGCGCAGATTCCACTGCTCGGCCACGGCGCGCAGGTCGTCCCAGCGCGGATCGGTGGGGATGTCGGCGATGAAGGTGGGCGCGTTGTGCAGCACGGCGTTGCCACAGGAGCCGGCCTTGGGCCCGGGGGTGAGGCCGTCGAGCGATTGCATCAGCTCCTGCGGGGCGCTGGGCAAAGCCAGGGGATGCAGGAGGCCGTCAGCGCCCATGCGCAGCAGGCTGGCGATGCGCCCCGGCGCCTGGCGCTCGGCCATGCGACACAGCCGCTCGGCAAGCTCGGGCAACGGCTGGCCATCGGCCAAGCCGCGCAAGATGTCGCTTGCGACGTCGAGCAGACCTTGTGCCGCCGTTGCCTCGCGCATGGTTGAACCTTCCAAGTCGGTGCCGAACGCGCGGCTGCCCAAACGGCCGTCAGACGATGCTGCATGCAGGCCACGGCGCCGCGATCTATTGAGGCTTGAACTTTACAGTGTTTGACGCCGCACGCGGTGCCAATTTTGTCGCAAATGAGCCGCTTTTCCGACAGGGCGCTGTTCAAAACCGGCATGACGCTGCGCAGCATGATCGATCCAGGCAGGGTATTCTGCACCGCTTCCATTCCCCTTAGCTGTCCATGCACGATGTTCGCCAAACGACCGCCGCGATCGGCGGTCTGATGCTCAACGCCCTGGTCTGGGGTGTGTCGTGGTGGCCGTTTCGCCACCTCAACGCCCTGGGGCTGAACCCGCTGTGGGCCACGGCCGTGACCTATGCGGTGAGCACGCTGCTGGTGATTCTGGCGCGACCGTCTGCCGTCGTGGCGCTGGTGCGCAATCGGCCGCTATGGGGCATTCTGCTGGCGTCGGGCGCCACCAACGCCGCCTTCAACTGGGGTGTGACCGAGGGCGATGTAGTGCGGGTGGTGCTGCTGTTCTACCTGATGCCGGTGTGGGCCACGCTGCTGGCGCGCTGGCTGCTGCACGAGCGTTTGACGCGGCTGGTCGGGCTGCGCCTGGCGCTGGCGCTGGCCGGGGCCATGGTGGTGCTGTGGCCTGCGGACGGCGGTCTACCCCTGCCGCAACATCCGGCCGACTGGCTCGGGGTGGTGGGTGGCATGTTCTTCGCCCTCAACAACGTGCTGCTGCGCAAGTATGGGCATACCCCCGCCGAGGCGCGCGGACTGGCCATGTTTGCCGGGGGGGTGATCGTCGCCGGTGGGGTGGCGGCGCTGTTGACCATGCACGGGGCCATCGCCCCGCTGCCTGCGGCGCAGCCCCTCTGGATGCTCGGCGTGGTGCTGCTGGCGCTGGCCTTTCTTGCCGCCAACCTGGGGCTGCAATATGGCGCCGAGCGCCTGCCGTCGGCGCTGACCGCGGTGGTGATGACGGTGGAGATCGTGTTCGCCAGTGGCAGCGCCGTGCTGCTGGGGGCCGAGCACCTGAGCACGCAGGCGGTGTTCGGTGGTAGCCTGATTCTGCTTGCTATCCTGCTGGCCGCATGGCCCGGGGTGGCGAAGCGGCCAGGGCCTGTTGCACCCACGCTTGGGGAGATGCCGAAATGACCGCCTCCGCTGCCGCGCAGTCTGTGTTCGAGTTTTCCGCCGCCGACCTTCACGGCGCGCCGCAGCCGCTGGCGCAGTGGCGCGGCCAGGTGCTGCTCATCGTCAACACCGCCAGCGCCTGCGGCTTCACCCCGCAATACGCCGGGCTGCAGGCGCTGCAGCAGCGTTACGGCGCGCAGGGCTTCAGCGTGCTGGCCTTTCCGTGCAACCAGTTCGGCGGCCAAGAGCCGGGCAGCGCCGCCGACATCGCGCAGTTTTGCGCCGCGCGTTACGGCATCACCTTTCCGCTGTTCGCCAAGGTCGATGTCAACGGCGAGCACGCCCATCCGCTGTGGCGCTGGCTGACGCAGGAGGCCTCGGGCCTGCTGGGGTCACACGCCATCAAGTGGAACTTCACCAAATTTCTGGTGGGGCGCGACGGCCAGGTGCTCAAGCGCTACCCGCCGCAGGAAAAGCCCGAGGCCATCGGCCCGGACATCGAAATGGCGCTGCAGGCGCCGGCCTGAAACCGCAGCGCGCGGTCAGTGCCGGAAGCCGCCGCTGGCCGTGATGCTGGTGACGTCGACGAAGTCCGAGCCGGAATGGTTGTCGGGCGAAAAACGCACGGTGAAGCCGCCAAGGTTTTCGTTGCTCATGCCGTTGAGCGCCTCAATCAGGCTGGCGCGGGTGGGCGCCTTGCCGGCCTTGCGCAGTGCCAGCACCAGCACCTTGGCGTCGATGAAGCCTTCCAGGCTGGTGAAGTCGTAGTCGTTCTTGTGCCCGGCGGCGTTCATGGCCGCCTGGTACTCGCGCACCAGCGGGGTGACGGTGGAGAAGGGGAAGGGCACGACCTGGGTGATGATGACGCCGTTCCCCTCGGGCCCCAGCGCCTTGGCCAGCGCTTCTGAACCGACGAAGCTGACGTTGGCGAACTGCCCGCCGTAGCCCTTGGCGATGGCCTGCTGGTTGAACGCGGCCACCTCGGTGTAGGTGCCGATCTCGACAATCAGGTCGGGCTTGGCCGGAAGAATGGAGGCCAGTGCCGCAGCCACGTCCACGGTGTTGCGCTTGACCGTGCCGGTGGCCACCGGCTTGAGGTCGTGCGCGGCCAGCGCCTTTTGCACGCCGGTGAGGCCGGCCATGCCGTAGGCGTCGTCCTGGTAGAAGACGGCGATCTTTTTCAGGCCGAGGAACAGGAACTGCTCGACGATCTTGCGGGTTTCGTCGTTGTAGCTGGCGCGGATGTTGAAGATGTTGGGGTCGACCGGGGTGCGCAGCCCCATGGCGCCGGTGAACGGGCCGATGAGCGGGATGCCGGCGTTGTCGATCAGGGGCTTGGCCGCCAGGGTGGTGGGCGTGCCGACGTAGCCCAGCAGGGCGAAGACGTCGCCGCCATCGAGAAAGGTTTTGGTGTTGGCCACGGTGCGCGGCGGCTCGTAGCCGTCATCCAGGCTGACGAGCTTGAGGCTGCGCCCGGCCACCCCGCCTTCGGCATTGACCTGCTTGAAGTAGGCCTCGATGCCCATGCGCAGGCGAATGCCGATCTGCGCCGCCGGTCCGGTGAGGGGCGCCGACTGGCCGACGACGATTTGCGTGTCGGTCACACCGGGCGCAGCGGCGAAGGCGGTGGCCGCCAGACTCAGGGACATCAGCAGGGAGGCAAAAAATTTCATGGTGATCTCGGTGAGGACGCGTTCGGCAGACTGCAGCTTGCGCAAGCTGCGGCGCAGGCATGGAGCATCGGGGAAGCGTCAGGGCAAGGCGGCAACGGTTGGACGCGGTGTCGGCACCGCCGACGCTGCGGGCGGGACCCCCCGGTCCCGGCGCCTGCATTGTCCACAACAAGGCCGGGACTGACAACTCGACGCGAGCGGAAATCCAACAGCCCGGGTCGCCCGCCGCGGCGGGTCTGGGTCAGGGCTTGCCGTGCAGCGCTTCGTCGAGCAGTTCCACCCAGTGCTGCACCGGAATGGTGGTGCCGGTCTGCAAATGCTGGATGCAGCCGATGTTGCTGCTGACGATGCGCTGCGGCGCGGTCTCGGCCAGGTGCTGCAGCTTGCGGTTGCGCAGCTCCTTGGACAACTCGGGTTGCAGCACCGAGTAAGTGCCGGCCGAGCCGCAGCACAGATGGCTTTCCAGCGGCAGCTTGACCTCGAAGCCCAGCTCGCGCAGCAGACCTTCGGCCTTGCCGCGCACTTGCTGCGCGTGTTGCAGGGTGCACGGCGGGTGGTAGGCCAGATGGTCCACCGGCTTGTTCTTCAGCAGCGCCTTGAGCGGGGCGGCGAACTGCGGCAGGTACTCGCTGATGTCCTGGCACAGCGCGCTGATGCGCTGGGCGCGCTCGGCGTAGGCCGGGTCGTGCAGCAGGTGGTGGCCGTAGTCTTTGACCATGGCGCCGCAGCCCGAGGCGTCCATGACGATGGCCTCGACCGCGCCGCTTTCCACCAGCGGCCACCAGGCATCGACATTGCGCTTCATATCGGCCAGGGCGCCGTCGTGGTCGCTCAAGTGCTGGCGGATGGCGCCGCAACAGCCGGTGCCCTCGGCCACAAGCGGCTGCACGCCCACGGCGTCGAGCACACGGGCGGTGGCCGCGCCGATGTTGGGCATGAGCGCGGGCTGCACGCAGCCGGCGAGCATCAGCACCTTTCGGCTGTGCGTGCCTTGCGGGCGCTTGCCCGCGCGTTGGCGCGGCGGCACCTTGTCGCGCAGCGCCGCAGGAACCAGCGGGCGCAGCGCCTGGCCGAGCTTGATGGCGGGGGCGAACAGCCGCGAGGTCATGCCTTCGCGCAGCGCCCAGCGCGCCAGGGATTCGCCGCTGGGGCGCGGCACCTTGGCATCGACCACGGCGCGGCCGATGTCCACCAGTCGGCCGTATTCCACGCCCGAGGGGCAGGTGGTTTCGCAGTTGCGGCAGGTGAGGCAGCGGTCGAGGTGGAGCTGGGTGGTGCGGGTGGGCGCGGCGCCTTCGAGCACCTGTTTGATCTGGTAGATGCGGCCGCGCGGGCCGTCGAGCTCGTCGCCCAGCAACTGGTAGGTGGGGCAGGTGGCGGTGCAGAAGCCGCAATGCACGCAGTTGCGCAGGATGGCCTCGGCCTGCTGGCCTTCGGGCGTGGCGGCGAATTCGGGACTGAGATGGGTTTCCATCGCGTTCAGAAGAGGGTGGGAAACACGCCGTGCGGGTCGAAGGCGGTTTTGACGTTGCGCTGGATGCGCAGCAGGGTGGGTTGTGCCGGGTCGAACACCGGGGTGGAGGTGTCGCCGCCGCGAAAACGCGTGGCATGGCCACCGGCCTGGCGCGCGGCCTCGTGGATGATGGGCGCAGGCGCAGCACTGATGAGCCAGCGCAAGCCGCCGAACCATTCCACCAGTTGCGTGCCCGACAGTTCCAGCGTGGGCGCGGTGGGCGGCAGCGACAGGCGCCACAGCGCGGCCTGCGAGTCGCCGGGCCAGGTGGGGGTGAACCAGGGCAGGGTCTGCTCGCGCAGCGCCGTCCAGAAGGCGGCGGCGTCGGCTTCGGCCAGCCGTTCGCCGCCGAGCTTGGCACAGGCGGCCTGCACGGCGGCCTGCGCCCCGCGCAAGCGCAGGGTAAGCACGCCGCGGCCGCTGCCGCCGCTGCGGTCGGGCACCCAGGCGCTGGCGTTGAGCGGCAGTGGCTGCGCCGCCCAGGTGTTGCAGCGGGTGATGGCTTCGTCCTGGGTCATGGCAAAGCGCAGGCTGGTTTCCGCCGGGGCCACCGGCAGGATCTTGAGCGACACGTCGAGGATGACGCCCAGTGAGCCCAGCGAGCCGCACAGCAGGCGCGAGACGTCGAACCCGGCGACGTTTTTCATCACTTCGCCGCCGAAGTGCAGCACCTCGGCGCGGCCGTTAAGCAGACTGGCGCCCAGCACGAAGTCGCGCACCCCGCCCACGCCGATGCGCGCCGGACCGCTCAGGGCGCTGGCCACCATGCCGCCCAGCGTGGCGCGGCCGATACGGGCGAAGTGCGGCGGCTCGAACGGCAGAAACTGGCGCTGTTCGGCCAGCGCCGCCTCGATGTCGGCCAGCGGCGTGCCGGCCCGCGCGGTGAGCACCAGCTCGGTGGGCTCGAAGTGGGTGATGCCCGACAGCAGTGTGGTGTCGAGGGTGTGCTCGGCGGTGTCGGCGCCGCTGTGCTGCGCCGCCGCCCACCACGGCGCCTTGCTGCCGCCGCCGTGGATGCGGATGCGCTCGCCGCGCGAGGCGGCGTCGCGCACCAGGTCTTGCCAGAGAGGGATGAGATCGTCTGCTTGCATGGAGGGGGTGCCGCAGCGCGCGGCCGCGGCCAGTGTCGGGCGACGCCGGGCGTCAGAACCGCGGAATGTCGGGGAAGGGCAGCAGGCCGCCGCGCACGTGCATCTTGCCGTACTCGGCGCAGCGGGCGTGGGTGGGGATCTGCTTGCCGGGGTTGAGCGTCTCGCCCGGGTCGAAGGCGCGGCGGAAGGCGAAGAACTGCTCGCGCTCCTCGGGGCTGAACTGCACGCACATGGCGTTGATCTTCTCGAAGCCCACGCCGTGCTCGCCGGTGACGGTGCCGCCCATGGCGACGCTGGTCTCCAGAATCTCGGCGCCGAATTCCTCGGCGCGGTGCAGTTCGCCGGGCTGGTTGGCGTCGAACAGGATGAGCGGGTGCAGGTTGCCGTCGCCGGCGTGGAACACGTTGACGCAGCGCAGCCCGTATTTCTGCTCCATGCCCTGAATGGCCTCGAGCATGTCGGCCACGCGCTTGCGCGGAATGGTGCCGTCCATGCAGTAATAGTCGGGCGAGATGCGGCCGGTGGCGGGAAAGGCGTTCTTGCGCCCGCTCCAGAAGCGCAGGCGTTCGGCTTCGCTATCGCTGCACTTGAGCGCGGTGGCACCGCAGCGCGACAGCACGGCGGTCATGCGGCCGATCTCTTCTTCCACCTCTTCGGGCGTGCCGTCGCTTTCGCACAGCAGAATGGCGCGGGCCTCGAGGTCGTAGCCGGCGTGGACGAAGGCCTCGGCCGCCACGGTCATGGGCTGGTCCATCATTTCCAGCCCGGCCGGAATGATGCCCGCGGCGATGATGGCGGCCACCGCGTCGCCCGCCTTGCGCAGGTCGTCGAAGCTGGCCATGATGCAGCGCGCCAGTTGCGGCTTGGGCAACAGCTTCACCGTCACTTCGGTGACCACCATGAGCATGCCCTCGCTGCCGATCACCGCGGCCAACAGATCGGGGCCGGGGCAGTCGCAGGCCAGGCCGCCAACGGTGAGCGGCTCGCCCTCCACCGTGTAGCCGCGCACCTGCAGCACGTTGTGCACGGTCAGGCCGTACTTGAGGCAATGCACACCGCCCGAGTTCTCGGCGATGTTGCCGCCAATGGTGCAGGCGATCTGGCTGCTCGGGTCGGGGGCGTAGAACAGGCCGTGCGGCGCCGCGGCCTCGGAGATGGCGAGGTTGCGCACCCCGCACTCCACCGTGGCGGTGCGGGCGATGGGGTCGATGCGCTTGATGCGGTTGAAGCGCGCCAGCGCCAGCAGCACGCCGTCTTCATTGGGCAGGGCGCCGCCCGACAGCCCGGTGCCAGCGCCACGGGCGACCACCGGCACGTTGAGCTTGTGGCAGGCCTTGAGGGTGGCCGCCACTTGCGCCTCGGTTTCCGGCAGCACCACCACCAGAGGCTTGCGCCGGTAGGCCGAGAGGCCGTCGCACTCGTAGGGCGTGACTTCCTCCGGCTGCCAGAGCAGGATATGCGGCGGCACCACCGCGCTGAGCGCGGCAACCACTTCGGCTTGCCGCGCCGCGCGCGCGGCCAGGTCGGGTTGGAGGGGGGCATTCATGGCGAGTCGTCCGGAAAAGTTGTCGTGCAGGGGGGCGTTGATCCGCCTTCTTGGAAGGGGAATTATCCCGTTTGCTGCGCTGCAGCGGGGCAGGAGTTACCCGGCCTTTGCGCTTTGTCGAACACAAAGCTGTGTTGCGCAAAACGTCGGGACGCAATGTCCGACGGCGACGAGACTGCCGTCCGCTCGCCGCCAGACCCCCAGCGCGAGTGCAGACATCGCGTTCACAGGCCCTAGAGTGCAGGCACGCGACGCGCGCCGACCCCGGCGCCTGCGCGCTGCGCACCCGCCACCGCCGCTGCGGCGGGTGCGATGCGGCCGCAGTGCAACGGCGGCGCCGCGCCTTGAAACGAGGAGACCAAGATGCAAGCTGAACTGATCATCGACAGCCCGCTGGGCCCGCTGCGCCTCACGGCCGAGGACGATGCTCTGCTGTCCCTGCGTGTGCTCGACGCCGCTGCGCCGCGCGTCGCAGGCGTTGCTGCCGACGCCGCCCCGCCCGTGCTGCAGCGTGCCCGCGCCCAACTGCAGGCCTACTTCCGCGACGCCACAACCGTCTTCGACCTGCCGCTGCGGCTGCAGGGCACGCCATTCCAGCAGGCGGTGTGGCGCGCGTTGCAGACCGTGCCCGCCGGGCAGACGCTCAGCTACACCGGGCTGGCGCAGCGGCTGGGCTTGTCTGCGACCCACGCGCGGGCCGTGGGGGCGGCGGTGGGGCGCAATCCGCTGCTCATCGTCGTGCCCTGCCACCGCATCGTCGGCCAGCGCGGCGCGCTCACCGGCTACGCCGCCGGCCTGCCGCGCAAGCAGGCGCTGCTCGACCACGAGCGCGCCACCCAGCCCACGGCGTGGGCGCACCCATAGCGTGAACAGACCGCAGGCCCTGTGGCCGTGGTGCCCCGGACGCACCCGATCCATCGCGCCGCCGGGCCCGCGTTGCACCGCCAGCCGCGTTGTGAAATACTGATCATAAAAACAGTATTTCGGCGCGCTGCCAGGGCGGCGCGAGCTGCCATGACGCTGCGTTGCCTGCTGGTCGATTTCAATTCCTACTTCGCCTCGGTGGAGCAGCAGCTCTGCCCGGAGCTGCGTGGGCGCCCGGTGGGCGTGGTGCCCATGCTGGCCGACACCACCTGCTGCATCGCCGCCAGCTACGAGGCCAAGGCGTTCGGCGTGAAGACCGGCACGCAAGTGGCCGAGGCGCGCAGGCTTTGCCCGGGCATCGTCTTCGTGGTGGCGCGGCACGCCGAGTATGTGCAGATCCACCACCGCGCCGTGGCCGTGGTGGACAGCATCGCCCCGGTGGAGCAGGTGCTGTCCATCGACGAAATGGCCTGCAGCCTGCCCATGGGCTGGAGCAGCCGCGAGCGCGCCACGCAACTGGCGCTGCGCCTCAAGGCCGCGCTACGCCAGGCGCTGGGCGAGTGCATGCGGGTGTCGGTGGGCATTGCGCCCAATGTGTTTCTGGCCAAGCAGGCGTCCAACCTGCAAAAGCCCGACGGTCTGGTGGTGCTCGACGCGGCCGACCTGCCCGGCCCGCTGCTGCGCATGCAGCTCACCGACCTCACCGGCATCAACGTGCGCATGCTGGCGCGGCTGCAGGCGCAGGGCATTCACAGCGTGGAGCAACTGTGGCGGGCACGGCGCGAGCAGTTGCGTGTGGTGTGGGGTGGCATTGCAGGCGAGGCGTTTTTTGACCGGCTGCACGGCCTGGCCTCGGGCGTGTCGGCAGCCACCCCGCGGCGTTCGCTGGGGCATTCGCATGTGCTGCCGCCGGCCATGCGCAGCGCCGAGGGCGCGCTGGCCGTGCTCGACCGGCTGACGCAGAAAGCCGCCATGCGCCTGCGCCGCGAACACCTGCTGGCGGGGGCCATGACGGTGGCGCTCAAGCTCACCCGGCGGCCGGGCGAGCGCCTCCGGCCGGAGCGCGGCGCACGCTTTGCCGCCACGGCCGACACCCGCGCGCTGCTGCACACCCTGCGCGGCCTGTGGCCCGACATGGTGCCGCCCG
>JAKAFC010000099.1 GCA_021818065.1 Pseudomonadota bacterium
CTCCGATCGCCGCCGCATCCTGCTGATGGTGGTGATCGCCAACCTGGTCCTCGCCCTGGGCGTGGCCCTGGTGCTCTACACCAGTTGGGAGCGCAACCGCGCGGGCATCCAGCAGATCCTGCAGAGCGAAGCCGCCTTCTGGTCCGACGCGATGAACCAGCGCTTCGACCAAGTCCAGTCCACCTGCGACATGGCGGGCCAGCAACTGCAGCGCGACCCCGGCCTGCTGCTGCAGCCCGAGCCCTGGCTGGACGACATGGTCAAACTCATGCCGTTCATCGACGGCGCTGCCCTGGTGGCCCCCAACGGCGCGCTGCTTGCGGCCGACCCCAAGCCCGGCCGCAAGCTGCCGCCCCGGGCGGATTTCACTTCCCGCCCTAGCTTTCAGCTCGCGCTGAAGAGCCCGGGCAAAGTGCAGATCGGCCTGTCGCAACCCGACCCGTTCGATCCGACGCAAACCACCACGCCGGCACGCTGCGCGCTGCGCGTGCCGCCAACCGACAAGACCGTGGTGCTGGTCTTCAACCTCGGTCTGCAACGTGCCTTGAGCGATCTGCAGCACACCTTGTCGGCCTTTGACGGCCGCGACCGCTGGGTGCCCGCCATTGGTCTGCTGCGCGGCGATGGTTATCTGCTGGCCCGCTTGCCGGCGCCGCTGCCGCACACCCGCAACGACCTGGCCCGGGCGCCAGCACGCGGCGTGCTGGCGCGCGAGATCGCTGCCAACCCCAGCCGCACGCATGGTTTTTTCCAGGGGCCGGTGCAATCCGCCGGGGGGGTAGAGACCATGGGTGCATGGCAACGATTGGGCGACCATTCGGTGGTGGCCTTCACCAGCCTGCCCGTTTCGGCGCTCACCGGGCTGTGGTGGCGACAGAGCTGGCCCACGCTGTTGACCTGGGGTCTGCTGTTGGTGCTGCAACTGGTTGGCGGCGTATTCATTTCGCGTGCTGTCGAGCGCCAGCACCGGCTGGCTGAAATCAATGCCGCATTGGCGCAGGCCAACCAGGTGGTGGCCGAGGCTCCCGACGAGCAAAGCCTGTTTCAGGCCATCTGCGCCATCAGCGTCACAGCCGGAGGCATGCAGTTGGCCTGGATCGGCCGCCCTGACGGGCGCGGCACGGTGCAGCGCCTGGCCGCCGCCGGCCGCACCGCGTATCTCGACGGCTTGCAACTGAGCGTGCACGCCGATGAAACCGCCGGCCAAGGCCCATTCGGCACCGCCTGGCGCGATGCCAAGGCGGTGTTCGTGCAAAGCGGCGCCGACAGCCTGACCGTGCCGTGGATGGATCGCTTGCATGCGTTTGGCCTGCAAACCCTGGCCGCCCTGCCCGTGCTGCGCCAGGGCCGTCTCGACGCCATCTACAGCATCTACCGTTCCAGCAAGGCGCGCATCAACCGCGAACAACGCGGCCTGCTGGAGGAACTGGCGCGCAGCCTGGGCCGCGGCCTCGACCGTCTCGACCTGGCCCGGGCGGAACACAAGGCGCGCGAGAGCCGCGAACGGCAGCAGGAACTGGTGCGCTCGGTGCTGGCGCAGATCGACATTCTCATCAGCGCGCGCAACGACCTCGAAGTGCTGGAAAGCGCCTGCACCCGGCTGCTCGAAACCGGCATGTTCGCCGCCGTGTGGGTGGCCCACCCCGACGCCAATGGCGTGGTGCAGCCCCTGGCCGCAGGCGGCAACGGCCTGGAGACCTTGCGTGCCCAGCCGCCGCTGCGCATCGACCCCGACGCCAACCATGCCCTGGCGCGCGCCTGGCATGCCGTGCGCGAAGCCCACGACACCGACACCGACTCGCCACTGCTGCAGCCCTGGCGCGACTTTTCCCTGCCCGAGTGGCAGCAGCTCGCCCTGGTGTTGCCCATGCGCCGCGGCGGCACGCTGTGGGCGGGCCTGGTGCTGGTGCTGCTCAATGCCGGTGATCTCGACGACGCCCTGCACGCCCTGCTGCGGCGGGTGGCGCAGCTCATCGAGCGCGCCGTGGGCGAGATCGACCTCAAGGCCGAACTCGAATCGGAGCAGGCACAGCAGCGCCATCTGGCTCGGCACGATGCGCTCACCGGCCTGCCCAACCGCCTCGCCCTGGAGCACCACCTGCCCCTGGCCATGGCGCGCGCAAGGCGCCACAAAACGCTGCTGGCCGTCGGCGTCATGGACCTGGACGACTTCAAACCCGTCAATGACACCCACGGCCACGCTGCTGGCGACGTGCTGCTGCGCCAGCTCGGCCAGCGCCTCAAGGCCGCGGTACGCGAGACCGACCTGGTGGCGCGGCTGGGCGGTGACGAGTTCGTGCTCGCGCTCGAAGGCATCGCCCAGGCGGCCGACCTGCCCATCGTCCTGGCGCGCATCCATGCCGCCGTGGAAACCCCGTTCGACCTGGGCGATGGCGCCTTTGCCAAGGTCGGCATGAGCCTGGGCCTGACCCTCTATCCGCACGATGAGGCCGAGGCCGAGGTGCTGCTGCGCCATGCCGACGCTGCGCTCTACGCCACCAAGGCGCACAAGGCCGACCGCACCCAGTGGTGGCAAGACTGGACCGAGGGCCTGGAACAAGCCGTCGCCAAACCCGCCGAGGTGCCGCTGCCCGCCTCGCCCTATGGCGACGCCGCCGCCCGCCTGCTCGGCCTGATCGCCGATCTGCTGGGGCGCAGCGCCGAAGCCTTCATCGCCCGCTTCTATGCCGCGATAGAGCACGACGCCGAAACCGCCGCGCTGCTCGCCAGCCTGTCGCCCGAGGAATTCGCCCAGTTGCGCGAACGGCAGCATGCCCGCGTGCTGCACATCCTGCAGCCCGAGTTGAACGCCGACGCCCATCAGGAGGACGCGCGCCGCATTGGCGCCATCCATGCCCTGGTCGGCGTCAGCACCGGCGCCCTGGTCACCAGCATGGGCTGGTACCTGCAAGGCCTGCACGACCTGCTGGCCGACGCACCGCTGCGCACCCCCGACCGCACCGCGCTGATGCAAGTGGTCACCGCCCGCCTGCAACGCGAGTTGCAGGGCCAGAGCGACGGCGCCCAGGCGCTGCGCGAACAGTACCAGCAGTTGTTGTTCGGGCTGGAGCAGATGCAGCCCGACCTCAAGCAATGGGCCGACCTCGCCCGCACCGTGCTGCAGACCGTGACCGACCTGCCGGGCATGGCTGCCACCGTGATCTACAAGCCCGATGCCCAAGGCGGATTCGTCCCGGAGTTCACCGCCGGGCTGTTCGACGATTACCTGCACGCCCTGGAGCAGCGCTCCATCATGCAGTTGCAGATCGACCCCAACAGCCCCTTCGGCCAGACCCCGCACCCGCGCTGCTGGCGCAGCGAACAGATCGAAACCAACACCAGCTACGTCACCGACCCGCGCATGGCGCCGTGGCGCGAATCCGCGCACAGTCTGGGCATCCGCAGTTCGGCCGCCGTGCCGGTCAAAGACAACCGCGGGCGCATGCTCGCCGTCATGGGGCTGTACGGCCGCCATCCCGGCATGTTCGACACCCAGGCTATGCGCAGCTTCCTGCGCGGCCTGGAGCAACTGTTCGAGCGCGGCCTCTACGGCCTGATGACCCGGCGCGAACAAACCCTGCTGCCCGCGCGTGACCGGCGCGCCTGGCGCCACCGCCTGTTCAGCGGCGGGCTGGAAATGCACTACCAGCCGCTGGTCGATCTGCGCAGCGGCAGGCCCGTGGCCATGGAGGCCCTGGCCCGGCTGCGGCTGGAGGATGGCAGGCTCATCGGCCCGGGGCAGTTCCTGCCCTCGTTCGGCGCTTCCGAGCTGACCCGCCTGTTCACCCTGGGTCTGGCGCAGGCGCTCGACCAGTTGCTGCAGTGGGATGCCGCGGGCATGCAACTCGACCTCTCGGTCAACCTGCCCCCCGAGGTGCTGCTGATGCCCGACTGCTCCCGCTGGGTGGCCGAATCGCTGCAGGCTCGGCACATCGCGCCGCAGCGGCTGCGGCTCGAAATCCTCGAGGACGCCGACTTCCAGAACGATGCCGAGCGCGATCGCGCCGTGCGCAGCCTGGCCGCCACCGGAGCGCGCCTGGTGATGGACGACCTGGGCAGCGGTTACAGCAGTCTGCTGCGCCTGCGCACCCTGCCCTTCCACACGGTGAAGATCGACCAGGGCCTGGTGCGGCAGATCCCGGGCGAGGCCGAGGCGCAGGCCAGCGACATGATCGGCTTCATCGGCGCCCTGGTCCACATGACGCAGGCGCTGGGTCTGCAAGTGGTGGTCGAGGGACTGGAAACGCCCGCGCTGGTGGAAGTGGCCGCCGTGCTTGGCGCCGATGCCGGCCAGGGTTACGCCATTGCCAAGCCCATGCCGGCGAGCGACACCCTGGACTGGATGCGCCAGGCCCACGCCCATGCCAACGCCGCCCAGCCCCACACCACCCTGGGCCAGCGCGCCCAGCAGTGGATGCAGGCGCAGTGGCAGCGCAACCGCAGCGACGACTCCCCGCCGCATCCGGCTGCAGCCTGAACGCTTGCAGCCTCCCGCGCGCCTCAGTCTCCGCCGTCGTCGGGCTCTGCCCGGCCCGTTGCGGGACGCGAGGCCACAACCGCCGTTGGCGCTGGCGCTGGGGTGGGCGTGGTACCGGCGCCGGGCGCCCACTGCACCACCCGCTGCGGAAACGGCACCTCGATGTCGTGCGCCTTCAGGGTGTGCCAGATCGCCAGATTGACCTGGCCGCGCACACCCAGCGTGCCGTTCTCCGGATCGGCGATCCAGTAGCCCACGGTGATGTTCAGGGCGCTGTCGCCAAAGGTGTCGAGCACGGCGCTGGGCGCCGGGCTGTGCAGCACGCGCGGCACCGTCATCACCGCCTCTTTGATGAGCGCCAGGGCCTGATCGATGTCGGTGTCGTACGCCACCCCCACCGTGGTGGACAGCCAGACGTTCGGGTCGTTGTATGACAGATTCTCGATGCGGTTGGAGATCAGCAGCTCGTTGGGCACGATGGAATCGGTGCCGCCGGCGCTACGCACCAGGGTGTAGCGGGTCTTGATGTCGATGATCTGGCCTTGAAACGCATCCACCCGCACGTTGTCGCCCACCCGCAGGCTACGCTCCAGCAAGATGACGAAGCCTGAGACATAGTTGGCGGCAATGCGCTGCAGGCCCAGACCCAAGCCCACACCCAGCGCCCCGCCAAACACACTGAGCACCGTCAGGTCGATGCCCACCATCTGCAGCGCCGTGAGAATGGCCACCAGCAGCACCGCCGAGCGCAGCAGCCGGGTGAATACCAGCCGCAAGCTGGCGTCGAGCGGAGCGCGCATCAGCCGCGTTTCCAGAATGGACGACACCCACAGCGCCAGCAGCAGGGTGACGGCGATCGACGCCACGCCTTTGAGCAGGGTCCAGCCCGAGAGGCGCTGCTTGCCCAGCGTGATGGACAGCGCATCGAGCGCCTCATGGATTTCCGGCAGGATGCCCGCCAGGTGCAGCGCCAAAGTGATCCACAGACCGATGCTCAGCACCCGCGCCAGATAGCGCGCTCCGCTGTCCTTGGAAAACCGCAGCCGCGACACCGCCTGGGCCAGGCGCGACAACAGCAGCACGCCCAGCACCGGCAGCGCCAGCTTGAGCAGCGGCAGCGTGAGCAACTGGTGCGAGCCGTGGCGCACCAGCACCAGGGCCAGCAGCGCCACGAACGGAAAGCCGAGGCCGTAGCGCCAGCTGGCAAGCCATGCCATGCGCCAGCTCGGCAGGCGGCGGATCTGCTTTTCCAGCGTCGTGCCCAGCAACGCGCCCAGCACCACCACACCCAGCAGAATGCCGCCCTGCAGGCGCAGCACCTCGGGCGGCTGGTGCACGAGCGCCGCGACCAGGGGAGATTCAATCAACATGGTCCAAGTCGAAAACGATCAGTCCGGCATGGTAGCCCGGGGCCGACCCGCGCCACATGGGCGGTGACGCGCTCAGAATCCGGGCAGGGGCGCCGCGCCAGGCAGCGGTGCGCTGGGCGAAGGCACGGGCAGCGGCGGCGCTGTCGGCTGCGCGGCGTTGCGCCGGGCCTGCTCGGCCTGCCTGTCGGCATAGGCCTTCTGCTTGGCGGCATAGTCCGCCTGCGCCTGCGCGGCGGCAGCCGCGCGCTGCGCCGGAGTCGGCCCGGTGGCCCCAGTTGGGGTCTGGGCCTGCCGCAGCGTGGCGGATGGCTGGCGCTGGCTGCGGGCCTGGGGCGCGGCACCCGATGCAGCCTGGACACTCGCCTGGGCCTGCTGCGCGCGTGCCGCCGCCTGCGCCTGGCGCTGGGCCAGCGCGGCCTCGCGCGCCTGGCTCTCGCGTTCTAGGGCCGCGCTGTCGGGCTGCCCTGCCTGCGCCGCGGCGCGGTTGGCCTGCACCTGACGCAGCTCGGCCTCGGCAGCCCGCAGGCGAGCGCGCTGCGCGATGGCCTGGAGTTCGGCGTCGATGGGCTGAAGCGCAGCGCGCTCGTCCTTGCGTGCGGTGTCCAGACAATCGTTGACAAAAAAACGCTGCATGCAGGCGGCGCGCTGCGCCGTGGCATGGGCCAGAACCTGCTCGCGTTGCGTCTGCAAGGCGGCCTGCTGCACGGCGTCCTGCTCGGGCGTGGGCGATGCCTCGGCGCCAGCCGCGAGCTGCGTGCCACCCGCCCCTAACGCGACCACGACAGCCAGGGCCGGCAGCAAATGGCGCGCCGACCCAGAGGCAGGCCGCAGGCGCCGTGCCGTCGTGCGGATTGGCGCCGTCATACCAGCGTGGCCTCGCCCTGGCGTCTGCCTTCGCGCAGGTACTCGGCGCTTTGCATTTCGTTCAACCGCGACACGGTGCGGGTGAATTCGTAGTCCAGCGGACCGTGCACATACAGCTGTTCCGGCGGTACGGCGGCGCTGACGATGAGCTTGATGCGGCGGTCGTACAGCACGTCCACCAGCAAGGTGAAGCGGCGCGCGGCGCTGGCCATCTCCTCGGTCATCTGCGGCACGTCGGACAGCAGCACGGTGTGAAAGCGGCTGGCGATCTCCAGGTAATCGTTCTGCGAGCGTGGGGTGTCGCACAGTTCGTGAAAGCTGAACCACACCACGCCACCAGCACGCTGCAAGGCCACGACCTCACGGCCCTCGATGGTGAGCACCGGGTCTTCCTCGGCGCTGGACGCCATGCGCTCGAAGGCTTGCTCCATGCGGCTTTGCGCCTGGGGGCCCAGCGGGGTGATGTAGAGATCGAGTTCGCGCAGGGCCTGATGCCGGTAGTCCACCCCGGCGTCGATCTGCACGATATCCATCTTCTGCTTGATCAGTTCGATGGCCGGCAGAATGCGGTCGCGGTGCAGGCCGTCTGGGTAGAGGTTGTCGGGGTGGAAGTTGGAGGTCGCGACCATCTGCACGCCATTGTCGAACAGGCCCTGCAGCAGCCGGTGCAGGATCATGGCGTCAGTCACGTCGCTGATGTGAAATTCGTCGAAGCAGATCAAACGAAAACGCCGCGCAATGCGGCGGGAGAGTTCGGTGAGGGGGTCGGCCGTACCTTGCAGCACGGCCATCTCGCGCTGCACCTCGCGCATGAATTCGTGAAAGTGCAGCCGGGTCTTGCGCAGCAGCGGCACGGTGACGAAGAACGCGTCCATCAGCATGGACTTGCCGCGCCCCACGCCGCCGTATAGATACACCCCGCGCGGCAGCTCCGGGTGAATGAGGGCGCGGCGGATGGCGCTGGAACGCCGCGACTTGTACTCCACCCATTCGTCGTAGCACTGCTGCAGCCGCGCCAGGCCGGCCAACTGCGCGGCATCGGCGGTGAAGCCGCGTTCCTGCAGCGATTGCTCGAAATACTCGGTGACGTTCATGCCGGCATTCACAGATTGAGGGTGCGCCCGGCCACGCCCAGCGCGGCTTCCTTGAGCGACTCGGACAGCGTGGGATGGGCGTGGCAGATGCGGGCGATGTCCTCGCTCGACGCCTTGAATTCCATCGCCACCGCAGCCTCGGCGATCAGCTCCGAGGCCATCGGCCCGATGATGTGCACACCGAGAATTTCGTCGGTGCTGGCGTCGGCCAGCATTTTGACAAAGCCCGTGGTGTCGCCCAAAGCCCGTGCCCGGCCATTGGCCATGAAGGGAAAGCTGCCCGCCTTGTAGGCCCGACCCGAGGCCTTGAGCTGCTGTTCCGTGGCCCCCACCCAGGCGATTTCTGGCGTGGTGTAGATCACCCAGGGCACGGTGTTGAAGTCCACATGCGGCTTCTGCCCGGCGATACGCTCGGCCACCGCAACGCCCTCCTCCTCGGCCTTGTGCGCCAGCATGGGCCCGCGCACCACATCGCCCACAGCCCAGACACCCGGGAGATTGGTGCGGCACTCGGCATCAACCTGAATGAAGCCGCGCGCATCGCACTGCAGCCCCACGGCCTCCGCGCCCAGGCCCTCGGTGTTGGGCTTGCGGCCCACCGAGACGATGAGCTTGTCAACCTTCAGTGTCTGCGCCTGGCCCTTGGCATCGGTCCAGTCCAGCGTCACACCGGTCTTGCCGAGCTTGGTCGCCGTGATCTTGGCGCCGAGGTGAATGACCAGGCCCTGCCGGGTGAATTGCTTGAGCGCCTCCTTGGCCACCTGCGCATCCGCCGCGGCCAGGAAATCGGGCATGGCTTCGAGCAGTGTCACCTGCGCGCCCAGACGCCGCCACACGCTGCCCATCTCCAGGCCGATGACCCCGGCGCCAATGATGCCCAGGGTCTTGGGCACTACGTCCATCGCCAGCGCACCGTCGTTGGACAACACCTGCTTCTCATCGAAGGCCAGCCCGTCCAGGCTGCGTGGCACCGAGCCGGTGGCGACGATGACCTGGGGCGCAACCAGATCCTGCGCCCCGTCCTTGCCCGCCACGCGCACCTGCCAGCCGCTGCCGGCGTTGCCACCGATGAAGCTACCGGTGCCGTGGAAAAAACTGACCTTGTTCTTCTTGAACAGGTAGAGGATGCCCTCGTTGTTCTGCTTGACCACCTGCGCCTTGCGCTGCTGCATGGTGGGCACGTCGATACTCAGACTGCTGATGCCGATGCCGTGGTCTTTGAAGGCGTGTCCAGCGTGCTCGAAATGTTCGCTGGACTGCAGCAGCGCCTTGCTCGGAATGCAGCCCACGTTGGTGCAAGTACCGCCGGGCGCGGGGCCACCAGCGGCGTTGCGCCAGGCGTCGATGCAGGCCACCTTGAGGCCGAGTTGGGCGGCGCGAATGGCGGCGATGTAGCCGCCGGGCCCGGCGCCGAGAACGATGAGATCAAAAGCCGTTGACATGATGCGAAGTCCTTGCAGCGGCGCGGCGCGAAACGCGCCTGCGCCCATGAGTCCGGGGCCGACCGCTTGCGCGGCGTCGGCCCGCCTTGTGGGTCACAGATCGAGAAGCAGACGCGCCGGGTCTTCCAGCGCCTCTTTCATCGCCACCAGACCGAGTACAGCCTCACGGCCGTCGATCAGGCGGTGGTCGTAGCTCATGGCCAGGTAATTCATCGGCCGAATCACGATCTGGCCATCTTCCACCACCGGCCGGTCCTTGGTGGCGTGAATGCCCAGAATGGCCGACTGCGGCGGGTTGATGATGGGCGTGGACAGCATGGAGCCGAACACGCCGCCGTTGCTGATCGAGAACGTGCCGCCGGTGAGTTCCTCGATGGTGAGCTTGCCGTCGCGCGCCTTGACGCCAAACTCGGCGATGGCTTTTTCGATGTCGGCAAAGCTCATCTGGTCGGCGTTGCGCAGAATCGGCACGACCAGCCCGCGCGGGCTGCCCACGGCAATGCCGATGTCGAAGTAGCCGTGATAGACGATGTCGTTGCCGTTGATCGAGGCGTTGAGCAGCGGGAACTTGCGCAGCGCATGCACCGCGGCGCGCACAAAAAAGCTCATGAAGCCGAGCAGA
>JAKAFC010000100.1 GCA_021818065.1 Pseudomonadota bacterium
AGGCATTCGATGCCCACGGTCATGTCGGCCAGGCGACCAGCGGCGTTGATGCGCGGCCCCAGCGCAAACCCCAGATCGGCGCTCCCCACCCGCGCCGCCTCGCGTCCGGCCACCTGCAGCAGGGCGGCAATGCCCGGCTGCACCCGGCCTTCGCGAATGCGCTTGAGCCCCTGCGCCACCAGCAGCCGGTTGTTGGCGTCGAGCCGCACCACGTCGGCCACGGTGCCCAGCGCCACCAGATCGAGCAGCGCGTCCAGGCGCGGCTGGCTGTTCGCATCGAACACCCCGCGCTGACGCAGCTCGGTGCGCAAGGCCAGCAGCACATAGAACATCACCCCGACCCCGGCCATCGATTTGCTCGGAAAGCCGCACCCGGGCTGATTCGGGTTGACGATGACCTCGGCCGCAGGCAACGTATCGCCGGGCAGGTGATGATCGGTCACCAGCACGCGGATGCCGTGCGCACGGGCATGCGCCACGCCCTCCACACTGGCGATGCCGTTGTCCACAGTGACAATCCAGTCGGGCTTGCCGCCGGGCTGTTGCAGCGCCAGATCGACCACCGCGGGCGACAGGCCGTAGCCGGTGGTGAAGCGGTTGGGCACGAGATACGCAACCTCGGCCCCCATGGCCCGCAGGCCGCGCAGCCCCACGGCACAGGCCGTGGCGCCGTCGCAGTCGTAGTCGGCGACGATGAGCAGGCGCTCGCGTCGGGCGATGGCGTCGGCCAGCGCCAGCGCAGCCTCGTGCGCACCCTTGAGCTGCGCGGGCGGCAGCAGATGCGCCAGGCCCTGCTCCAGTTCCTGCGCCTCCTGCACCCCGCGCGCGGCAAACAACTGGGCCAGCAGCGGATGTGTGCCCGCCTGCAGCAGCCGGTGCTGGGCGCGCGGGTCGGGTTGGCGAAGCAGAAATTGCATGGTGCGCGGCTGGTTTGGTCAAAACCCGCATTTGAACCGATCCGGCCAAGAAACCGATCCGACACGCCGCGCCCACCTACACTGCGCCACCCACCTGCCGCTTGTGTATGCCACGCCCCAAAGTCGTCTCCGCCCTGCTGACCACGGTCTTGCCGTGGATGACCACGCCGCCGCTGCGCCCGCTGCTCGATTGGGGTCTGCGCCGCAGCCTGCGCGCGCCGCGACTGGCACACACGCGCAGCCCGGCGGACCTGGGCCTGGCGTTCACCACGGCACGCATCCCCAGCGCCAACGGCAAAAGCCTGCATGCCTGGCTGATCCCGGCACCTGCCTCGACGCCACAACCCGCGCCCGCGCTGGTCGTCGTGCATGGCTGGGGCAGCAACTCCGACCTGATGCTGCCGCTGGCCCCGGCGCTGCACGCCGCCGGACTCACCCTGCTGTTCATCGACACCCGCTGCCACGGCGCCAGCGACGCGGACACCTTCGCCTCGTTGCCACGCTTTGCCGAAGATACGGTGCATGCCATGGATTGGCTGGCAGCGCACCCCGACATCGATCCTGGCCGCATCGCTCTGCTCGGCCACTCGGTCGGCGCTGGCGCGGTGCTGCTGGCCGCAAGCTGGCGGGCACAAACCGCTGCCGTGGTCAGCCTGGCGGCATTCGCCCATCCCGCCGACATGATGCGGCGCTGGATGGCCGAACAGGCGCTGCCCGACGCCGTCCTCGGCCCCTACATCCTACGCTATGTGCAGCGCACCATCGGCTACCGCTTCGACGCCATCGCCCCCATCGCCGTGCTGCCGCAACTGCGCTGCCCCGTCTTGCTGATGCACGGCGAACACGACACCGTGGTCCCCGTGGCCGACGCCTACCGCCTGCAGGCCGCAGCAGGTGCGGGCAAGGTGCAACTGCACACCGGCCCCGGCGGGCATGATTCGATGGAAGCGTTTCTTGCCGTGATGGATCAGGTCCGCGCCTTTCTCACCACGCACTGCGTCGTCGCGATGGGCGACTAGGCGGCGATCTCCGGCCGTCCCCAGTAGTAGCCCTGACCCCAGTCGACGCCGATCTGCCGCATGGCTTCGGCGGTGGCCTCGTCTTCGATGCCTTCGGCAATGGTCAGGATGCCGAGTTCATGCGCCATGCTGTTGATGGAGCGCACCATGGCCTGCGCCCGCGGGCTGTGCGCCGCCTCGCGCACCAGTTCGGCCTCGATCTTGAGGTAACTCACCGGCAGCTTGAGCACATAGAGGTACGAGGAATAACCGCTGCCGAAATCGTCCACCGCGAGCTGAAAGCCGAAGTCGATCAGCGGCTGCACCAGCTTGCGCACCGCCTCGGCGTCGCCGATGAGTTGGCGCTCGGTGATCTCGATGACCATGGGCTTGGTTCTGCCCGTCATGTCAACGGCGCAGGTCTCGCAGTAATGCAGGGCACGGTCGAGCAGGGTTTGCACGTCGTCCGGGCGGCTGAGAAAGTCGGCCGAGCAGTTGATCATGTACTTCATGGGCTCGCCGGTTTCGGCCACACGGGCGCTGCAATGCGCCATCACTTGTTTGGAGACCCGCGAGTCGATGCGGTGCTCCAGGCGCAGGCGGTTGGCCAGGTCGATGAACTGCGCGGCCGACTTGACCTCGCCGTTCTCGTCGATCAACCGCGCCAGCGCCTCATAGCCCATGACCGCACCCGAGGCGAGGTGCACCAGCGGCTGATAGGCCACACGAATGCGGTCGTCCTCGATCGCGCGCTTCAGGGCAAAGCCCTGCAGATAGTCCTGCGCGCTCTTGCCCTCGAATTGGTTGACGCGGTTGCGCCCGCCCGCCTTGGCGTTGTAGAGCGCAGCGTCGCACTGGCCGAGCAGTTCGGCGACGGTCTGCGCTCCTTGCGGCTCCCAGGCCGCGACACCAAAGCTTGCCGTCAGCCGCAACTCGGTACCGCCCACCGCCATGCGGGTGTGCGAGATGATGTCGCGCAGCTTCTCGGCGGCCATGCGCGCCGCCTCCAGGCTGGACTCGGGCAGCAGCACCAGAAATTCTTCGCCGCCCCAGCGCGCCACCTGATCTTCCTTGCGCACCCGCGTCTGCAGCAGGTGCGCCATCTGCTGCAGCACGGCGTCGCCCGCGGCATGGCCGAAGCCGTCGTTGATCAGCTTGAAGTGGTCGAGGTCGAACAGCACCAGGGCGTAGGGAATGCCGTGTTGCTGCGCGGCGTCGTGCGCGCGCTGCAGATGCTCACCCATGCCACGGCGGTTGAGCAAACCGGTGAGGCTGTCTTGGTTGGCCAGGCGATACATCAGCTCGGCGCGGTCGTGAAGCTGATTGCTCTCGCGGGCAAGCTGGCGGCTCAGCAGCCTGTAGGTGAGCGTGAGCAAACCCAGCCAGGCCGCCAGAATGGCCAGGGCGGGCCAGTAGGCGCGCCAGAAATCGCGCCACAACAAGGCGCGCGGCACGGTCATGTTGACCAGCACGCCGTAGCGCGGCAGGCGCACCCAGGCGCCCAGTCGCGGCACCCCGTCGGAATCGACCCGGCCGCTGAACATGCCTGAGAGCGCACCCGATGCCGCCTGCGCCGCCTTGGCCAGTTCGCCCTGGCGCCGGGTGGCGTAGAAGCTCTTGAGATCGCGGATGCGTGGCGTGGGCCAGCGCGCCAGCAGATAGCTGTCGGCGCGCATCAACGCGATGGACATGCCAGGCATGGCGTATTCGGCCGCCGACACCGAACGCCGCCAGCGGTCGAGAAAATCGTTGAGCTCCACCGGCACGGCGATGAGAAAACTCGGCTTGCCGGTGCCATCCTTGACCATCAGCCGCAGCGGAATGACCCAGCGATGCAGCATGGGCCCGTACACCGCCCGCCCGACCTCCAGCCCTGGGCTCTGCGCCGCCTGCTCGAAGCCCTGCCAGATGTCGGGCATGGCGCGGAAGTTGGGCAGCGCCGTCACCCCGTCGATGGTGGTGGCGAACACCTTGCCGTCGGGCATGGAGAGGTTGATGGACAACGCCTCCTTGCCCCCCAGCAGCGCCCGGTAGCGCCGCAGCAGCGCGTTGAGTTGGTCGGCATTGGTCAGCAGATCGGGTCGCTCCCGCAGGTCGCTGCCCAGCGCCGCCATGACCGACTCGTAGCGTTCCAGATAGGCCGAGGTGGCATCGGCCAGAAAGGCGGTCTCCACCCGCAAGGTGCTCCGCAGCAGCGCGTCTTGCCGCTGCCAGTTGATGAACGCCAGCCAGATGCCGAAAAACACGGTGAGCGCCAGCAACGCCCAGTACCCCAGGCGCAGCCGACGCGGCAGCAGCGACGCGCGTTGCGGCGCGAGCCGAGGCAAAGGCGGGAACGGCGGCTTGGAACCGGGCATGCAGGCAAAGGGGAACGGAGAACGCCGCGAACCAGCACGGCAGAAAGCGCAGGCTGCGCCGCAGGCCGTCGCGCTTCGGATGCAGTGTAAATGCGCACCCGGCGTATGGAAGCCCCTGGGCGCGGTGAAAACCGTCAGTCCCCCGCGATTGCGCGGAGGCTCGGCGCGAAAACCTCAGCGCTTCACATGCCGACGTAGTTGGGCCCGCCACCGCCCTCGGGCGCCACCCAAACGATGTTCTGTGTCGGGTCTTTGATATCGCAGGTCTTGCAGTGCACGCAGTTCTGCGCGTTGATCTGCAGCTTGTCGCCGCCGTCGGGCCCTTTGACGAATTCGTACACCCCGGCCGGGCAATACCGCGTCTCCGGACCGGCGTAGGTCTTGAGGTTGATCTGCACCGGCACCGACACGTCCTTGAGGGTGAGGTGTGGCGGCTGGTTCTCTTCGTGGTTGGTGTTGCTCAGGTACACCGAGCTCAGCCGATCGAAGGTCAGCACGCCATCGGGCTTGGGATAGTCGATGCGCGGACAATCGGCGGCGGGTTTGAGCGTGGCGTGATCGGGCACATGGTGGTGCACCGTCCACGGCGGCGACTGCAAGCCGATACGCGGCAGCAACCAGCGCTCGATGCCGGTCATCAGCGTGCCCACCATGCGGCCCTTCTTGAACCATTGCTTGAAGTTGCGCGCGGCCTTGAGCTCGGCGTGCAGCCACGATTGCTCGAACGCCTGCGGATAGGCCGCGAGCTCATCCTGCGCCCGGTCGGTAGCCAGGGCGTCGGCGATCGCCTGGGCGGCCAGCATGCCGGTCTTGATGGCCGCATGGCTGCCCTTGATGCGCGAGGCATTGAGGAACCCGGCCTCGCAACCCACCAGACAGCCGCCGGGAAACACCAGCTTGGGCAGCGACAGCAGCCCTCCGGCCGTGATGGCGCGAGCGCCATAGCCCAGACGCTTGGCACCGTCGAACAGGCCGCGCAGCGCCGGGTGGGTCTTGAGCCGCTGGAATTCCTCGAACGGGCTCATCCACGGATTGGTGTAATCAAGGCCGACGACGAAGCCGATGGCCACCTTGCGGTCTTCGAGGTGATAGACGAAGCCGCCCCCGTACGTCTTGGGGTCGAGCGGCCAGCCCGCGGTATGCATCACCAGGCCCGGCTGGTGCTTGTCGGCGGCAACCTCCCACAACTCCTTGATGCCGATGCCGTAGCTCTGCGGATCGCGCCCGGCATCGAGCTTGTAGCGCGCAATCAGCTCGCGGCCCAGCTGGCCGCGCGAACCCTCGGCGAACACGGTGTACTTGGCCCGCAACTCCATGCCCAGCGCGAAATGATCGGTGGGCTCGCCGTCCTTGCCCAGACCTTGATTGCCCGTGGCCACGCCGCACACCCGGCCCTGCGCGTCGTACAGCACCTCGGCCGCGGCGAAGCCCGGGAAGATTTCCACCCCAAGGCTCTCGGCCTGCTGCGCCATCCAGCGCACCAGATTGCCTAGGCTGATGACGTAATTGCCGTGATTCTTGAAGCAATCCGGCAGAAAGGCCGCGGGCGCGGGCTTGGCGTTGGCGTCGCTCAGGAACAGAAACTGGTCGGCCGTGACCGGCTGGTTCAGCGGCGCGCCCATCGCCTTCCAATCGGGGAACAACTCGGTGAGGGCGCCAGGGTCCATGATGGCGCCCGACAGAATGTGCGCTCCGGGCTCCGAGCCCTTTTCCAGCACGCAGACCGACACCTCGCGCCCGGCCTGCTGCGCCAGCTGCTTGAGGTGAATGGCCGTGGCCAGCCCGCCGGGGCCGGCGCCGACCACGACGACGTCGTAGTCCATGGCCTCGCGCGGGCCAAATTGTTCCAAGAGTTGATGCGGTGTCATCGCGGTCTCCACGGTGGGTCTGTGGCGCCATTGTACGCAAGGCCACCGCAAAATAGCACGATCGTGCTATTTTTCTGCGGGGTGCTCAGACGGCGTAGTACAGCACGGCGAAGAAATGGCAGACGGTGCCGGTGAGAACGAACAGATGCCAGACGAAATGGGCATAGCGCCAACGCTCGTCGAAGACGAAAAACACCACCCCCAGGGTATAGGCCACGCCGCCAGCCACGAGCCAGAACAAGCCCATGGGAGCGATGCGTTGCGCGAGAGGCACGATGGCGACGAGCACCACCCAGCCCATGCCCAGATAAAGCGCCGTGGACAGATGCGGAAAGCGCACGCCGGCCAGCGCCTTGAGCAATAGCCCCAGGGCCGCCAGCCCCCAGACCACGCCGAACAAGGTCCAGCCCCAGCCGCCGCGCAGCACCCCCAGGGTGAACGGGGTGTAGGTGCCGGCGATGAGCAGATAGATGGCAGCGTGATCGAGGCGCTGCAGCGCAGCCTTGAGCCAGGGCTGCGGCAGCGCGTGATACAGCGTGGAGGCCAGGTACAACACAATCGCGCTGACGCCGAAGATGGTCGCCCCGACCACGCTGGCAACCGGCTGGTGATCTGCGGCGTGCACCACCAGCACCGGCAGCGCGGCAATCGACAGCATCAATCCCAGCCCATGGCTGATGCTGTTGGCGATTTCCTCGCCCAGGCTTTGCGCCCGGGACAGAACCGGGCCAGGGGTGTTTTGTGCCATGCAGCACATCGTAAACCCGCGGCCGCATTCCGTCTGGCCCGTCGTGGGCGCGCCTGTGGCGGGCTCAGCGGCCGCGGGCATGTTGATCGAGCAGGCGGTCGCGCCACACCGCCAGCACGTCGCTGCGCGTGATCATGCCGACAAGTTGCCCACTGTCATCGGCCGCCAGCACCGGAAGGCGGCCGATGTCGTGCGCTGTGAGCAGGTGCACCGCCTCGGCCAGGGTGGCATCGGCACGTACAGTGACCGCAGGCTGCCGCAGCAAGCTGTGCAGCGCGCATGGCCCCTGCCCGCGCGCACGATGCAGGTCCTTGCGGGTCAGCACCCCGGCGACGTGATCGGCCTCATCCAGCACGACATAGCCTTGGTACTGACTTCCCTGCGCTCCGCTGTCCAGCCAGGCCAGCACCGTTTCCAGCGGCTGCGTCGTGCGCAGGCAGACCGGCTTGGGGCTGGCGTAGTCGCGCACCCGCGCCTGCGCCAGCGGGTCGGCGTGATAGGCGTGGGGCACTCGCACACCGCGGCGGCTGATCTTTTCCGTCATGATGGTCTGCGCCATCAGCAAGCGCGACACCCCATACGCGGCGCCACAGCCGATCAACAGCGGCAACAGTCCCGCCATCTGCCAGGTTGTTTCCAGGGCGAAGACCACCGACATCAGCAGCGCCCGCGACGCCCCGGCGAACGCGGCGGCCATGCCCACCAGCGCGGCAAGGTCGGGGTTGAGACCAAGCTGCGGCCACCTGACCGCAGCCAAGTGACCCAGACCCGCGCCCAGGCAGGCACCCACTGTCATCATCGGCGCCGGCGTGCCGCCCGACGTGCCGCTGCCCAGAGCCAACGTCCACGACACCAGCTTGGCGCCCGCCAAAACCCACAGCGCCGAGCCGATCAAACCGCCGGACAAGGCATCGGTGATGTTGGCATAGCCCACCCCCAACGTACGCGGCTGCCACCAGCCGATCAGTCCGACGCCCACGGCGCCGATGGCAGGCCACCACATCCAGTGCACCGGCAGACGCTCAAAGGCATCTTCCACGGCATAGACGGCGCGTGTCATGCCGACGGCGGCAACGCCGATCACCGCCCCAAGCGGTGCGCACGCCAGCAGCGCTGGAACTTGCGGCCACGACAGCGCAGGCATAGCGAAGAACGGTGCCGAGCCGACGCTGGCGATGCGCACGACTTCGGCAGCGAGACAAGCCGCCAGCACCGGCAGCAAGGCGCCCGGGCTGAACTCGAACAGCAGCAGTTCGATGGCCAGCAGCAAGGCTGCTAGCGGCGTGCCGAACACCGCCGTCATGCCGGCTGCGGCTCCGGCGGCGAGCAGCACCTTGCGCTCATCCGGGGTGAAGCGAATCGCCTGACCAAGCACCGAGCCCAGAGCGCCGCCGGTAGCGATGATGGGCCCTTCGGCACCAAACGGACCCCCGGTGCCGATAGAGATGGCCGCTGACAGCGGCTTGAGCAGCAGAACCCGAGGCGCGATGCGACTGCGGCGGGTCAGCACCTGTTCCATGGCTTCGGGGATGCCGTGGCCGCGAATGGCCGGCGAGCCGTAACGCGCCATCAGACCGATGACAAGCGCCCCCGCCACCGGCACGGCCACGACCCAGGGCCCGAGCCGGTTGGACGCGGGGCTGATCAGGCTCCAACCGATACGCCCCTCGAAACTCAGGTGGGTGATCAAACCGATGAGCGCCAGCAGCAGTTGCGCCAGCAGCGCCGCACACACGCCAAGGACCAGCGCCAGGCCCAGCAGCCAGGCACCGCGCGCACGTCGTACCCGGGTCGTCGATGTCGCCAGCGCCTCGCGCAATGGGTCGAGGGCATCGGATGAGGGGATGATTGGTTCGGGCGACGGGGTGGACGAAGAGGGACACTGCGGTGTGAGACGAGGCGGGCTCGCGCTGCTGGGAGAAGAAGCCAGCATTTGAGAATAGAGAATACGAAGCATCAAAACAAATTGATGTATCGAAGTGCATCCTCCACCCTACCCACCCAGCTTGAGAGACGGTGCTCCGCCGATCCCTGCCCATGCAAGGAATTTCCGGCGAGACTATTCTTGCGACTGCGCAATGTTTGCGTCTTATCGACCGCGCCAGACGCCACTCTCCCAGCACGACCGTGAGTTCCACCCCCACTTCCGCCTCGCTCGCCGCCTCCGGCAGCGGTTCGGCGGACCAGACCAAGTTCCGCATCCTCGGCGCGATCAGTTTTTCGCACTTTCTCAACGACATGATCCAGTCGTTGATGCTGGCCATCTACCCGCTGTTCAAAACCGACTTTCATCTCAATTTCGCGCAGATCGGCCTGATCACCCTCACCTACCAGTTCACCGCCTCGCTGCTGCAACCGGTGGTGGGCGCCTACACCGACAAACACCCCAAGCCCTATTCGCTGGCGGTGGGCATGGGCTGCACCCTGGCCGGTCTGCTCACCCTGTCGGTGGCGCCGAGCTTCCCCTTGCTGCTGCTCGCTGCGGCCATGGTCGGCACCGGCTCGTCGATCTTCCATCCGGAATCGTCGCGCGTGGCGCGAATGGCCTCGGGCGGGCGGCATGGTCTGGCGCAGTCCATCTTCCAGGTCGGCGGCAATGCCGGGACGGCCACCGGCCCGCTGTTGGCGGCGTGGATCGTGCTGCCGCATGGGCAGAGAAGCATCGCCTGGTTCTCGCTGGTGGCCTTGCTTGCCATCATCGTCCTCACCGGCGTGGGCCGCTGGTACGGCCAGCAACACCGGCTGCCGAAGAAGGCGGCGGCAGCCAAGCAGGCGCCGGTGTCGCCAGCCCTGGTGCGCCGCACCCTGGCGGTGTTGCTGGCGTTGATCTTCTCCAAGTTCTTTTACCTGGCGAGCATCAACAGCTATCTCATCTTCTACCTGATGCACAAGTTTCACGTCAGCACCGAAGTG
>JAKAFC010000101.1 GCA_021818065.1 Pseudomonadota bacterium
TTCAGCGCGCCGATGCATCTGGACCTGCGCGGCCCAGATCAAGTTCGGCAGCTTCACCGAACTCTCAACGCCTGGCTGGGCGAGCGCTGCCGCGCGCTGTGGGACGAGGTGCGCCACCCCGAGCACACCCAGTTCAGCGTGGCCGAGATGCTGGAGCACGAGCGCGCTCACCTCATGCCCATGCCGGTGCCGTTCGATGGCTACGTCGAGAAGCCCGCGCGGGTCTCCAGCACCTGCCTGGTGTCGGTGGCGCGCTTGCCGCTATTCGGTGCCGTGCGAACGGGTGGGGCAGAGGGTCAGCACGCGGCTGTACCCGGGCAGCGTCGCCATCGTGGCGGATAACGCCATCGTGGCCCGCCACGAGCGACTGAGCAACGCGGGCGAGACCCGGTACGACTGGCAGCACTACATCCCGCTGCTACAGAGAAAGCCCGGAGTGTTGCCGGCGTTCTGAATCCGCGTAAATTTGGCGGCGTTATTTGGCGGCGAGAACGGCGGGGAGCGATTTGGGGAAGCGAGGCG
This sequence comes from Pseudomonadota bacterium, assembly GCA_021818065.1. GTDB lineage: Bacteria > Pseudomonadota > Gammaproteobacteria > Burkholderiales > Burkholderiaceae_C > Thiomonas. The sequence continues at coordinate 523 of JAKAFC010000101.1, forward strand.
GCGCCGGGGCGAACGAAGACAGCCCGGCGTCGTGATCCGGGACGGCGACTGGAAGGATGTCAGAACGGGGGGTCGTCGACGCCGTTGATGTCGAGCGCGGTGGTGCGGTCGTCGCGGAGCCTGGCCTGCAGCGCGAGCTCTTAGTGCGCCCAGATGCGCGCGCGCAGGTCGTCGAGGAGTTCGACGACGACCAGTGCCTGCTCGGGCGACCAGTGCGGGTCGATCAAGAGGGTCAAGCCCTGGGTGATGCCCGAGGGTTGAGGTGCGGGGCTCATGGCTGGGCGCGCGGGGTTTTGCGCCGGGATGCCGTGGTGCGCTCCTGGGCCTCCTTGCGGCGGTAGGACTCGCCCTTGATCGGGATGATGTCGGCGTGGTGGACGAGGCGGTCGATGAGGGCGACGACGCAGGCGGCGTTGGGGAAGACCTCGGACCATTCGGCGAAGGGCTTGTTGGTGGTGATGATCGTGCTGCGCTTTTCGTGGCGGCGGCTGATGATCTCGAACAGCAGGTCGGCGTGGCGGTTGGAGTAGGACAGGTAGCCGACCTCGTCGATGACCAGCAGGGAGGGGGCTGCGTACAAGTGCAGGCGCGAGCGCAGAGCCGAGTCGCTGTCCAGGGATGCGAGTTCACCCAGGAGCTGACCGGCGGTGGTGAAGCGCACGGTGTAGCCGTGCAGCACGGCCTGATGGGCGATGTTCTGGGCGATGGTGGTCTTTCCCAGCCCGGAGGGGCCGACCAGGATGGCGTTGCCGGCGTCGCGCAGGAAGGACAGCTCCATGAGTTCGGCGAAGGCGCCCTGGTCGCACTGCAGGGGCCAGCCCCAGTCGAAGTCGGCCAGGGGTTTGAAGCGCCCGATGTGGGCGCAGCGCAGGCGCCGCTCCAGGGAGCGGCGGGCGCGCTCGGCCTCCTCCCAGTCCAGCAAGGACGGCAGCCAGGGCTGCCCGGCGCAGTCGTTCCAGTGCGCCAGCAGCCCGTGCAGTTGCAAGGCGGCGGCACGTTGGCGCAGGGGGTCAGGATGGGTCATCGTCGGGCTCGGTGAGGTGGTCGTAGACGGCCAGGCTGGGGTGGCACACCGCCACGTCGCGCTGCTGGATGTGCTCAGGTAGCGGCACGGCTACGGGCGGTGGATCGTGGCGCTGCAGGCGGCGGCGCTCCAACGCCAGGCGCACCGCCGAGACGTGGGGAACGCCGCGCCCCAAGGCGTCGAGCGCGGCGCGCTGCAGTTCGGCGGCGCCATACGGGTCGAGCAACTCGCCCAGGACGCGGGCCATGCGCCCGAGCGGCTCGCCGCGTTCGGCGGCCTGACGCAGCAGATCGCGGCAGGCGGGCGCGGCGCTCACCAGGCGATCGGTGTCGCGATGGGCGCGCGCGGCGCGTTTGGAGTCGACCAAGTCCTGCACATGCTGTTTGACTTCGATGACCTCGCCGCGGTCCCAGCTGCGCGCATGGGTGGCCACGACGCGCTGCGCGTCGAGGATGCGCACCAGACGCTCGCAGAAGTGGCTCGGCTTTTCTGAACAGCGGGATAAGTGGATGATCTGGTTTCTTGCTGGGCCGAGAAGGGTCTGGCAGAGGAGCGAAGATGATGAACAACAAACCCACATCCGGTCGACGTCAGCGCCGCGTGCACAGCCCGGAGTTCAAGGCCAAGGTGGCGCTTGCGGCGCTGCGCGAGGACAAGACGCTGGCCGAGCTGAGTCAGCAATACGCCTTGCATCCCACCCAGATCACCGAGTGGCGGCGGCAACTCCTGGAGCACGCTGCCGACGTGTTCGGGCACAAACCTGAGCCGACCGTGGATTTGGCGCCGCTGCACGAGAAGATCGGACGGCAGGCGCTGGAGCTGGATTTTTTAAGCAGCGCGCTCACCAAGGCAGGATTGCTGAGCGCCGCGCGATGATCTGCCGCGACCACCCCGTGTCCATCACCCAGCAGGCGCATTTGCTGGGCATGAGCCGCAGTGCGGTGTACGACTTGCCCAGGCCGCCCAGCGCCGCCGATCTGGCGCTCATGCGCCGCATCGATGAGATCCACCTGGAGCACCCGTTCATGGGGTCGCGCCAGATCGTCCGTGCTCTGCGCCGCGACGGCCTGCAGGCCGGTCGGCTGCATGTGCGCACGCTCATGCGCAAGATGGGCCTCCACGCCCTGGCGCCGCAGCCGGGCACCAGCCAACGCCATCCCGGCCACAAGGTGTTCCCCTACCTGCTCAGGGCGCTGGCCATCGTGCGCAGTAATCAGGTCTGGGCGCTCGATACAACCTACATTCCCATGGCGCGCGGCTTCGTGTATCTCACGGCGGTGGTGGACGTGTTCAGCCGCCGCATCCTCGCGCACCGGGTCGCCATCACGCTGGAAGCGCAGCATGCGGTGGAGGCGATCCAGGAGGCGCTGGCGCGCCACGGCACCCCAGAGATCGTCAACACCGACCAGGGCAGCCAGTTCACCGCGCAGGACTTTGTCGACGCAGTCCAGAACTCGGGCGCCCAACTCTCCATGGACGGCCGCGGCGCCTGGCGGGATAACGTGTTCGTCGAGCGGGTCTGGCGCTCGGTCAAATACGAGCGGGTGTACCTGCGGGCCTACGCCAGCGTGCGCGAAGCGCGGGCCGACATCGGCCAGTACATCGACTGGTACAACCGCGAACGGCCGCATTCCAGCCAGGACGGCAACACGCCGGAACAAGCGTATCTGGCTGGCCTGCCTACCCTGCCGGAGGCTGCCTAAAATAATTCCCAGGTGCGCCCCGAGTTGCCCACCGCGTCGGCCGTTCGTCGCAAGGTGAAGTCATCCAGTGAATGACTTCACACCCGCCGCCGTGGACAACTCTGCACCGCCTCAACCCACCAGGCATCCACTTATCTCTCGGGGAAATCTGTTCAGATCAACCGAGCCACTTCTCGGCGCGTGTCCCACGTTCGGGAATTCGATCAGTTCGGCCTTCGGGCCGCGCTGAGTCATGGCTTGCGCGGTGCCCAAATCCAATATGTCTGATTCCGCACCACGCAGTACCAGCGTTGACGCCTGGATTTTGTCGTACAGCGCCCACCATGCCTGCTCGCCAGCCTGCGCCGCCTCCGGCGTGGCCTGAACCATCGGTGCAATGATGTGTGGGTCGTAGTGCAGACGCCAGCCGGTGCTGCCTTGGGTCAACATGGGTCGGGTCAGTTCAAGCCACTCTTCCTTTGTATGACGACCGAACCCGGTGGAGACACTGGCCAGATAGGCTGCGGCGTCTTCAATGGTGGCAAATGATGCGCGCTGGCCGACAAAGCTGAGGATTCGGTGCAAACCAGATGGGGCAACTAAAGGGCCAATATCGTTGATGACCAGGGCCGTCAGCGGACTTCCTTGCAAACCGGCAAGCCCGATGCCGATCAAACCTCCCATCGACGTGCCGACCCAGCCGAGCCGCCTGGCCTGCAGTTGCGCCAACAGCGTGACCATATCAGCGATGTATTGCGGAAAAGTGTAGAGGCTCGGCGGATCAAGCCAGTCTGAGCGGCCACGGCCGGCAACATCCGGACAAACGACGCGGAAACGGTGTTGCAGTGCGCCTGCCAGCCTGTCGAAATCGCGTCCTTGTCGAGTCAAACCGTGTGCGCAGACCACGACGTCTGGGTTGTCTGCTTCGCCCCATTCCCAATACGCCATGCGATGCAGGCCACCGGGATGCAGGCACTGCACGTGATGGAGGCGTGGATAAGGTACTTCGCGTGTCGTCATGCAGTGTCCTTGAAAACTGGAGTTACTTGGGCGTGCAGGGTTGCTTGCGCATCGGCTTGCGGGACCGCACAAGCGGCACGCCCGTTCAAGCTGCAAACGAGTAGAGCCCACCGCGCTCAAGCGCGCGGCGATAGGCCGGGCGCTGCTGAAAGCGATGCACCCAGGCATCCATATTGGGGTAGCTGGCGCGCAGGCCGCGAGCCGCTTCGCCCACGAAACTCATCTGAATGTCGGCGCCTGTCAGGCCATCACCCACCAACCAATCGCGGCCCTGCAAGGCATGCTCGATATAGCCCAGGTGATTAGCCAGTTCGCTATCGATGCGTGGTGCCAGTGGCGCTCCAGCATCGCCCAGGCGCGAGACATACATCTTGAGCAACAAAGGCAGCATGGCCGAGCCTTCGGCATAGTGCAGCCACTGGTTGTATAACTCGAAGTCGTGGGACGGTTGCACAGGTTGCAGTCGTCCCTGACCGTAATGACGGATGAGGTAATCGACGATGGCCCCCGACTCGATCAGTGTCCGGCCCTGATCCTCGATCACCGGAGATTTGCCCAGCGGGTGAACCGCCTTCAGTTGAGGCGGAGCGAGCCGCGTTTTGGCGTCGCGCGTGTAGTGACGGATTTCGTAGGGAAGATTCAGCTCCTCGAGCAGCCAGAGGATGCGCTGCGAGCGGGATTCGTTAAGGTGGTGAACGGTGATCATGGTGTTAAACCTTTGTGGTTGGGATCGTGCTTCAGGAAGAGGCTAAACATGCATCTAGCAAGCCGTGGAATGGGTATGCGAATAGGTCGGCGCAAGTCGTGCAGGATCACTCGGTCGCCCCGAAACAAGCGGCCAATTCGACCTGGGGCAATTTGCCACGCAGACCGATGGCGACCAGCACAGCGCCAGTCTGCGGACTAGTCGAAGCGCGCACTTGGATCCGCCTTCCAGCCAGTTCGACCGCAACCCAGTCTGCGGCATCTGGCGTCGAGGCACTGCGTAAAACACCTTTGAGCCGCAGGATGCCTTGCGGCGGACGTGAGAAAAAGTCTTGCAGCTCAACGGGCGTGAATATGCGCGTCGGACGACAAGACCAGGACTCGAAGACCATGTCATGGTTGTGCTCCAGGGCGTGATGTCGAGTCCAGGTCGTATCGCACCCCGCAGGCCCCTTAAGCGTTGCCGTAGTCGACTCGCGCAGCAGCGCTGCGCCGTAGAGCAAAGCCGGAGGAACAGCAGCCTGCGTAGTTTCAAATTGGGGCGTCCCTGGGGTAACGCTTGCGACCCAGTTGCGCACCCGCTGAAGCTGCTCGTCCGATGCCGTATCACAGTAATTCAAGATGACGAAGTCGGCAGATCTGAGCTGCCGCTCCAAGGTGTCGGTAAGCAAGCAATCGCGCGCCTGCTCCAGCAGCGAACTGACGTCCACCAACACCACGACGCTGTCCAGGCTCAGCCCCGGATCGGCAAGTCCGACTTGGGCGATACGCCAGGGATCGGACACTCCACTGGCTTCGACGACAACTGCATCGAAGGGCTGTGGCGCATCAAGAACGCGGGAAATGGCCTGGGCCAGATCGCCGCCGATCTGGCAGCAGACGCAACCGTTACTCAAGGCTATGGTTTCGCCTGCTGCTGTTTCAATCCAGCTGGCATCGATGTTGATCATGCCGAAGTCATTCACCAGAACCGCGATGCGCCGCCCCTCGGCATGGCGCAGCAAGTGGTTGACCAGTGTGGTCTTGCCGGCACCGAGAAAGCCGCCGATCACTGTCAGGGGAAGGCGACGGTGCATGAGCGCATTCCGCTTCAAACCCGAAGGGCAGCAGCTTCGTGCCAAAGCCCGGACAGTCCTGTGCCCCAGATGCGCACATCTTTCAACATCATCGGCTCCACCTGCAGCGGATCGTCCTCCAGCACGCAGAAATCGGCGCGCTTGCCACATTCGATACTGCCGATCTCGTGGTCGAGCTTGAGAGTATGCGCCGCGCCCAGCGTGATGGCATGCAGCGCTTGCGCAACGCTGATGCGCTCGCTGGCACCGAGCACACGCCCCTTGGGCGTGATGCGGTTGACAGCGCACCATGCCGTGAACAGCGGACCGAGAGGTGTGACGGGCGCATCGGAATGGATCGCCAGCGGCACGCCCGCGGCCAGCGCACTGCCGCACGCGTCCAGGCGCAACGCGCGATCAGGGCCGAGAATTGTTTCGAAATGTTGGTCGCCCCAATACCAGAGGTGATTGATAAACAGGTTGGCGCATAGCCCAAGGTTTGCCATGCGGCGAAACATCGGCGCATCGATCATTTGCCCATGGTGCAGGGTGTGGCGATGGTCGGGACGCGGTGCACGCGTCAGCACCCGCTCAATGGCATTGATCGCGGCTTCACTGGCCTCATCGCCGTTGACATGAGTATGGATCGACAAGCCCGCACGGTGGTAGGTTTCGAAGTCGGCCTCGTACTGTCCAGGCGCAGTGACCCAGATGCCATTAGGTGCGCCATTGAAGTAGCCCGGCCATCGCACCCTGCCGGTGAAGGCCTGCAATGAGCCGTCCAGCATCATTTTCACCAGTCCATAGCGCAACTTGTCGGTGTTGCGGCGTTTTAGCTCGAGTACGCGTTGCGTGCCCTGCGAGGCACCATGTGCCCCCTGAAACGCCTGAAACGCCGGCAGCAGGCGAAGGCCGACGGCGTCATCGGCCAAGACGTCCTCAAGCACCCTGCAGGTGTCGTCCGTGAGGGTGTTGGCCATATCAGTCGCGGTGGTCACGCCCTGCATACAGGCCAGTGCGGCAAAGGCTCGCACGCCTGAGGCACGCATCGGCGCCATCAGGCTGGCCCCCGCCGTGCGCAGGACGAGATACATCGCCGCTTCGCGCAATTCGCCGGTAGGCTGGCCGGCTAGCGGCCCGGATGCGAAGCGGACGATGCCCTCGGCTTCGGTGCCTGGGCCGATACCCGCCGCCTGCAGCATGGCGCTGTTCACGTTCATGACGTGGAGGTTGGCGTGAAGAATGACAATCGGGTTGGTGCGGCTGGCGCGATCAAGATGCTTGACCGTCATGCGCTCGCTGCCGAAATAGATCGGGTCAAAACCCCAGGCAAACAGCGGCTCCGTGGGGGCTTTGCCTTGTGCGTGCAGAGTCGCTGTAGCCGCATCCAGACGATCCACCACGGCGTCGAGCGTACGCAAGCCAGGCCAGAGCTTGCCACGCGGATCACGCCGGTCGAACCAACCCAGATGCGGCATGTCCCACATGCTGCCCTCGAGCAGATGGCAATGGGCTTCGATCAAGCCAGGCAGCAGAACCTTGTCGGCGAAGCGCTCATCGAGGGCGGCGCGACCCCAGGATTCGAGTTGCTCGCGCGCACCCACGCCTAAAATTCGCCCGTCGCACACGGCAACATGTGTGGCCTCGGGCTGCATCGGGTTCATCGTGATGATCTTGCGGGCACGATAAACCGTAATAGGCATCATGGTGACTTCCCTAAAGGATCGAGACGTTGGTCAGGCAATCAATCGACAAGTGGGATTGAATCATTCGCTGGGCGAAGTCCAATGCCCGGGGCGGGCAGCCGTGATCCGTCCATGCTCAGTCACCGCCTGTCCAGACACCAGAGTGGCGAGATAGCCACGCGATGTCTGCACCATGCGCGTACCTCCCTCGGGCAGATCATGCAAGATTTCGGGAAGCGGCAAGGCGAGCCGGTCAAGATCGACCAAGTTGATGTCTGCCTTCATTCCTGGGGCGATGACGCCTCGATCGCTGAGGCCCATATGCCTTGCATTGCGCCGACTCAGCATCTCCACGACCTGAGGCAATGCCAGCGTTGGGCCACGTCTCCGGTCACGCCCCCACAATCCCAGCATGGTGGTGGTCGTACTGGCGTCGCACAGGGTGCCAACATGCGCCCCTCCATCACCTAAACCCAGTAAAACCTGAGGATGCAGCAAAGTTTCGCGGACGCGGTCAAGTGAACCCTCCAAGTAATTATGAATCGGGAAATACACCAAGTTCGAGCCGTCGCCAGACGCCAGATAGTCATACATCCACGCCAGTGCGTTACCTTGGCCCGCTTTGGCTTGAGCGCCAAAGGATTGTGAGACATCAGGCTCGTAGTCAATGTTGCCACTGGCGTCGAGTTGCAGCGGAAACAGGGAGAACGCGATGGTCTCGAAGTTCGCAATGACGAAATCGGCCAGTGGCGGCACCGATGAACCGGGTACCGACAGCAACACCGGTTTTTCGGCGAGGATGCGTTCACGGGTTCCCGGTTGGCGCATGAGCCGCGCACGTTCCTGCGGTGGCAGGTGGGCAATGGCGCGATAGCTCGGATAGGCCGAAAACACATTGAGCGTGGTATCCAGTCCATTGATGACCCCGACTCCGCGCGGCGAGGCCTGCAAGCGGATCACAATGCCTTTTGCCAAACTCTTCAAGGCTGCATCGCCCAACCACGTTGACTGATTCGGTGCGTTGACCCGGTCCATCCATGTGACCGAAAGCGGCCGCCCAGCTTGCTGCGCCATGGCCTCCAGTTTGGCGTATTCCTCGTCGAATCGCTGCTCCTCATCCTGTGGAGCACCGCGAGAGCTGGCAAAATCGCTGACGCATTGAAGCACACGATACGGCAGACCGTGCAACACCGACGCCAGCGCACAAAGCTCAGTGGCTGATACCTCGAACCCGGGAGTCATCTGCCCTTTGGCGGTGCGGTGAATTTCCGTACTGCCTATGGACAGGCCCGCCGCGCCATCCAGCAGTGCCTGACGCAACAGAACCTGCATTGCGGCAATGTCATGCACATTTGCAGCTTCACCGCGCGCCGCGCGCTCGCCCATGACATACAGGCGCAGGCAATCATGCGGCACCAAAGTCATGAAATCCAGCGCATGCGGCTGGGCGTCGAGCGCACGGCCGTATTCACCAAAGCGCTCCCAGTTCCAGCGGATGCCTTCGCTCAAGGCCGAACCCGGAATTTCTTCGACGCCTTCCATTAGGTCGATCAGCACATCATGGTCGCCTGGGCGAACCGGAGCGAAGCCCACGCCGCAGTTGCCCATGACCAGCGTGGTGACACCGTGATAGATGCTGGGAGTGAAAGTTTCGTCCCATGAGGCTTGGCCGTCATAGTGGGTGTGGATGTCGATAAAGCCTGGCATCACATGTGCGCCATCGGCATCGTGGGTCCGGCGCGCAGCTTCGCTCAGGCGGCCCACCTCGACGATTTTGCCGTCGCGAATGCCGATGTCAGCGGTGTAGGGTTCGCAGCCAGTGCCGTCAACCACAGTTCCACCGCGAATCAGGGTATCGAGCATGGCATCACTCCTTCTTGAGTTGCAGGGCAATGAGATGGTCTTTCAGGTCAGTGCCTGATGCTGCAGCGCCGCTTCGCGCTCCTGCAAGGCGCGCCACTGTACTTTGCCAGTCCCCGACTTGGGCAGCGTGTCGACGAACTCGACAATGCGCGGGCTTTTGTAGGCGGCCATGTGCGCGTGCGACCAAT
>JAKAFC010000102.1 GCA_021818065.1 Pseudomonadota bacterium
CCGGCGTGTTGCCCAGCAGCAGCACGGTCTGCCCCGCGCTGCCACCGGGCAGGGCCCACAGCGCGCCCAGTGCGGCGAGGGCGCAGCCCAGGCCCAGCAGCCAGCGCGGCAGCGGGCCGCCGAGGAACAGGTCGGCCAGCAGGGCGAGCACCCAGGCCAGCGCCGCCAGGGCGAAAGCCGTCAAGGCGATGGAATCAGGCAGGTTCATACACGCCTCCATGCACCCGCTGCGGCCGGCGCCGCAGCAGCATGAGCAGCGCTTCGATGAGCGCGGCCGGGTTGGGCGGGCAGCCGGGCAGCCAGACGTCCACCGGCAGAATGCCGTCGAGACCGTTGTGGCAGGCATAGCCGCCGCCGCTGACACCGCCACCGGTGGCACAGGTGCCCGCGGCCATGACCCAGCGCGGCTGCGGCATGGCCTCGTAGGTGCGCAGCAGCGGCTCGCGCATGGCGGCAGTGACTGGCCCGGTGACCAGCAGCAGGTCGGCAAAGCGCGGCGAAGGGGTGAAGAAAATGCCCAGGCGGTGCAGGTTGTAGAAGGGATTGAGCAGCGCCTGCAACTCGCTCTCGCAGCCGTTGCACGAGCCGGCGTCGACATGGCGGATGTGCAGGCTCTTGCCGAAGGCCTTGAGTTCCTGCGCCAGCGCCGCCTCGTTGGCCGCGGTGGGCTGGGCAGCGCAGGCGTGGGCGTGGCCGGTGTTCACCAGATCGGCCCTGTCGCGCACGGCGTAGGCCCAGTCGTGGCTGGGGGTGAAGGCGCCTTCGGGGCAGACCTCGGTGCAAAGCTGGCAGCCCACGCAGCGGGCGTAGTCGAGTTGCACGGCGTCATTGCCGTTGCGGCCGATGGCCGAGGCCGGGCAGGCGGCGACGCAATCGCTGCAGCCACTTTGCTCGGCGGTGCAGCGCGCGGCGTCGAGGCGCGGCAGGCCGAGCACGCCTTCTTGGCCATCGGCGCCGGGCTGCTCGGGCCAGGGTGTGGTGGCGCGGCCTTTTTGGATGCCAAACCAGGTCCAGACGGGCATGGTCGTTCTCCTCTCAGCGATCGGCACCGGCGATGGACAGGCCGAAGCTGGCTTCGTTGATGGCGTAATCCATCATGTTGCTGTCCTCCACGGTGAAGGGAAACACCCGCCAGTTGGAGAACGACGGGTCCTTGATCTTGACGCGGGCCAGCCGCGTGCGGTCTTCGCTCAGATGCACGGCGTAGAGCAGGCCGCCGCGCGTGCCTTCCACCCAGCCCAGGCCCTCGCCCTGCGCATCGGGTTCTTCCATGAGGTCGAAGCGCTGCACCTCGCCGGGCTTGGTGCGGCCGATGGTCTGGCGGATGATGGCCAGCGACTCGCGGATTTCCTCCATGCGCACCAGCGAGCGGGCATGGGCATCGCCGCCCTGCTGCACCGGGATGGAGAAGCGCACCTTTTCATAGTTGGCATAGGTGTGGTCGCGGCGCAGATCGCGGTCGAGGTCGCTGGCGCGCTCGATCGGGCCGGTGGCGCCTTGGTCGAAGGCCACCTGGCGCGGCAGGATGCCAGTGGTCATCAGTCGGTCGAGGTGGCTGCGGGTGCTTTCCAGGCGCACCAGATAGCGGTCGACTTCGTCGTTGATGACGTCGATGGCTTTGTCCAGGCCGGTGATGTCGAGGTCGCGGCGCAGCCCGCCCGGAGTGACGAGACCGCGCAGGAAGCGGCTGCCGGTGAGCCTGGCGTTGATCTGCTTGACCCGTTCTTCGAGCAGATGGCCCTCGGCCTCGCCCACCTTCAAGGTGGTGGTCTTGGACAGGTGGCCGAGGTAGTGCAGATGGTTGTACAGCCGCTCCAGCTCGGCCAGGATGACGCGCAGGTAGCGGGCGCGCGCCGGAGCGCGCCAGCCCATGGCCCCCTCCACCGCCTGGGCATAAGCCAGGGCGTGGGCCACCGAGTCGATGCCGCTGACGCGCTCGGCCAGCACGGCCCCGGCACGCAGGCTTTGGTGTTCGAAGCGCGCCTCCATCGCCCGGTGCTTGTAGAACAGCCGCGGGTGATAGTGCAGGATGCCTTCGCCGATGTAAAAGAACAGAAACTGCGCTGATTCGAGAATATCGGCCCGCACCGGTCCGAAGGGCAGACGCTGGATGTCGGGCCCCAGCACCTGCGGCACCGTGGGCGGCAGCGGCGAGAAGTCGCGCGCCGGCGCGTGCGGGTCGAAGCCTGCGGCCAGCGGCGCCGGGGCATGGGGCATGCCTTCGTGCAGCACAAGCGGGTGCGGCTCGGGGTGGCCGTTGAAACGCACGCCGTACAAATCCATCATCTCACGCTCGTACCAGCCCAGCAGCGGCAGCTTGTTGGCCAGCGAGGGCAGGGCGCCGCCATCGGGGTGCACGCGCCAGACCTTGTAAGGCTGGTTCGCGCCCTGGCTGAGCACATAGATCACGTCCATGCCACCCTGGGCGCAACCGCAGGCATAGGCCATTTGCATGCGCCCATGCGCATTGGGGGTGTCGCCCAGTTCGGTAAGCAGGGCATCGGCCGCCGTCAGCAACTCGGCGGGAGTGAGGCGGGTGGTGTCACAGTGGCGCATGTCAGCTCCGCACGGCCGTTCCGAAGGTGCTGACCTCCCCCACGGGGGGAAAGGAGCGCAGCGAGTCAGGGGGCTGTTTCATCTCACACATCTCCCAGTTGTGTGGCGATGCTGGCCAGATGCGCCCAGATCGGCGGCAGCCACCACAGCCCGAGCAGCAGGATGGCCGCCAGTGCCACTGCCATCGGCGCGACGTGGACGAACTTCAGCTTCAGGTGTGGCGCGTGCTCCGGCCGGGGCCCGAAGAACATGGCACGGAAATGGTTGAGAAAGCCGATGAAGATGATGATGAGCAGCACCGCCATCCACCACACCGCCCAGGGGTTGGCGCTGGCCATGCCGCCGCGAAGGATGGTGAGTTCCGAGAGGAACAGGCCGAACGGCGGCGCCCCGGTGATGGCCACCGCGCCCGCCAACCAGATGGCGCCACTGCGCGGAAAGTAGCGCAGCACGCGGCGGATCTTGTCGATGTCCTTGCTCTCGTAGGCGTGCATCATGTTGCCCGCGCCGAAGAACACCAGGCTCTTGGTCAGCGAGTGGTTGAGCATGTGATAGAGCGCGCCGATCACGCCCAGCGGCCCGCCAAAGCCGAAGCCCAGCGCAATCACGCCCATGTGCTCCACGCTGGAATATGCCGCCAGCCGCTTGACGATGGTCTGGCGGCTGATGAACAGCGCCGCCACCAGCAGGCTGAACGCGCCCAGCACCACCAGCGCGGTGCGCGCCGTGGCCTCGATGGCGGTGTGCTCGACGATCTGCAGGTAGCGCACGATACCCAGCATGGCGCAGTTCAGCAGTGCGCCCGACAGCATGGCCGACACTGGTGCCGGGCCTTCGCTGTGGGCATCGGGCAGCCAGGTGTGCATGGGTGCCAGGCCCACCTTGGTGCCAAAGCCCACCAGCACCAGCAGGAAGCTGAGCAGCAGCAACAGCGGTTCGGCCTTGGGCGCGATCAGCGCCAGGTTGGCCCAGGTCATGTCGTACACCGGGCCGAGGATGAAGGTGCCGGCCCAATAGAACAGCACGGTGCCCAGCAGCGCCAGACCCAGACCGGCGGAGACGATGACGATGTACTTCCAAGCCGCCTCGATACTTTCCGGCGCGCGCTGAAACCCGACAAGGAAGGCGCTGACGATGGTGGTCAGGTCGATGGCGATCCAGTACAGCCCGGGATTGTTCTGCGCCGGGGCGAAGAACATGGTCAGCGCGAACGCCGCAAACAGCGCATAGAAGCGATGCAGCCGTGCCTGCTCGCCATGCATCCAGCGCATGTAGCCGATGGCATACACCGAGGCCAGCAGATAGACGATGGCCAGACAGAACATCACCCAGACGCCGAAGTCGTCGAGCAGCAGGTAGTTGTTCAGCGCGGTGACGCCCTGGTTCGGCGTGGCGACGAGCAGCACGATGACCAGCACGAAGTCGATGATGGCTGCGGCCAGGTTGAGCGCCTCGGCCACGCGGCTGCGCCGCGACACCCAACTGCCGGCCATGGCCAGCGCGGTGACGATCCAGATCGCATACAAGACATTCCAGATCATGCCTTGCTCCTGTTTTGTGCATCCTGTTGGCGCAGGGCCGCCCCAAGCCAACAGGACTGGCTGTTCAGCGCAAGGTCTCGTGGGAGCGCAGCGACCGAAACCTTGCGCTGCTTCAAGACATTCCAGATCATGGCCTCACCCCACCAGTCGTGTGAGCTCGCGGCTGCTCGTGGTGCCCACTTCCTTGTGCAGGTAGCGGATGAGCATGCCGAAGGTGGAAACGATGATCAGCAGGTCGAACAGAATCACCAGTTCGAGCAGCAGCGGCATGCCGGGCACCAGGATCTGCGAGCCGAGGAAGATGCCGTTCTCGATCACCAGCAGGCCCAGGATGGAACTCACCGCCTCGGCGCGCAGCACCAGCATCAGAAAGCCGATGAGCTTGAGCGCGAACATGGCCGTGAGCGCCAGCACGGCGATGTTGTCCACCAGGTTCATGCGCATCCCCAGCTTCTCCGCCAGGGCGTACGAGAACAACACCAGAAAGCCGCCCAGCACCACGCTGGACGCCGGTTGCAGCAGCGGGGTGAACTCGCGGTTCTGCCCCAGACCGTTGACGATGCGCATCAGCAGGTACGGCAGCAGCGTGCCGCGGAACAGCGCCGTGAGCGCGGCGATGAACACCAGCTCGGGATAGTTGCCGGTGATGCCGACCGAGGCCGACAGCGCCGCGATCACCCACGACTCGGCGGCGAAGGCCAGGATGTGGTTCTTGATCCAGTGCGAGCCCAGCATCACGAAGGCCAGGATCAGGGCGATGATGGTCAGCAGGCTGAACAACGAAGCCTGCACGCCGCCGAGGTGGAAGATCAGCATGGCATCGTCTCCGTCAAACCTGCCGCGCCACGATGGCGAGAATGGCCATCAGGAACGACAGCGCCAGCGGCTCCTGATAGCGGTAGAAGCGCAGGCGCGACTGCGCGGTGTCGACAAACACCATGATCAGCCCCACCAGCGCCCACTTGGCCAATAGCGCGATGGTGGCGCCCAGGATGCCCAGCGCCGTGCCCTCGATCGACAGGCCCCAGGGAATGGTGAGCACGTTGAGAAAGATGGTGTAGAGAATGGCCTGCTTCATCCACGACGCCCACTTCAGCAAAGCCAGCAGCGGGCCCGAGTATTCGAGGATGCGGGCCTCGCCGATCATGTAGATCTCGTAGTGAATGCTCGAATGGATGGGCAGGCGCTCGGTCTCGACGGTAAGCAGGATGAAGAAGGCTGACACCAGAAAGAGGTGCGCCGGGCTCCAGAATGCCGCCGGGCTGGCCACCAGCAGGTGGTTGACGACGAACGGCAGCATGGCCTGCGCCAGCAGGGTGATGCCGACGAACACCATGATGAGGGTCGGTTCGGCGAGGATGGACAGCATGGCTTCGCGGCTGGAGCCCAGGCCGCCGTATGGATGGCCGCTGTCCAGGCCGGCAAGGAGAATGGCGAAGCCGCCGAGCGTGAGGATGAGACCGCCACCGAGAATGTCGCCCATGTCGGAAAGCGGCAGCGGATAGTTGGTCAGCACCGGGATGAGGATGGGCACCGTGAGCATGGCCGAGAACGCCACGATGGGCGCGGCCCAGAAGATCCACGATGCCGTCTGCGGCACCACGATCTCTTTGCGGAACAGCTTGAACAGGTCGCGGTAGGGCTGGAAGATGCTCGGCCCTTGGCCGCGCTGCACCTTCTCCTCCATCGTGGTGATGAAGCCGTGCAGCAGGGGCGACAGCAGCACAATGGCCAGCACTTGGCAGATCTGCTGCAAGATGACATCACCGCGCATGGTTCCTCCCTGTTGGATATCGCAAACGTTGGCTCGGCTTGCGGCAGGTAGGAGTCATCAGCTTGGGGTCAGACCCGGCGCAGTTGTGGCGAACTCCATCGCCTTTATTCTGTGGAGCAGTCTAGGAGTTCGGGACAACTCGGGTCAAGCTGACATCCGTATCAGCGCGCAATCGAGGTGACTGGATATTACACAGCCGATGTGGCGCAATGTGCGGACACATCTGCGTTTCGCATCGATGCCGACGCGTCCCGGGTTGGCCTGAACCCCGCCGTGACGGGCGGACCGCCATGCCGATGGCCAGGGCGTGCAGTGGCAAACTTTGCGCGGAGCGACTACAACGTGGGCAAACCCTTACGGAGCTCTTCCATGACACCCGACGACTCTCTCGCCAGCAGCCACCAGCCCGCGCAAGGCATGCGCATCGAAACCGATTCCTTCGGTCCCATCGAAGTTTCCGAGGCGCACCTCTGGGGCGCGCAGACGCAGCGCTCGCTGCAGCACTTCGCCATCTCCACCGAGCAGATGCCGCGCGAACTCATCCGCGCCCTGGCGCTGGTCAAGCGTGCCTGTGCCGGGGTCAACGCCGAACTGGGCAAGCTCGACCTGCGCACGGCGCAGGCCATCATCGAGGCGGCCGATGAAGTCATCGCCGAACGCTACCCCGGCGAGTTCCCGTTGTCGGTCTGGCAGACCGGGTCGGGCACGCAGACCAATATGAACATGAACGAGGTGCTGGCCAACCGGGCCTCGGTGCTGCTGGGCGCCAGCGTGGGTCTGGCGCGCAACGTGCATCCCAACGATCAAGTCAACATGGGGCAGTCGTCGAACGACATCTTCCCCACCGCCATGCACGTCGCCGCCGCGACGCAGGTGGCGCAGCACCTGCTGCCCGCCCTCATCGCCCTGCGCACCACGCTGCAGACCAAGGCCGACGCTTTTGCCGACATCGTCAAAATCGGTCGCACCCACCTGCAGGACGCCACGCCGCTCACCCTGGGGCAGGAGTTCTCCGGCTATGTGGCGCAGCTCGACCTCTCGCGCCGCGCCATCGATGCGGCGCTCGGCCCGGTGTATGCCCTGGCCGTGGGCGGCACGGCCGTGGGCACCGGGCTGAACACGCATGCCTCGTTCGGCGTGCGCGTGGCCACGGAGCTGGCGCGGCAGACCGGCCTGCCCTTCACCAGCGCCGACAACAAGTTCGCTGCGCTGGCGGGACACGAGGCCTTGCTTTTCCTGCACGGCGCGCTCAAGACCCTTGCGGCGGCGCTGATGAAAATCGCCAACGACGTGCGCTGGCTGGCCTCTGGTCCGCGCAGCGGTCTGGGGGAGATCCGCATTCCGGAGAACGAGCCGGGCAGTTCCATCATGCCGGGCAAGGTCAACCCCACGCAATGCGAGGCGCTGACCATGGTGTGCGCGCAGGTGTTCGGTAACGACGTGGCCATCAACATCGGCGGCGCCTCGGGCAATTTCGAGCTCAATGTGTTCAAGCCCCTGATCGCGCACAACGTGCTGCAAAGCGTGCGGCTGCTCACCGATGCCATGACCAGCTTCGACCATCACCTGGCGCGTGGCATCGAGGCCGACCGGCCGCGCATCGCCGAGTTGATGCAGCGCTCGCTCATGCTGGTGACGGCGCTGGCGCCGCACATCGGCTACGACCAGGCCGCAGCCATCGCCAAGGCCGCGCATCACAGCGGCAGCACGCTGCGTGACGCGGCGCTGGCGTCGGGCAAGGTCAGCGCCGAAGACTACGACCGCTGGGTGCGGCCGCAAAGCATGGTGCGCAACGCCGAGTGAGTGGGTCCGACGGGGCCTCGTCGTGGCGTGGTCGTTACCGGCACGCCAGCGGCAAGCGCTGCAAACCGCGGTAGGCCGGGTTGCCGCACCATTGCAACTGCTGCGGCGCCACGGCCAGGCGCAGATCGGGCCAGCGCGCCAGCAGGCGGCGCAACACGATCTCGGCTTCCATGCGGGTGAGGGCGGCGCCGAGGCAGGCGTGCATCCCTGAGCCGAAGGACAGTGCGCCCGGATCGGGACGGGCGATGTCGAGGTGATCGGGCTGCGCATGCCGCGCCGGGTCGCGGTTGGCCGAGCCGATCAGCGGCAGCACCAGGTCGCCGCGCCTGAGCTGCTGGCCGTGCAGGATCAGCGTGGTGGTGACGCGCCTGCCGCTGTACTGCACCGGGCTGTCGTAGCGCAGCAGTTCGCGCACCGCGCCGGGCAGGTGCTGCGGGTCGTGGTGCAGGGTTTGCCAGGCGTCGCGCTCGGTGAGCAACGCCAGCAGACCATTGCCCAGCAGATTGCGCGTGGTTTCGTGGCCGGCGAACAGCAGCATGGCGCATTGCGCCAGCAGCTCGGCATCGTCTTTCAACGCACCTTGCTCGCGAGCCTGGCGCAGCAGGCCGAGCAGGCTGGGCGCCGCGGTGTCGGGTGCGGCGTCGAGCTGCCGGGCGAAAAACGCAGTCATTGCCAGCACGCTGCGTTGTGCCCGCTGCGCCAGGGCCCGGCTGGGTTGCGGCGCGCCGATGAAGGCGGCCAGATCATCCGACCAACGCAGCATGTCCGGGCCTGCGGCCGCGTCCGTGCCGAGGAGCAGGGTGGAGATCACGCGCACCGGCAACACCCTGGCCAGGCAGGCCATGGCGTCGAACGGGGCGGTGGGGTCGATGGCGTCGAGCAGGCTGTCGGTGATGTGTTCGATGCGCGGCCGCAGTTGCGCCAGGGCATCGGGCCGAAACGCGGCCTGCAGCAGGTGGCGCACCCGCG
Source organism: Pseudomonadota bacterium (assembly GCA_021818065.1). Taxonomy (GTDB): domain Bacteria; phylum Pseudomonadota; class Gammaproteobacteria; order Burkholderiales; family Burkholderiaceae_C; genus Thiomonas. Next base: position 8,644 of record JAKAFC010000102.1, read on the forward strand.
TGTGTTCAGGCGCGTCGAGAAACAGCAGGGCGCGCGAGAACAGGCGCTGAAAGCGGGCGAATTCGCCGCGTTGCGCTTCGACGTCGTTGATCCAGCCACCGGTGCGCTGCGCGGAGAAGCGTGGGTCACGCAGCACGGCCTCGACATCGGCATGGCGGGTGAGCAGCCAGGCGCCGCCGAAGAATTCGTCGCTCCAGTGCAGCGGCCCGGCGTCGCGCAGGGCCCGGTAGGTGGGGTAGGGATCGGCCAGAAACGCGGCATCGACGATGCGCCGCTCACTCAACGCCCTCATGCGGCGAACAGCTGCTGCAACCCGGCAGGGTCGAGGTGCGCCAGCACGGCCTGGGGCGTGGGTTCGGTCAGGCGCGGGACGTGGCCCAGGGCGACGGCGCCGAACTCGGCGCCAAGGCGCTGGCGCAGGGTGGCGAGGTTGGCCTCCACCCAGGGCATCGCGGGATCGACGGTGTTGCCCACCCAGGCTGCCAGCCGCAGGCCGCGCGCGCGCACGCTTTCGGCGGTGAGCAAGGCATGGTTGATACAGCCCAGACGCAGGCCGACGACCAGCACCACAGGCAGGCCCAGCGCTTGCGCCAGATCGGCGGTGTCGCGCTCGGCATCCAGGGGAACGACGAAGCCGCCCACCCCCTCTACCACCAGGGCGTCGGCCTGCGCGGCCAGATCCCGGGCGCCTTGCAGCAAGGGGTCGAAGGCGATGCGGCGGCCTTCCAGTTCGGCCGCGATGTGCGGCGCGCAGGCGGCGCGGAACGGGCTGGGACAGACCTGGGCGTCGCTGAGCGGCAGCGAACTGGCCAGTCGCAAGGCCAGCACGTCGCTGTTGATCCACTGGCTGTCCACGCATTCCAGCCCAGCCGCCACCGGCTTGTAGCCGGCGCTGCGCCAGCCCTGGGTGGCACACCAGTGCAGCAGCGCGGCGCTGACGCGGGTCTTGCCGACTTCGGTGTCGG
>JAKAFC010000103.1 GCA_021818065.1 Pseudomonadota bacterium
CATCAACCGCATCACCCTGTTCGCGCTCATCCTGTCGCTGGGCCTGCTGGTCGACGGCGCCATCGTCGTGATCGAGAACATCCACCGCCATCTCCACCATGGGCCGGTCAAGGACTTTAACCGGACCGTGGTGCAGGCCACCAACGAGATCGGCAATCCCACCAATATGGCCACCCTGGCAGTGATCCTGGCCTTCGTGCCGATGGCCTTCGTCACCGGCATGATGGGGCCGTTCATGCGCCCGATCCCGATCAACGTTCCGGTGGCGATGATCGCCTCGCTGGTGCTCGCCTACACCGTCGTGCCCTGGGCGGCGCGGGTGTGGTTGAGCAAGAAGGCGGCGCGCGAGGCCCTGGCGCGCACCGAGAGCCTGGAGGAGGAGGGGCAGCGCGAGCAGGATGCGCTGCACCGCGCCTATCTGAAGCTTTTCGAGCCCTTGCTGAGGAGCCGCACCCGGCGCAACGTGATGTTCCTGGTGGTGGCGCTGCTGCTCATCGGCGCCATGCTCATGCCGGCCTGGCAGTTCATCCGGCCTTCCGGCATGAACGGGCCGTTGTCGGCCTTGGGGGTTGAGCTCAAGATGCTGCCGAACGACAACACCAACACCTTTTTGGTCGAGGTGGATACGCCGGCGGGGTCTACGCTGGAGCGCACCGACGAGGTGGCGCGCGCCGTGGGCGACGTGCTGGCGACCAATCCTTATGTGCTGGACTACCAGACCTTCGTCGGCCTGGCGGCGCCGATCGATTTCGCCTCGCTGGTGCGTGGCGACATGCTCAAGCGGGGCGACAACTTCGCCCAGATCCGCGTCAATCTCGTTGGCAAGAGCGCGCGTTCGGAAAGTTCGCACGAGATCGTGCAGAAGCTCTACGACCAGCTTGCGCCGGTGCGCGCGCGCTTCCCCGGCAGCTCCATCAAGCTGTTCGAGACTCCGCCGGGGCCGCCGGTGCGCGCCCAGGTGATGGCCGAACTCTACGGCCCCAACTACGACGTGTTGCGCAAATCGGCCAAGGACGTGCTGGGCGATTTCGACCATGTCTACGGCCTGATGAACCAGGACGACTCGGTCACGGCAACGACCGCCGAATACCGCATCAAGATTGACCGGCAGAAAGCCGCGATGTCGGGCATCGTGCCGGGGCAGGTCATCCAGCTGTTGCACGACGACGTGTCCGGACTGAAGGTGGGCGCCATCCACGACGGCAACGCCATGGAGCCGATCGACATCATCCTGCGCATCCCGCGCGCCGATCGGCAGAGCCCGCAGCAGCTGCTGGACGTGCCGATCCAAAACGCGCAAGGCAAGGTCCTGCCGCTGTCGGCCATCGCCACGGTGGAGAAGACCACCCTGGCCAAGCCCATTTACAGCCGCGACCAGCATCCGGTGGTCTATGTGGGCGGCGAGATGGTCCGCTCCAGTCCTGTGTACGCCACCCTGTCGCTCAACGGCATGCTGGACGGCAAGAAGCTTGCCGATGGCACGACCTTCACCACCGGCAACCTTGGGTTCGCCGACACGCCGCCGTCCGATCTGAAGGGCTACCAGATCCTGTGGGGCGGCGAGATGCGCCTGACCCTGGACGTGTTCCGGGACCTCGGCTCGGCGTTCATGGTGGCGCTGGTGTTCATCTACCTGCTGCTGGTGGCGTACTACAAGTCCTTCCTGCTCCCGGTGATCGTGATGGGGGCGATTCCCCTCACCCTCATCGGCGTGTTCCCCGGCCACTGGCTGACCCACCAGTCGTTCACCGCCACGTCCATGATCGGGGTCATCGCCCTGGCCGGCATCGTGGTGCGCAACTCGCTGCTGCTGATCGACTTCATTCTCGAATACCGCGCCCGCGGCTACAGCCTGCAAGAGTCGGTGGCGCAGGCCGGCGCGGTGCGCCTGCGGCCCATTCTGCTCACGGCGCTGGCCATCATGTTCGGCTCGGCCATCATGATCACCGATCCGGTGTTCGGCGGCCTCGCGGTCTCCCTGATCTTCGGCACCTTGCTGTCGACCATCCTGACCCTGATCGTGATTCCGCTGCTGTATTACGTGTGGCAGATTCGCGTGAAACCGGCTGCCGCGGAACAAGCATGAAGTCCGCGCTTTTGCATCCTGTCATTTACTCTCTTGATACACGGGTGAGTTTGCACTACTTTTTCGCATGTTTTTTCCCTGACCTGCTGGAGCTTCGTCATGACCGTTGAACGTTACATCCGCGTTTTCGCCGGAACCTTCATTCTTCTCTCGCTCGCCCTCGGCCTCGAAGGCAGCCCGATTTTCGTGTCCAAGTGGTTCTTGTTGGTCACGGCTTTCGTCGGCGCCAACCTGTTGCAGTTCGGCTTTACCAATTTCTGCCCGCTCGGCCTGATCCTGAAAAAACTTGGGGTGCCCGAATCCAAGTTCAGCTGCGGCAGCTGAACCCCGCTGGCGGCGCATGGCGTTCGCGCGGAACGATGCGGACACGGGGCGGCGGCGATTGGGGGGTATGTCGCCCTTTCAACCAGGGCCTCGTCCCTTGACCGCGTGCATGCCGCGGCCAAGCCCGGACCAAGTTGGCTGAGTATCATGACGAAAGGCGTCATCGAATGATCAAAGCCATTTCGCCCAAGAACCGGCCTCCTGGAGGGTTTGCCATGTCTGTTCTCACCAACGAAGCCTCGCGCACCGACATTCTCAACCGTCTCAAGCGGGCGGAAGGCCAGTTGCGCGGCGTGCAGCGCATGATCGACGAGGGCGAGCCCTGCCTGAAGGTCGCGCAGCAACTCTCGGCCGTGCGCAAGGCGCTCGACAGCACGTTCGTGCGGATGACCGTGTGCTACATCGAGCAGGAACTCGACTCGCGCATCGAGGGCGGGCCGGCCGAGAAGGTCCGGCTCGAATCCATGATGGAAGAGATGGAAACCCTGCTCGCACGCATGACCTGATCCGTCCCGGATCGCCTTGTCACATCGGGCGCCCGCGCCGCGCTTGCGGCCGTCGGCGGGAGCCGCCGGCGACCAGCCCATCAAGCCAAAGGGGCGGCCGGCAAGGCCGCCGAGAATCCATCCTCTGCCGCAGCGCCGACGGCGTCGATCACCCCGCCGCCCAGGCAGATTTCCCCCGCATACAAGACCGCCGATTGCCCGGGCGTGGCAGCCCATTGGGGGGTGTCGAATTCCAGCGTGAAGCCGTTCGCGCCCGATTCCCCGATGCGGCAAGCACTGTCGGCCTGGCGGTAGCGGGTTTTGGCGCTCAAGGCCGCGCCGTGGGTTTCGGCGTCCTGGGGCGCGTGCCCGGCGACCCACGCGGCGTCGGCGACGAGCAGACCGCGGCTCAAGAGCCAGGGGTGGTCGTGGCCCTGGGCGACGAAGAGCGTGTTGCTCGCCATGTCCTTGCGGGCGACGAACCATGGCTCGCCGCTGCCGTCCTTGCTGCCGCCCAGGCCGATGCCCTTGCGCTGTCCCAGGGTGTAGAAGGCCAGACCCACGTGTTCGCCGATGATGCGGCCCTCGGGCGTTTTCATGGGGCCCGGTTTCGTCGGCAGGTAGCGGTTGAGAAATTCACGGAACGGACGTTCGCCGATGAAGCAGATGCCGGTCGAATCCTTCTTGCGCGCATTGGGCAGGCCGATGTCGGCGGCGATGCGGCGCACCGCGGTCTTGTGCAGTTCGCCGACCGGAAACAGCGTTCTTGAAAGCTGCGCTTGGTTCAGGCGATGCAGGAAATAGCTCTGGTCCTTGGCAGGGTCGAGCCCCCGCAGCAACTCGAAGCCGGACGCGGTTTCGCGCACGCGGGCATAGTGCCCGGTGGCGATCTTCTGCGCGCCCAGCCGCATGGCATGGTCGAGAAAGGCCTTGAACTTGATCTCGGCGTTGCACAGCACATCCGGGTTCGGGGTCCGCCCGGCGGCGTATTCGCGCAGGAATTCGGCGAACACGCGCTCCTTGTATTCGGCGGCGAAGTTGACCGCCTCGATGTCGATGCCGATGACGTCGGCCACGCTCGCGGCGTCCAGCCAGTCCTGGCGCGACGAGCAATACTCGCCATCGTCGTCGTCCTCCCAGTTTTTCATGAACAGGCCGATGACCTCATAGCCCTGCTGCTTGAGCAGCCAGGCCGAAACCGACGAATCCACTCCTCCGGAGAGGCCGACGACGACGCGGGGCTTGGTGTGACGCATGGGCGCATTTTAGGAGCGCGCCCGGCGGCGCGCGTCCTTGCGGGAAGGCGCTCTCAATCCCGCGGAGCCTGCACGTCAGGATGGGTGTAGACGGCGCTCAACGGGAAGTGCCGGCCCGCCAGATGGTCCTCCACGCAGCGCAGCACCAGCGGGCTGCGATGGCGCTCGGCACTGGCCCGAATCTCGTCCGGGGTGAGCCAGAGCGTGCGCACGATGCCCGTGTCGAGGGCCTGCCCGGGGATCGGATCGCCGACCCGGCCGTGAAAGGCCAGTCGCAGATACGTGACGTCTTCCCCAGGGCGCTGGAAGCGCGAGAGATAGATCCCGAGCAGGCCAACGGGTTCGAAGGCGCGGGCCGTTTCCTCGAGCGTTTCCCGCACCACGCCTTGCACCGGGCTCTCGCCACGCTCCAGATGGCCAGCGGGATTGTTCAGCCGCAAACCCTCCTGCGTGTGTTCCTCGACGAGCAAAAAGCGGCCATCGTGCTCGATGACGGCGGCGACGGTGACGCTGGGTTTCCAGACTTGGCGCATAGGGACGTTTGTGGCGGGCGAGGAGACGAAATTCTTGCACCAAGACCGCTGCCATGTCTTTGTCAGCTTGGCCCCCCGTTTGGCCGAATGCCGTACTTGGGCGAAAATGCCGTGCTAGATCGAATTTCCAAAGCCATCCAATTTGAGGAGAAGGATTCATGCGCATCGGCGTTCCGGCTGAGAGTGTGGCGGGGGAGGCCAGGGTGGCCGCCACTCCCGAGACCGTCAAGAAGCTCGTGGCCCAGGGGCATGTGGTGGTGGTGCAGGCCGGGGCGGGCGTGGCCGCTGGCGCGGTGGACGCCGACTACGAGGCCGTAGGGGCCCAAATGGTCACGGCGGCCGAGGCATTGGGAGCCGAACTCGTGCTCAAGGTGCGGCGCCCGCAAGACGCCGAGCTGGCGCAGATGCAGCGCGGCGCCACCGTGGTGGGCATGCTCGAACCCTTCAACGCCGAAGGCCTGCAAGCCCTGGCCCAGGCCGGCCTGACGGCCTTCGCGCTCGAAGCCGCCCCTCGCACCACGCGGGCACAGAGCCTGGACGTGTTGTCCAGCCAGGCCAATATCGCCGGCTACAAAGCCGTGCTGCTGGCTGCGAACCTCTACCCCCGCTTCATGCCCATGCTCATGACCGCCGCCGGCACCGTCAAAGCCGCCCGACTGGTGATTCTGGGCGCCGGCGTGGCCGGGCTGCAGGCCATCGCCACCGCCAAGCGCCTGGGCGCGGTGGTGGAAGCTTCCGACGTGCGCCCCGCCGCCAAGGAGCAGGTCGAGTCCCTCGGCGCGAAGTTCATCGACGTGCCCTTCGAGACCGACGAAGAACGCCAGATCGCCCAAGGCGTGGGCGGCTACGCCCGGCCCATGCCCAAGGCCTGGCTGGATCGCCAGGCCGCCCTGGTGGCCGAGCGCGTCAAGCAGGCCAACATCGTCATCACCACGGCGCTCATCCCCGGGCGGCGTGCCCCCGTGCTGGTGAGCGAGGCCATGGTCCAGGGCATGCGCCCCGGATCGGTCATCGTCGACATGGCTGCTGCGCAAGGCGGCAATTGCCCGCTGACCGAAGCCGACAAGACCGTGGTCAGGCATGGCGTCACCATCGTCGGCGAGACCAACCTGCCGGCCATGGTTGCAGCCGACGCCTCCTCGCTGTACGCGCGCAATGTGCTGGACTTCCTCAAGCTCGTGCTCGACAAGGACAAGGGCCTGATCGTCAACATGGACGACGACATCGTCGCCGCCTGCCTGATGACCCGGGACGGCGAGGTCAAGCGCAAGGCGGCCTGATCCCATGGCCGCATCTGCCCCGTTTGGCGCGGCGCAAGGCCGGCGCATTGCCGCCGCGCGCCGCGCCGCTCCCAGCATTGCCTTCACGAAGGACTGAACATGCACGAAATTTCTCCTTTCATCATCAACCTCACCATCTTCGTGCTGGCCATCTATGTCGGCTATCACGTCGTGTGGACCGTCACCCCCGCGCTGCACACCCCGCTGATGTCGGTGACCAACGCCATCTCCGCCATCATCATCGTCGGCGCCATGCTCGCCGCCGCGCTCACCGTCACGCCGCTGGGCAAGGTCATGGGCATGCTGGCCGTGGCCATGGCCGGGGTGAACATCTTCGGCGGCTTCCTCGTCACCCGCCGCATGCTGGAGATGTTCAAGAAAAAAGAACGTCCCGTCGCCAAGAAGGCCGAATGACCATGAACCACGCCAAGATCGCACGCAAGGATTTGCCATGACCCTCAGCATGAACCTGGTCACCCTGCTTTACCTCGTCGCCTCGGTGTTCTTCATCCAGGCCCTCAAGGGTCTGTCGCACCCGGCCACGAGCCGGCGCGGCAACGTCTTCGGCATGACCGGCATGGCCATCGCCGCGCTCACCACCGTCGCCCTCATCGTCAAGATCGGCGGTGACGCCGGCGCCGCCGGCCTGGGCTATGTGCTCGCCGCGCTGGTCGTGGGAGGCGCCATCGGCGCCACCATGGCCAAGCGCGTGGAGATGACCAAGATGCCCGAACTGGTGGCCTTCATGCACAGCATGATCGGCCTGTCGGCGGTGTGCATCGCCGTTGCCGAAGTGGCCGAGCCCCATGCCTTCGGCATCGTCGCCGCGATGGGCGATCCGCTGCCCTACGGCAACCGCGTCGAGCTGTTCATCGGCGCCATCGTCGGCGCCATCACCTTCAGCGGCTCGGTCATCGCCTTCGGCAAGCTCTCCGGCAAGTACAAGTTCCGCCTGTTCCAGGGCGCGCCGGTGCGCTTTGCCGCGCAGCACTGGATCAATCTGGCCATCGCGCTGACCACCGTCGGCTTCGGCCTGGCGTTCTGGGCCACGGCGAACTGGACGCCCTTCCTGGTCATGCTGGCGCTGGCCTTCGTGCTGGGCGTGCTCATCATCATCCCCATCGGCGGCGCCGACATGCCGGTGGTGGTGTCCATGCTCAACAGCTACTCGGGCTGGGCCGCCGCCGGCATCGGCTTCTCGCTGGAAAACAGCATGCTCATCATCGCCGGCTCGCTGGTGGGATCCTCCGGGGCGATCCTGAGCTACATCATGTGCAAGGCGATGAACCGCTCGTTCTTCAACGTCATCCTCGGCGGCTTCGGCGGCGAGGCCGCCGTGGCCGCCACGGGCGGGGCGCAGCGCACGGTCAAGTCCGGCAGCCCGGACGACGTGGCCTTCCTGCTGGGCAACGCCGAAACGGTGATCATCGTGCCGGGCTACGGCCTGGCCGTGGCCCGCGCGCAGCATGCGCTGAAGGAGTTGGCGCAAAAACTCGGCGAGCGCGGCGTGAACGTGAAGTACGCCATCCACCCGGTGGCCGGCCGCATGCCCGGGCATATGAACGTGCTGCTGGCCGAGGCCGAGGTGCCCTACGACCAGGTGTTCGAGATGGACGACATCAACCCCGAGTTCGCGCAGGCCGACGTGGCCGTGGTGCTGGGCGCCAACGACGTGGTCAACCCGGCGGCGAAGAACGATCCCAAGTCGCCGATTGCCGGCATGCCCATTCTCGAGGCCTACAAGGCCAAGACCGTGATCGTGAACAAGCGATCCATGGCCACGGGCTATGCGGGTTTGGATAATGACTTGTTTTATCTCGACAAAACCATGATGGTCTTCGGCGACGCCAAGAAGATCATCGAAGACATTACCAAAGCCATCGAATAGTGTCAGTGTCGGCAGGCAGAAGCCCCGCGCTGCGGCGCCGAACAACGGCGCCGGATTCAAGACGCATCGGTGCCGAGTCTGCACGACCGAGATGCTTTGGCACCATCCAAGGCATGGCTTTAGACCATCGGTGCAACGGGCTGACGATGCGCCGACCATAATCCGCAGATAGACATTCCCACGACATCAGCGATCGCTTCAACGCCTGCATTCCAGCGCTGAAGCGGTTCGCCAGCTGCCTGTGTACGGTTCGGGCGCGACGCCCTCAAACCGCCTGTCATTCCCAGCGGAACATTGGAAGATGCCATGCGCGGCCTCGCCAGGCTTGCCCATGGCATGCCCTTTGTGCTGGGCCCTCAGCCAACGACGGAGCATTTCCACCATGATGAAGAGCAAAGCCTACGCAGCACTCAGCGCGACAAGCCAGTTGGTCCCCTACGAAATCGAGCGCCGCGAGCCCGGTCCTGACGACGTGCAGATCGAGATTCTTTATTGCGGCGTCTGCCACTCGGATTTGCACACCGCGCGCAACGAGTGGAAGAACACGCTCTACCCTTCCGTGCCCGGCCATGAGATCGTCGGCCGCGTCGTTTCCGTCGGGAATCAGGTTCATGGTTTCAAAGTGGGCGATCTGGCCGGCGTCGGCTGCATGGTCGATAGTTGCGGCCATTGCCACCCCTGTCAGGAAGGCGAGGAGCAATATTGCGAACATGGCTTCACCGGCACCTATAACGGCCCTGTCTTCGGCGGCGAGAACACATACGGCGGTTACTCGAAAACCATTGTCGTCAAGCAGTCCTTTGTTCTGCACATCAAGCACGACGAAAGGGATTTGGCGAGTGTGGCGCCGTTGCTTTGCGCGGGAATCACAACGTACTCGCCGCTGCGGCATTGGAAAGTCGGGCCTGGCAAGAAGGTCGGGATCGTCGGCCTCGGCGGCCTGGGCCATATGGGCGTCAAAATCGCGCACGCCATGGGCGCTCACGTGGTGCTGTTTACGACCTCGCCCGGAAAAATCGGGGACGGCAAGCGGCTGGGGGCGGACGAAGTCTGCATTTCAACCGACCCCGAGCAAATGGCCGTGCACGCCAACGGGCTCGACTTCATTCTGAATACCGTTGCCGCACCCCACAATCTGGACGCCTACCTGCAACTCCTCAAGCTCGACGGCACCATGGCCCTGGTTGGTGCACCCTCGGAACCGCACCCGTCGCCGGAAGTTTTCAACCTCATTTTCAAGCGCCGCCAGTTGGCCGGATCGCTCATCGGCGGCATTCGCGAAACACAAGAAATGCTCGACTTCTGCGCCGAGCACAACATTGTTTCGGACATCGAAACCATTCCGATGGACTACATCAACACGGCCTATGAGCGCATGCTCAAAAGCGATGTGAAATATCGCTTCGTAATCGATATGGCCAAACTTTAAGGCGCCGCTGAAAGGCGCGGCCCGTGGGTGGGGTTCGGAGCTGAATCCCGCTCACGCCTCCGGGACCAGCGCCGCATCGATGCGAGACCGCATCGAAATCGGCATAGGGGGCCCTCCATGATCGGTGGCAGGAAAAGTGTTGGTAAACGAAAACGGCCCACTCTCCTAAGAGATGTGGGCCGCTACCAACAAGAAAGCCGGTTGGTAGTAATTAAAAAGGAATGTCGTCGTCCATGTCGTCGAAATTGCCTGCCGGCTTGGCTGCGGGCGGCGAGCCTCGGCTCG
>JAKAFC010000104.1 GCA_021818065.1 Pseudomonadota bacterium
GAGGTGGTACCGACGACCCGGGCGCAGGCGGATCTCAGCGACCTAGATCCAACTGGCCTGCGCGCGCTGCTTGCGCGCGAGCTGCCGCAAGTCATCGTCAACGCCGCCGCCTACACCGCCGTGGACAAGGCCGAGGCCGAGCCCGCGCTGGCGCAGCGCATCAACACCCAGGCGCCGCAGGCGCTGGCCGAATACGCCGCAGCCCAAGGCGCCTGGTTGCTGCACTACTCCACCGATTACGTCTTCGACGGCACCAAGCCCGACGCCTACACCGAGCGCGACACGCCCAACCCGCAAAGCGCCTACGGCCGCAGCAAGCTGGCCGGAGAGCAGGCCATTGCCGCCAGCGGCTGCCGTCACCTCATTCTGCGCACCTCCTGGGTGTATGCGGCGCGCGGCGGCAACTTCGCCAAGACCATGCTGCGTCTGGCCGCCGAGCGCGACAGCCTGCGTGTGGTGGCCGATCAGATCGGTGCCCCCACCAGCGCCGAGCTGATCGCCGACGTCAGCGCCCACGCCCTGCACCATGCGCTGCACGCACCTGGCGGCACCTCTTGCAGCGGTCTGTACCACCTCAGCGCGCAGGGCAGCACCTCCTGGCATGGCTATGCGCAGCACGTCTTGGCCCAGGCCGCCGCGCGCGGTATGGCGCTGCGCTGCACCCCCGACGCGGTGCAGCCCATCGCCACCGCCGACTATCCGCTGCCCGCGCCGCGCCCAGCCAACTCGCGGCTGGACTGCAGCAAACTGCAAACCACCTTCGGTCTGCACCTGCCGCCTTGGCAAACCCAGGTGCAGCGGCTGATCGACGAACTCCCGCACTAAGCCAGACCCCATGACCCTCCAACGCAAAGGCCTCATCCTCGCCGGTGGTTCCGGCACGCGCCTGTACCCCGTCACCCAGGCGGTGAGCAAGCAGCTGCTGCCGGTGTACGACAAGCCGATGATCTACTACCCGCTCTCGGCCCTGATGCTCGCCGGCATCCGCGACGTGCTGATCATCTCCACCCCGCAAGACACCCCGCGCTTTGCCCAGCTGCTGGGCGACGGCAGCCAGTGGGGACTGAACCTGCAGTACGCCGTGCAGCCCTCGCCCGACGGCCTGGCGCAAGCCTTCCTCATCGGCCGCGACTTCGTCGGCAACGCCCCGAGCAGCCTGGTGCTGGGCGACAACCTGTTCTGGGGCCACGATCTGCAGGCTTCGCTCAAGGTGGCCAGCGCCCAGACCACGGGTGCCACCGTCTACGCCTACCACGTGCACGACCCCGAGCGCTACGGCGTGGTCGCGTTCGACGCCACCGGCCGGGCCATCAGCATCGAAGAAAAGCCCGCCAAGCCGCAGAGCAGCTACGCCGTCACCGGCCTGTACTTCTACGACGAGCAGGTGTGCGACATCGCCGCCAGCCTCAAACCCTCGCCACGCGGTGAACTGGAAATCACCGACGTCAACCGCGTTTACCTCGAGCAAGGCCAGCTGCAGGTGCAGACCCTGGGCCGCGGCTACGCCTGGCTGGACACCGGCACGCACGACAGCCTGCTCGAAGCCGGGCAGTTCATCGCCACCATCGAGAAGCGCCAGGGGCTCAAAGTGGCGTGCCCGGAGGAAATTGCGCTGCGCAACCGCTGGATCGATGCCGCGCAGCTCCAGCGCTTGGCCGAGCCCATGAAAAAGAACGGCTACGGCCAGTACCTGCTCAAACTACTGCAGGAGGGCGCATGAATGTCATCCCCACCGCCTTGCCCGAGGTGCTGATCCTCGAACCCAAAGTGTTCGGCGACGATCGCGGCTTCTTCTTCGAGAGCCACAACCGCAAGACCTTTGCCGCCGACACCGGGCTGGACCTGGAGTTCGTGCAGGACAACCACTCCCGATCCGTGCGCGGCGTGCTGCGCGGCCTGCACTACCAGCTGGTCAAGCCGCAAGGCAAGCTGGTGCGCGCCGTCAGCGGTGCGGTGTGGGACGTGGCGGTGGATTTGCGCAAAAGCTCGCCGCGCTTCGGTCAGTGGGTGGGGGTGGAACTGTCGGCCGACAACAAGCGCCAACTGTGGGTGCCGCCGGGCTTCGGCCATGGCTTCGTCGTGCTCAGCGAAGCCGCCGACTTCCTCTACAAGACCACCGACTACTGGTATCCCGAACACGAGCGTGCCGTGGTGTGGAACGACCCGCAACTGGCCATCGCCTGGCCGCTGGGTGCCACCACGCCGCAACTGGCCGCCAAGGACGCCGCCGCACCCCGGCTGGCGCAGGCCGAGGTCTACGACTGAGCCGCTTGCGCCCAGCCGGTTTGCAGCCAATCGGCCCAATCGGCCGCGCCGTTGCGTCGGGCTTGCGCGGCGGCGGCTGACCAGTCGTAGTCCACCGCGATCAGGTCCACCTGCCAGCGACCGCTGGCTTTGCGTTCGCACAGGGCGTAGCGTGCATGGGGACTGCCGTTGCGAATCCAATGCAACCCGCCGTGATCGTCGTCATACGCCTGCAGCCCGACGCTGCCGGCGTTGACCACCAGCAGCCCCGTGGGCAGCAGCATCACGCCCGGATGATGGCTGTGGCCGCAGACCAGCAACTCGGCCTGAACCCTGCTGCAGCGGGCACCGACTTCGCCAGGGGTGGCGCGGCGCACGCCTGCGGGTTCGGCGCCATCCACGGTTTCCAGCAGATACTCCAGATCGGTGTCCGGGCGACCATGCACCATGCACACGCCGGGCAGCGGTTCCAACCGCGCGGGCAGGGCCGAGAGCCAGGCGCGCTGCGCCGCCGTGGTGCGCTCGAAGGCGAACTGATCCGCCGCACCGCCAGGGCGATGGGCACAGGCCAGCAACTGCCGCTCGTGGTTGCCGGCAATCGTCGGCAACTGCAGCGCCATCAGCCGCTCGGCGGTTTCGCGCGGCCAAAGCGGGCCGCTGAGCAGGTCGCCGCAGTTGACCACCCTATCGGCGCCGCGCCGACCGATGTCGGCCAGCACCGCGTCCAACGCGGGCAGGTTGCCGTGGATGTCACTCACAATCGCCAGTCGCATGCCGCTGTCCTCCAGACGTAGGGCCTGTTCACGCTCTGTGTGCGCCCGCGTTGCCCCCAGGCGGGGATGGATGCAAGGCGGAGGTGTGGGACAAGGCTGTTCGCCTTGCCCCACACCGACAACGCCGCAGCCGCCCCGCCTGGGAGCAACCCTGCGGGCCGGGTCTGGGCGGCGCACTGCCACGTTGCAGCCCGCTTGTGGTGCAACACACCACGGCGCGGCCTGCGCCTCGCATAGCCTCCGCCCAGACCCCGGCGCGGGCGCACACAGAGCGTGAACAGGCCTCAGAGGGCAGCATCATGCCATTGCGCACGGTGGCGGCGCAAAACCCGGGGCACTGAAATAATGCCCCCATGGCCCATAAACCACCGCGCCTGCTCGACCCGCAAACCGCCCTGCTGCTGACCCTGCCGCCACTGTTCTGGGCCGGCAATGCCGTGGTCGGGCGGCTGATGGTCGGGCAGATTCCGCCACTCGCCCTGAGCTTCTACCGCTGGCTGTTTGCCCTGCTGCTGGCGCTGCTCATCGTCGGCCCCGATCTGTGGCGCAACCGGGCGGTGTTGCGTCGGCGGTGGAAGTCGCTGGCCGTCATGGGCATTCTGGGGGTGGGCAGCTACAACTCGCTGCAGTATGTGGCGTTGGAGACCACCACGCCGCTGAACGTCTCGCTCATCACGTCGAGCGCGCCGGTGTTCATCCTGCTGATCGGTGGCGCGTTCTACAAGCAGGCCGTGGGGCGGGCGCAGTGGATCGGGGCGCTGCTGTCGATCGCCGGGGTGGCCCTGGTGGTGGCCAAGGGTGATCTGGCGCACCTGGCGGCGCTGCACTTCGCGCCGGGCGACCTCATCATGCTGGTGGCCGTGTTTCTCTGGGCCATTTACACCTGGGAGCTGCGGCAGCGGCCGCTGGGCCTGGCGCCCATGACGTCGCTGGCGGCGCAGATGCTCTGGGGCGTGCTGTCCATCCTGCCCTTCATGCTGGCCGAGCGCTGGCTGGGTGGCCACACCACGTACTGGGGGCCGCAGGTGTGGGCGGCGCTGGCCTATGTGGCGGTGCTGCCGTCGCTGCTGGCGTACTGGTGCTGGGGCAGCGCGGTGGGCAAGGTCGGGGCGCAGATTCCGGCGTACTTCGGCAACCTCGCGCCGCTGTTCGCCGCCCTGCTGAGCTGGATGTTCCTGCACGAAACCATCCACTGGTATCACCTGTGGGCGGCGCTGCTGATCTTTGCCGGGATCCATGTCGCCCTCAACGCCCGCAGCCCGCGCGTGGCGCTGGAACAAGAATTGTGAAGTGCTTCACACAATCGGGCGTTTCCTGACCGCGTCCCCGAATGGGGCGTTGTGACTGAAGCAAGCGCCGCGTTACAGTGCTGCGGCTTGCCGCGGCCGCCGATGGTTGCGGTGCCCAGCGCGTTTACGACACACTCCAAGGTTCTTTCTCTCCACGACCCTGCATGGCTTCCCCGCGGTTCGATGCCGGCCCCGACACCTTGACTTCCGGAATGGAAGGTCAAGCCGTTGTCGCCCCGCTGGAGTCGGCCGAGCGCCCGTCCGCACCGCTGGCGCAGCGCTGGATCCGGCGCATCTACTGGACCCTGGTGCTGGTGTTCATTGCCCTGGCGCTGTTGTATGCGGCGTCCACCTGGCGGGTGCAACGGCAGATCCTGTTCGGTTCGCTCGACACCAGCTCGAGCTTTCTGGTGAGCGCCACGCAGTCGTACTTCCAGGGGTTTTCCTCGGTGCTCGAAGCCACCGGCTCCGACCTGGCCGAGAAGGCCGACCTGCTCGATCACCCCGAGGTGCTGCAGATCCTGCTCGAACGCCGCCAGGCGCTGCTGCCTGGGTCGATCTCGATCAACGTGGTGTCGGCCGATGGCCGTCTGCTCGGCAGCTCGCTGCGCTCGGACAACCTGCCCGACCTGCAGCGCGACTCGGCGCTGGGCGGGGCCCTGGCCCGGCTGCAGGCCTTGCCGCACAAGAGCGGCATGATCATCGGTCGCCCCATCATCGGCCCCTTGGTCGGGACGTGGGTGATTCCGCTGGTGCGCGTGGTACCCGCCTCGGGAAGTAACCCGGCCTTTTACGTCGTCGCTGCCGTCAGCACCGAGACCTTTCTCAAGCACACCCTGGCCAACACCGCCTTGCCATATGGCGGCATGGCGGCGATCCTGGCGCGCAACGACGGCTATGTGATGGCCCGCTGGCCTTCCCCCGCCGACAAGAGCTTTTTCGCCAAGCCGCAGACCGGGGCCTTCATCCGCTCGCTCATCGATCACCCCGAGTTCGCCAGCAGCCATTACGGCGGCTATGTGACGGCCGACGGCTTGTCGCGCATCGGCAGTTGGCAGCGACTGCAGACCTATCCCGATCTCGCCGTGGCGGTGTCGGTTCCCGACCGCATTCTGTGGACGCAATACTGGCGCACCGTCTGGCCGCCGCTGCTCGGGCTCCTGTTCTTCCTGCTGTTGCTCACCCTGCTCTACCGCTACGCCCGTGGCCAGATCGGGCGCGAGCTGGCGCTGGCGCAGGTGCAGCAGCAACGTCTGCGCACCTTGGCCATCACCGATCCGCTGACGGCGGTGGGCAACCGCGCTCTGCTGCGCGAGCGGCTGCAGCATGCGCTGGAGCGGGCCTGGGCGCAGCGCGGCGCCTTCGCCCTGCTGCTGCTCGATCTCGACGGCTTCAAGCAGGTCAACGACGCCTACGGCCATTCGTCTGGCGACGCCTTGCTGCGCGAGGCGGCGCAGCGGTTGCAGTCCATCCTGCGCGAAGGCGAGGCCATGGCGCGCATGGGCGGGGACGAGTTTGCCGTGTTGCTCACCGAAGGCCCGGGTGGCGAGATCGCCGCCGAGGCCGCGGCCCAGCGCATTCTCACCACCCTGCGGCAGCCCTTCGACCTGGGCGTGGGGCGGCTGGCCTCCATCTCCGCCAGCGTCGGCTGCGCCATCTATCCCGAGGACGGCGGCGATGCCGAAACCCTGCTGCGCCGCGCCGATCTGGCGCTGTACGCCGCCAAGTCGGCCGGGCGCGACCGCTACCGCCGCTTCCACCCCGACTTCGAGCGCGCAGCGCAGAAGCAGAAAAACCTGATTGAGAGCGTCGAGGCCGCCCTGCAGCAGGGGCGGCTGTGGCTCAGCTACCAGCCCATCGTTTCCATCGGTGGCGACCCCGGCCGCCCGGCCGTGGTCGGGATGGAAGCGCTGCTGCGGCTGCGCACCGAGCGCGGCGACCAGCTTGCCGCCGCCGAGTTCGCCGACGCACTCGATCACGGGCGGCTGGCACGGCCCATCGGCCGGTTCGTGCTCGACCAGGCGCTTACCCAGGGCGCGCAGTGGCAGGCCGAGGGGCTGGACCTGCACATTGCCGTCAACATCAGTGCCGAGCATCTGCTGGCGCCCGAGTTTCTCGATGATCTGCAACAGGCGATGCGCAACCACCCGGGCTTTCCCGCCAGCGCCTTGATGCTCGAAGTCACCGAGTCGGCGCCACTGCGCAACTTGGAGCAGGCCCGCATGGTGCTGCAAACCTGCCAGGATCTGGGTGTGCGGGTGGCGCTGGACGACTTCGGCACCGGCTCGGCGTCGCTCACCTACTTGCAGCAGCTCCCGGCGCAGTCGATCAAGATCGACCAATCGTTCGTGCGCGACATGGTCAACGACCCGCGCGACTTCGCCATCGTCTCCGCCGTGGTCACCGCCGCCAACCTGCTTGGTCTGGAGGTCATTGGTGAGGGGGCGGAAACGCTGGAGCACCTGTCCATGCTGTCGGCCATGCACTGCACGCTGGCGCAGGGCTATGCCATTGCCCGGCCGCTCCCGGCCGATGCCGTGGTCACCTGGGTGCAGACCTGGGTGCGACCCGCTGCCAACCTGCGCGCCGTGGCCTTCCCGCATGAGGTCGAGGTGGCGCAGTTGCGGCGGGTGGAGCGGCTGCAGCAGGCGGTGCGCGGCCAGGCGCCGTTCCCCGATCATGTGCTCGACGTGGCGGCGGAAAACCAATGCCATCTCGGCCTGTGGCTGAACGGGCAGGGGCGGCTGTACTACGGGCGCGACCCCCGTTATGCCCGGCTGCTGGAGCAGCACGCCGAAATCCACGAACTGGCCCGGCAGGCCAAGGCCGCGCTGGACTTGGGCGACCTGAACGCTGCGCGTCGCTACGGTCAGGATGTGGCCGATCTCAGCACCATCGTGCTCGCGGGCATCCGCGAACTCGGCGCCTCAGCCCGCTGAGGCGGCGCCAGCCGCCGCAGCGGCCGCCGACACCACCTCGCCCAGCTCGATCACCGCCAGGGCGTAGAACGCCGAGTGGTTGTAGCGGGTGACGACATAAAAGTTGTCCGTGCCCAGCACATAGTCCGGCGCGGCCCCGGCGTTGGGCAGTTGCACCACGGCCAGTTTGCCGGCATAGGCCCGCGCCTGCGGCAACAGCGGCAGGCCCATGGCCGCGAGCTGGTCGGCGGTGAAACTGGGCGTGATGTCCGGCGCCAGCAGCGTGGCCAGGGTGTCGGCCGACAGGTCGCTCGGCACCTGGAGCGCGAAGTGCGTGGGCTGACCGGCGACCCACCCCTTGGCGGCGAGGTAGCTGGCCACCGAGCCGATGGCGTCGGCCGGGTCGTTGATCAGATCGATGCTGCCGGCGTCGTCGAAATCCACCGCGTACTTCAAAATGTTCTCGGGCATGAACTGCGGCATGCCGATGGCCCCGGCGTAAGAGCCGCGCACCTGCAGCGGGTTGCGGCCGTCTTGCGCGCACCACTGCAAAAAGTCACCGAGCTGCACGCCGAAATACGCGCTGCGGTCGCGCGGCGCCTGCGTCGGGTAGCGCAGCGCCAGGGTGGTGAGGGCATCGGCCACGCGGAAGTTGCCCATGTTGCGGCCGTAGATGGTTTCCACCCCGAGGATGCCGGCGACGATGTGCGGCGGCACACCGTACCGCTGCTGTGCCTTGGCGAACCAGACGCCGAATTCCTGCATGAAGTCGCTGCCCGCGTCGATGCGCAGGGCGTCGAGAAAGCGGCTGCGGTACACGCGCCAGTTCTTCTTGCCCGGCGGCCCGGGCAGGATGAGGCGCGCCACGGTCGGGACATACTGCGCCTGGCCGATCAGCCGTTGCACCAGGCCGGACGGCAACTGGTTGCGCGCGACGATGCGCTCGACCAGGGCCTGCGCCTGCGCAGCGGGCCAGTCCCCCAGCGTGTCCGGGTCAGGGACCGATGGCTGCACGGCATTGGCGGCCGTGGGTGCCGAGGCAGCGCCTTGCGCCAAGGCCACGACCGGCACCGACGCATGCAAGGCCAGCGCCGCCGCGGACTGCAGACAAAGACGCCGACTCACCCCAGGCGGTGCGGCAGAAGAGGACGAGGAACAAGGCATGGCGGGCGAGGGTGGCAATCCAGGTGGGCGAGTGCATATGTTCGCACGCCGCAGCCTGCACCTTCAAAGCGCGCCGATGCTGCCCTTCAAACGCCTGTCACAAAGCATTTGTAACTTGACGTGTCTTTCGTTACCGCGCATTGGCGCGGCCCTTCCCTGATGGAGTTCACCATGTCGCAATCCCCAGCCAATCTTTCCCGACGCCAGGCGCTCAAGCTGTTTGGCGGCGCGCCCCTGTTCCCGCTGAGCGCGGGCCTTGGCGCCTCGGCGCTGCTCACCGCGTGCGGCGGTGGTGGCACGGCGGCCACCGCTGCCACCGCGGCCACGCCCACCGCCGCAGCCTTCACCGCGATGGCTGCACCTTCGCTGACCGATGCCGCCGCCATGGCCACCACTTCGGTCGCCTCCAGCTTGCAAGTGAGCTACAGCGACGGCAGCAAACAAGCCTACAAGCTGGGCTATCAGCAGTTGTTCATGACGGGTGATGCCGTGCCCAATCAGCAGGGTGGCACCATCATCGCCGGGGGCTACTTCGACATCAACGGCAATCCGATCATCGACAAATCGGTGGCCGGCCAGGAGCGCCAGTTCTATTCCGACTGTCCTGACGGCATGAGCCTGCTGCAACCTCTGGCCGCTGCCGACAAGACCAAGCTCGGTGTCAAGGGCAACCCGCTGTTTGCCGTGGTGCAGTACGAGTACACCACGCGGGATCAGGCGCAAGCCAGCCAATACGGCCGTCTGCCGTCGCCGGTGGCGGTGCTGACGCTCGACCAGGACCCGGCCTCGGGCAAGCTCAGTCTGGTGAAGTATTTCAACGTGCCGACGCAACCGGCCTACGGGCTGTGGATCACCTGCGGCTCCAGCCTGTCGCCGTGGAACACGCATCTCTCGAGCGAGGAATACGAGCCCGACGCCTTCGCCGCCGTTGCCGGGACGGACTCGCGTTTCAACTCCTTCATCAACAACCTCTACAGTGATCCCACCGCCTCCAAAGACCCGGTGCGCGCCAACCCCACACTACCT
>JAKAFC010000105.1 GCA_021818065.1 Pseudomonadota bacterium
ACGGTGAACAAGGCCGACAGCGTCAGCGCCGGACTGTCGAGCTTTTTCGGTAAGCCGTTCACCGTGGGCGGCTACTCGCCGTCGATGGGGCTGACCTCGTCGACCAAGTTCGGCGGCAACGGCGCCACCTCGCAGAGCAACACCTTCACCACCACGCTGCAGGCGACGGTGGTGCAAGTGATGAGCAATGGCAACCTGCAAATCTCCGGACAGAAGGAAGTGATGCTCAACGGCGGGCACGAGTACATCCGCGTCGCCGGGGTGGTGCGCGCCGCCGACGTCAGCCCGCAGAACACGGTGCTGAGCACGCAGATCGCCAACGCCCGGGTGGAATACAGCGGCACGGGCGACGTGTACGCTGCCGCCAAGGTGCCCTGGCTGGCGAGCTTCTTCCTCTCGCTGTGGCCGTTCTGATTGCGCCAACCGCCATGATCTCCACCGCATTCCGTCGCCTGTCGCACCGCGCTGCCTGCTGTCTCCTACTGCTCGCCGCCACCCTGGCTTTCACCCTGCCCCCTGCTCAGGCCGCGGCCATCCGCGATCTCACCAGTGTGCAGGGTGTGCGCGTCAACCAGCTCGTGGGCTACGGCCTGGTGGTGGGCCTGGGCGGCACCGGTGACCAAGCCACGCAGGTTCCCTACACCACGCAGTCGTTGCTGTCCATGTTCCAGCGCCTGGGCATCAACCTGCCGCCGGGCGTGGCCTCCAACCTGCAGCCCAAGGACGTGGCCGCAGTGATGATCACCGCCAACCTGCCGCCGTTCGCGCAGCCCGGGCAGCAGATCAACATCACGGTGTCGGCCGTGGGCAACGCCTCCAGCCTGGCCGGTGGCACCCTGCTGATGACCCCGCTCAAGGGCGCCGACGGCCAGACCTACGCCGTGGCCCAGGGCAACGTGGTGGTGAGCGGCTTCGGCGCCGCCTCGGGCGGCAACAGCACCCAGGTCAACTTCCTCACGGCGGGGATGATCGCCAACGGCGCCACGGTGGAACGGGCCGTGGCGAGCAACTTCGACCAGACCGGCCCGCTCACCCTGGCGCTCAACACCCCCAGCTTCGGTACCGCCAGCCGCGTGGCCGACGCCATCAACCAGCGCTTCGGCGCCGGTACGGCCACGGCGATGAATGCCGGGGTCATCCAGGTGCAGGCGCCGCTGGCGGCGGGCGAGCGCACCGCCTTTCTCGGTCAGGTCGAGGCGCTGGACGTGTCGCCCGAATCGCCCCCGGCCAAAGTGGTCATCGATGCCCGCAGCGGCACCGTGGTCCTCGGCCAGAACGTCACCCTGGGCGCCTGTGCCGTGGCGCATGGCAACCTGTCGGTGACCATCAACACGCAGTACGAAGTCAGCCAGCCCAACCCGCTGGGCGCTGGGCAGACCGCGGTGGTGCCCAAGACCGATGTCAAGGCCAAGGCCGACAAGGCCAATCTGCTGATGTTCAAACCCGGCGTGACGCTCGAAGCCGTGGTGCGGGCGCTCAACGCCGTGGGCGCGGCGCCCAACGATCTCATCGCCATCCTGCAGGCGATGAAGGCGGCCGGGGCGCTGCACGCCCAGCTCGACGTCATCTGAAGTCCATGGCCACGGCCCCGACCCTGCCCGCCGCCCCGCTGCCGCCCAGCGGCAGCACGGCCGACAACAGCCTGTCGTTCCAGGGGCTCAACCAGCTCAAGGCCGCGGCCAACGCCGACCCGCGCAGCCCGCAGGCCATCAAGGCGGTGGCGCAGCAGTTCGAGGCCTTGCTGATGCAGCAGATGCTCACGGCGATGAACGCCACCAGCCTGGGGCCCGACATGCTGGGCGACACCGCCGGACCGATGTTCAAGTCGCTACTGACGCAGCAACTCGCCACCACCGTCAGCCAGGGTCAGGGCATCGGTCTGGCGAGCTTCATCGCGCGCGAACTCGCCAGCCGCTACGGCACCCCGCCGGGCCCCCGGCACGCGGCAGCGTCCCGGCCTGTCGGCGCTGCCGTGGCGAACGCCGCTCAACCGGTGACCGCCAACGCCATGGCGCCGCAGTCCGGCGCCAGCGCCGCCGTGCCCGGTCAGGCACTCAGCGCCTACCGCCAGAACGCCCTGCCGGTGAACCCCGCAACCGCGCCCCTCCCGACCACGCCCGCCACCGCCTCGACCACCGCCGCAGCTTCGGCGAACCCGGGCGGCGCTGCGGACCAGGCGCGGCAGTTCATCGCCAGCATCCTGCCCAGTGTGCAGAGCGCCGCCAAGCAACTCGGCGTCGCCCCCGTGGCCATTCTGGCGCAGGCGGCGCTGGAGACCGGCTGGGGCCGCCATGCGCCGGGCAACAACGTGTTCGGCGTCAAGGCCGACGGCGGCTGGAGCGGGCCATCGGTGCAGGCGCTCACGCAGGAGTTCCGCGACGGCGTGGCCACGGCAGGCCAGGCCGCATTCCGCGCCTACCAGAGCGTGAGCGACAGCGTGAGCAACTACGCCGCATTGCTCGCCCGCCCACGCTATCAGGCCGCGCGCGACCAGGGCAACGACATTTCGGCTTTTGCCAGTGCGCTGCAGCGCAGCGGCTACGCCACCGATCCGCAGTACGCCGCCAAGCTGGTGGCGATTGCCCGCAGCCCGCGCATGCAGCAGGCGCTGGCGCAACTCGGGGTCGATTCAAGTTCCGCAGCGCAGTGACGTTAACCCAAATACCTTCTGTATCCCACCCTCTGCCCGCGCCGCTTGCCGCCATGACCCAGCCCTCCATCCCCCACGACGAGCGCCAGCTCGTGGCTGCGCTCACGGAAGTGCTGCGGCAGCAACGGCAGGCGCTGGTGAATACCGGCAGCGAAGGCGCCATGCCGGTGACGCCCATCTGGCAGCCTTTGATCGACGCGCTGGACAGCTACACCGCCCGCCGCCAGGCTGGCGACGCGGCACTGACCCGTACCCCCGAACTCACGGCCGAAGTCAACGCCCTGCGCGACGAGACCGTGGCGCTGCAACACACCCTGTCGGTGTGGAGTGCGGCGCTGCAGCAGGCCATCGCCCAATCGCAGCGACAAGGCGCCGACCCGACCTATGGCCCGGCCACGGCACGCACGGCCGGCGCGCGCCAGACTCTTGCCCGAGGTTGACATGTCAGGCATCAGCGGACTTCTGAACAACGCCCTGACCGGCCTGCAGGCGGCGCAGTCGGCGCTGCAGGTCACGGGCAACAACATCGCCAACGTCAACACCCCGGGCTACAGCCGCGAAACCACGGTGCAGTCGTCGCTGACCCCCACGCTGTACGGCGGCCAGTACCTGGGCAACGGCACGCAGATCGACGCCGTCACGCGCAGCTACAACAGCTACCTGCAATCGCAGGTGTGGAGCACGGCATCGGCAGCCAGCGGCGCCAGCGCGGTCAACACCCAACTGCAGCAGGTGGTCAACCTGCTGGCGGGCACGAATTCGGGCATGAGCACGGCCATCAGCCAGTTTTTCACCAGCGGCGTGGCCCAGGTGGCGGCCAATCCGTCGGACATTCCGTCGCGGCAAAGCCTCATCAGCCAGTCGCAATCGCTGGCGCAGACCATCCAGACCACGGCGGCGCAGCTGCAAAGCGCGGCCGACGGCGTCAACCAGCAGATCAGCCAGAGCGTCACCAGCATCAACAGCCTGACGCAGCAGATCGCCGCGCTCAACGTGCAGATCAACTCCCTCTCGGGCACCGGAAGCACTCCCAACAGCCTGCTCGATCAGCGCGATCAACTCATCACCCAGCTCAGCAGCCAGGTCGGCGTGACCGTGCTGCCGCAGGATGGCAACCAGGTCAACGTGTTCACCGGCAACGGCCAAGTCCTGGTTGCTGGCGCCCAGTCGTTCGACCTGAAAACCACACCGAACGCCTACAACCCGGGGCAACTCGAAGTGGCCTACGCCGCCAACGGCGCCGTGCTGTCGCAGGGGCTGCAGGGCGGCACGCTGGGCGGTCTGCTGCAGTTTCGCAGCCAGGTGCTGCAGCCGACGCAGAACGCCCTCGGACGCATTGCCGATGGCCTGGCCGCGGCGATGAACAACCAGCAGGCGCAGGGGCTGGACCTCAACGGCCAATTCGGCGCCCCCATGTTCCAGGCTGGCCCGGTGCAGGTGCTGGCCAACGCGGCCAACTCCGGCAGCGCCATCATCACTGGCAGCGTGGTCAACGCCAACGCCCTCACCACCGCCGATTACCAGCTGAACTTCGACGGCAGCAGTTGGACCGCCACAAACTTGTCCACCGGACAGGCGGCAGCCCTCACCACCAGCGTGGCCGGCGCCACCACCACGCTGAGCTTCGACGGCGTGCAGATCAACGTCAGTGGCGCCCAGGCGGGCAACAGCTTTCAAGTCCAGCCCACCCGCTACGGCGCGTTGAACTTCCAGGCCACGCTCACCGATTCGGCGCAGATCGCTGCTGCCGCGCCGTATGTGGCCAGCGCCGGGCAGATGCAGTCTGGCAGTCTGGTCAACACCAACCTGGGCAACCTCACGCTATCGGCCGGGCAGTACAGCGCCAGCAGCGGCGCGGGCAGCCTGGTGGTGGCTGGTGCCAGTGTGCCCAGCAGTCTGCAGGTCACGCTCACCAGTGGCGGCACCAGTGGCAGCGTCGGCTTTCAGGTGACGCTGGCGGGCTCGACCACGGTTTTGGCCACCGGCAGCCTGAGCCTGGGCGGTAGCGGGCAAGTGCTGTCCATCCCCTACGCCAGCAACCCGCCGGGCGGATACTGGAACGTCACCCTGGCGGGAAGCACGGCCGTGTCGGGCGATGCCTTCACCCTCAGCCCGGCCAGCGGCGGCAATGGCGGCAACGCCCAGGCCATGGCGACGCTGCAAACCGCCAAAACGCTGGGCGGCGGCAGCACGTCGCTCGAAGGGGCCTACACGCAGCTCGTCAGCCAGGTGGCCACCCAGGGCAATCAGGCGCAAAGCGCCTTGAGTGCCGCCACCGCGGTGGCGGCCCAGGCCGTGTCGGCGCAACAATCGGTCAGCGGTGTGAACCTCGACGAGGAAGCCAGCAACCTCATCCAATACCAGCAGGCGTATCAGGCCGCGGCCAAGGCCATCCAGGTGGGCAACAGCCTGTTCACCTCGCTGCTGCAGGCGGTGCAATAACGCCTCGCCAAGGTCGCGCACCCCACGCCAGCAAGGAGCCGTCATGCGTGTCAGCACTCAACAGTTTTATGCCGCCAGCCTCACCGGCATCCTCAACCAGCAGAACACGCTCAACACCCTGAGCCAGCAGCTGTCCACCGGCAGCACCCTGGTGAATCCGTCCGATCAACCCGTGGCCGCGGCACAGAACGTGGCCCTGACCGGACAGATCAACCGACTGTCGGGCTACACCCAGAACGGCCAGAACGCGCAGAACGCCCTGCAACTGGAAAGCGCCACGGTGCAAAGCGTCACCACGCTGTTGAGCCAGGCGCGGCAACTCGCCGTGCAGATGAACAACGGCACCGTCAGCACCCAAGACCTGCAGAACGCCGCCGCAACCATGCAAGGCTACATCCAGCAGCTTGCGCAATATGCCAATACCCAGGATGGCCAGGGCAACTACCTGTTCGCAGGCAGCCGCAGCGGCACCCAACCGTTCGCCATTCAGGCCGACGGCAGCGTGCTTTACCAGGGCGACGGCGGGCAGAACCAGCTGGCCCTGGGCCCCAGCCTGAGCACCGCCATCTCCGACCCCGGCAGCGCGCTGTTCATGAACGCCCGAGCCGGCAACGGCACCTTCAGCGTCAACGCTGCAAACGGCAACACCGGTGGCGCCACGGCTGGGCCGGGCACCGTCAACGACACCGCGCTGGCGCAGCAAACCCTGCTGGTCAACGGCACCCAGTATCAGATCAGCTTCAGCGGTAGTGGCGGCTCCATGACCTACACGGTCACCAGCGGCACGGGCGGCACGTTCTCCGCCAGCCCGGTCGCCAGCGGCGCCTTCACGCCGGGCATGAGCATCGGCCTGCCGCCGGGCGGCGCCCCGGCGATCACCGTGCCCATCGTCGGCACGCCCGCTGCAGGCGACAGCTTCACCGTTGCCGCTGCTGCGCCGCAAAGCCTGTTTCAGACCTTTCAATCACTGGCGCAAGCCTTCTCGGCTTCGGCGCAAAACCCAGGGTCCAACGCCCTGCGCGCCCAATCCATCAGCAACGCCCTGGCCAGCCTGGATCAGAGCCAGACCAATCTGCTCAGCGCCCAAGCCAACATCGGCAGCCGTCTGCAGCAGGTGCAAGCCGTGCAGTCGCAGAACGCCGGCCTCACCCTGCAACTGCAAACCCAGCAGACCCAACTCACCAGCATCAACTACCCGCAGGTCATCACCGACTATCAGTCCAGCCTCACAGCCCTTCAGGCTGCGCAAAAGGCGTTTACTCAGGTGCAGGGGTTGAGTTTGTTTCAATACATCTGACACTATGCCCTCGGCCCGACAGCATCTCTGGCAAGCACTCGATTCAACCGAACCGGCAGAACTCGGCGCCTACCACCACAACCCGCGCAGCGACCTGCTCACGCTGCTGCGACACCCGCCAAGGCGTGTGCTCGATGTCGGCTGCGCTGCGGGAGCAATGGGCGCGGGGCTCAAGCAACGTTTCCCTGCGGTAGAACTCTGGGGCATCGAGGGCAACGCGCACATGGCCGCGCTGGCACAGGCGCATTACCACCACGTCATCACCGGCCTAGTACAGGACATCGATCTGGCCGAGTACAGCCTGCAGCCCGGCAGTATCGACACCCTAGTGCTCGCGGACGTCCTTGAGCACACCCCTAATCCGTGGCGCACCCTGGACAGACTGCGCCAATGGCTGACTGCCGACGCGCAGGTTCTAGTCAGCCTGCCCAATGCCCGGAATTTCTGGTTGCTCAACGAACTGGCGCAAGGCCGCTGGACCTACGAGTCCTCAGGCATTCTGGATATCACCCATCTGCGTTTTTTCACCCGCGACGAAGGCCAGCGCCTGCTCGAACAGACCGGGTACGCGGTCGAGGCGGTGTCGTACGGGCCAGACAGCCGCTTTCTGCACGCGCCCCGACCGGCGGCGTTTCCGGCCAATCTGGAAACCGACCGCCTGCTGGTGAAAAACCTCAGCGTCGACGACTATCAGCAACTCATCAGCCTACAGGTGTTCTACCGCGCCCGTCCGCAGGTGTCGTCGGCCGGCAAAACCACAGATCACGCTGCATCTGTTGCGGCCGACGCCCTGCAACCGCGAATCCTTCACGTCGGCGCGCCGCAAGGCACCGGGACGGCCGTGCTGCTGCACCTGTTCTACCCGGAACTGTGGCCGGAGTTCGCCGCCTGGCTGCGGCAACTGCCCGCGCCGCTGGATGTGTACGTGTCGGTCACATCCGGGAGTGACGCCGCGACCGCGGACATCGTGCGCGACGTTCCCGGGGCAGTGGTTTTGCTCCACCCCAACCGCGGGCGCGACATCGCCCCGCGGTTGGCGCTGCTGCGCATGGCGCGCACACGGCAGTACACGCAGCTGCTGTTCGTCCACGGCAAAAAATCGCCACATCTGGGCGAAGTCGCGCAGATCCACATCCCCTTTTTGCAGCACCGCGACGGTGACCGCTGGCGGCGTGACCTCCTGGCCGAACTCGCCAGCAGCGCGCAGGCGACTGTGGTGGCGTTTGCGCAGCAACCGCGCCTTGGTCTAGTCGGTCCCCATGGCTTCTGGCTCGGACTTCGCGGCGACCCCAACCTGGCCCGCCTGAATCAGCTTGCCCAGCGCATGGGCATCGCGCCCGACATCGCGCGTCACGGCTACTTCGCTGGCTCCATGTTCTGGTGCCGACCCGAAGCGCTGGACCCCCTGCTTGCGCTGGACCTCAATATCACCGATTTCGAGCCCGAAGCCGGACAGACCGACGCCACCTTGGCCCATGTGGTCGAACGACTTTTCACCCTGAGCGCTGAGCGGGCCGGGTTCGCGGTGTGCGATACCGTCGGCACCACGCTGGCTGCACCGCCTAAGCTCACCCTCCCGTGGCTGCCCGAGGGCCGCTGGGCGCCACACGAGCACAACTGGGCGCAGCAGACCATGGCCGCATGGCGGCAAAGCGGTGACGCAACGCTCGGGATCACCTTGGCGCTGGCCACGAACGCCAACCTGCCATCGCACGGCACGCGTTCAAGCCTGGAGGCCCAGTGGCTGGCACTACAGCAGCCCCTGATCGAGCTGAACTCGGCGCCCTCCGGTGACGCACTGCTGGCTTCGGCCAACCAAGCCCTGCTGTCGAGCCCAGCCGAATGGCTCGGTCTGATCGACGCTGGCGACCAGCTTGCGCCGGATGCGCTGTTCCGCATCGCGCATGCAGTGCGTGTGCACCCGGATTGGCAGATCGTCTACACCGACGAAGACAGCCTCACTGCCGACGGTCAACATGCCAACCCGCATTGCAAGCCCGACTTCAACCTCGACTACCTGCGCAGCCTGCCCTACGTCGGCGGGCTACTGCTGATCCGGCGCGATTTGTTCGAGGCGCTTGGAGGCTTCGACCCGCAGGCCGAAGGCGCAGAAGACTACGACCTGCTGCTGCGCGCCTGGGAACATCTGCAACGCACTGGCGTGGGCGAGGCAGCCATCGGCCATGTGCCCGAAGTGCTCTACCACCGGCTGCAGGGGTCTGGCCACACGCAGAAATCGGTGCCCGAGATTCTGGCGGCAGGGCAACTGGCCTTGCAGCGCCACTTCGAGCGCCTGGGCATCGAAGCCCAGGTGCAGGCCGGGCCCTTCCCACCCTCTTTCCGCGTGCGCTGGCCGCTGCCCGAAAACAAGCCGCTGGTGTCCATCCTCATCCCCACGCGCGATCAACTGCCGCTGCTGCAGCGCTGCGTGGAGTCGGTAATCGAAAAGACCAAATATCCGGCCTATGAAATCCTGATCCTCGACAACGACAGCCAAACGCCGGAAGCCCGCAACTATCTTGCGGCAATCGAGGCCAAGGAAGCCGAACTCGGCGGACGCTTGCGGGTGCTGCGCCAGCCGGGCGCCTTCAACTTCTCGGCCATGAACAACGCCGGCGCGCAGGCGGCACGTGGCGACTATCTGCTGCTGCTCAACAACGACACTGCGGCGCTGCACGACGACTGGCTCGACGAGATGATGGTCCACGCCGTGCGGCCGGACGTGGGCATCGTCGGCGCCAAACTGCTTTACCCCGACGGGAAGATTCAGCACGCCGGCGTCATCCTCGGCATGCGCGGCCCGGCGGAACACCCCTTCATCGGTCGTCCGCCCGAGGACCGCGGCTACTTCGGCCGCGCCCAACTCACCCAGAATCTCTCGGCCGTCACCGGCGCCTGCCTGCTCATCCGCAAGAGCGTTTACGCACAGGTCGGCGGGCTGGATGCCGAGGCGTTCAAGGTGTCGTACAACGACATCGACCTCTGTCTGAAGGTGCGCGAGGCCGGGCTGCGCATCGTCTT
>JAKAFC010000106.1 GCA_021818065.1 Pseudomonadota bacterium
TTCTGCGCTTGCTGCGAATCAAAGCGTGAGATTGTATCGGTCTGCCGCGCGTGCGCCGGACGCCTCGCGCACCGCGGCGATGCGCTGCACATAAGCCGGATGCGGGGCGTCGACAAAGCCGTCTTCGTAGGCCACGACGCGCAGCGTCGGCCGCACGACGTCGAGCAATTCCCCAGGGCGCAGCAGGTAGTCGGGATTCGTCGGCTTGCCGATGCTGGCTTGACCGAGCGCGAAGGTCTCGTACAACAGCACACCGCCGGGGGCCACGGCGTGCACGATGGACGGCAGCAGCGGCCGCCACAGGTAATTGGTGACGATGACGCCGTCGAAGGTCTGTTGCGGGTAAGGCCAGGGCGCGCCTTCCAGGTCGGCCTCCATCACCTGCGCGATCGCCGCAAGACCGGCCAGCGCCTGCGCATTGCGATCGACCGCATGCAGCTGGTGGCCACGCGCCTGCAGCCAGCGCACATGGCGGCCGCTGCCGCAGGCCACGTCGAGCACCGTACCGCCAGGACGCAGCAAGTGTGCATGGCGCACGATCCAGGGAGATGGGGTGGCGGTGGCGTGCGGGTCGGAAAGCATCGGCAAGGCGTTGGGCTGACGGATTGCGGCATCGTACTGGGGCTGCCTTGCTCTGCGGCCGGGCATCATGCTTGCAAGGCAAAATAAGCCCGTTCCGACGACCCTCTGCGAAGACCATCCCATGACCTCCAAGACCATTCTCGTGACCGGCGGCGCCGGCTACATCGGCTCGCATACCTGTGTTGCCCTGATCGAGGCCGGTTACACCCCGCTGGTGTACGACAACCTCTGCAACAGCAGCGCCGAGTCGCTGGCGCGGGTGGAGCGCATCACGGGCAAGCGCCCGGCGTTCGTCCAAGCCGACATCCGCGATGCTGCGCGGCTCGACGCGGTATTCGCCGAGCACGCGGTGGCGGCGGTGATTCACTTTGCTGGCCTGAAGGCGGTGGGCGAATCGGTGGAGAAGCCGCTGATCTACTACGACAACAACGTCGGCGGCACGGTGGTGCTGCTGCAGGCCATGCAGCGGGCGCGGGTGCGCGAGCTGATTTTTTCGTCGTCGGCGACGGTGTATGGCGATCCGGCCTCGGTGCCCATCCGCGAGGATTTTCCGCTCAGCGCCACCAATGCCTACGGCCGCAGCAAGTTGATGATCGAGGAGATCCTGGGCGACCTGCATCGCGCCGAACCCGCCTGGCGCATCGCCCGGCTGCGTTACTTCAACCCGGTGGGCGCGCATGAAAGCGGGCTGATCGGCGAAGACCCGCGCGGTATTCCCAACAACCTCATGCCCTACATCACCCAGGTGGCGGTGGGCCGCCTGCAGAAACTGCGCGTGTTCGGCGGGGACTGGCCCACGGTGGACGGCAGCGGGGTGCGCGATTACATCCATGTCATGGATCTGGCCGAAGGGCACGTGGCTGCACTGAACCATTTGCTGGCACATGCGGGCATGTTCACCGTCAACCTCGGCACCGGCCAGGGCTACTCGGTGCTGCAGATGGTGCAGGCCTTCGGCAAGAGCATCGGCCGCGACCTGCCGTATGAAATCGTCGCCCGTCGGCCCGGCGACATCGCCGAGTGCTGGGCCGACCCGGGCGCCGCGGAAAAGCTGCTGGGCTGGAAGGCCAAGCGCGGGCTCGACACCATTTGTGCCGACGCCTGGCGCTGGCAGCAGGCCAACCCCGAGGGCTACGGCGCCTGAGCCGCGTCGCGCTGTCAGCCCACGCTTGCGCCGGGTTGCCGCCGCGGGCTATGGTGCGCCTCGATTCCCCTCACGTTGAAAGGAAGCTCATGTCCCAAACCACGCTGCATGCCTCGCCCACACCCATTCACATCGGCATTGCCGATGCCGATCGTGCCAAAGTGGCCGAACACCTGTCGCACCTGCTGGCCGACACCTACACGCTGTACCTGACCACCCACAACTTCCACTGGAACGTGACCGGGCCGATGTTCAACAGCCTGCACCTCATGTTCATGGAGCAGTACACCGAGTTGTGGAACGCCGTCGATCCCATCGCCGAGCGCATCCGCGCGCTGGGTTTCGCCGTGCCGGGCTCGTATCACGGCTTCAGTTCGCGCTCCAGCCTGCCCGACGTGCCGGCGCTGCCGCCCAAGGCGCAGGAGATGATCGCCGTGCTGGTCAAGGGCCATGAGGGCGTGGCCAAGACGGCACGCGCCGTGTTCTCCGTGGCCGACGCGGTCAACGACCAACCCACCGCCGATCTGATGACGCAGCGCCTGGACATCCACGAAAAGACCGCCTGGATGCTGCGCAGCCTGCTTGAGGGTTGATCGCGGCCCGCAGACGTTCCCGGCGTTGCCCGACTCCCTGGCGATAATGCGCCCATGGAACGTCTGCGCTTGTGGCTGGCCTTGATCCGTTGGGACAAGCCGGTCGGTTCTCTGCTGTTGCTGTGGCCCAGTCTGTCGGCGTTGTGGATGGCCAGTGACGGCCGCCCGGGCTGGTGGCTGGTACTGGTGTTCATCGCCGGCACGTTTCTCATGCGCTCGGCCGGCTGCGCCATCAACGACGTGGCCGATCAGGACTTCGACCGCGCCGTGCGCCGCACGGCGCAGCGCCCGGTGACATCGGGCAAGGTGTCCACCCGGGAGGCGCTGCTGGTGGGCGCCGTGCTGGCGCTCATCGCCTTCGGCCTGGTGCTCACCACCAATGCGCTGACCATCCAGATGTCGGTGGCGGCCCTGCTCATCGCCATCGCCTACCCCTACACCAAACGCTGGCTGGCGCTGCCGCAGGCGTATCTCGGCGTGGCGTTCAGCTTCGGCATTCCCATGGCCTTTGCCGCCGCGCGTGGCGAGGTGCCGCTGCTGGCCTGGGTGTTGCTGCTGGGCAATCTGTTCTGGGTCCTGGCCTACGACACTGAATATGCCATGGTCGACCGCGAGGACGACCTCAAGGTGGGCATCAAGACCTCGGCGATCACCTTCGGCCGCGCCGATGTGGCTGCGGTCATGGCCAGTTATGCCGCGTTCATCGCCATCTGGGCCGCGGTGGGTTGGGCGCTGCACCTGGGCTGGCCCTACGCCCTGGGCGTGGCCGCAGCCGTAGCGCAAGCCGTGCACCACTACACCCTGATCCGCGACCGCAACCCGACGCAATGCCTCCGCGCCTTCCGTCTCAACCACTACCTCGGGCTGGCGCTGTTTGTCGGCGTGGTGGCGGCCTACGCGCTGCGCTGAGCCGCCAACTGGCTCAGGCGGTGAGCCGTTGCAGCGCCTCGCGGTAGCGCTCGGCGGTCTTGGCGATGATGTCGGCGGGCAGCGTCGGCGCCGGAGCCTGCTTGTTCCAGCCGGGCACGCTTTCCAGCCAGTCGCGCAGAAACTGCTTGTCGAAACTCGGCGGCGACGCGCCTTCGGCCCAGGTGTCGGCCGGCCAGAAGCGCGAGGAATCTGGGGTGAGCACCTCGTCCATGAGGGTGACCACGCCGTGCTCGTCCAGGCCGAATTCGAACTTGGTGTCGGCGATCAGCATGCCGCGCGCCGCGGCGTAATCGGCGGCACGTTGGTACAGCGCTAGACTGGCGTCGTGAACTTGCAGGGCAACTTCCGTCCCGACGGTTGCGGCCATCTGGCTGAACGAAATGTTTTCGTCGTGCGCGCCGAGTTCGGCCTTGGTCGCGGGGGTGAAGATCGGTTCGGGCAGGCGGCTGGCGAGCTTGAGCCCCGCGGGAAGTTTGACCCCGCACACCGCGCCCGTGGCCTGATAGTCCTTCCACCCCGAGCCGGCGAGATAACCGCGCACCACGGCTTCCACCGGCAGGGGTTTGAGGCGCTTGACCACCATGGCGCGGCCGCGCACCTGCTCGCGCTCGTCCGCCGCCACCACCGATTCCGGATCGTCAGGCAGCAGATGGTTGGGCACCACGTCGTGCAGCAGACCGAACCAGAAACGCGCCATGCGGGTGAGGATTTCGCCCTTGCCGGGGATGGGCTCGACCATGATGACGTCGAACGCCGAGATGCGGTCGGTGGCCACCATCAGCAGCCGGTCGGCGCCGACGGCATAGTTTTCGCGCACCTTGCCGCGCGACAGCAGCGGCAGCGAATGCAGGGAGGATTGCAGCAGGGCAGAGGTCATGGGCGAGCTTTCATTGCGCAAGCGGCGATTGTAGAAACCCCGCGATCGCGCGCGGCGGGCTTGAGGTTTTCAACCGCCACGGCCCACAATGCGCTTGCCGCATGTGCGGCGACGACGGAGACTGACGATGACCGCAAAACGCATTCTGCTGCTGGCAGGAGACTACGCCGAAGACTACGAAACGATGGTGCCATTCCAGACGCTGCAGGCCGTGGGGCACACGGTGCACGCGGTGTGCCCGGACAAGAAGGCGGGTGAGCAGGTGAAAACCGCGATCCACGACTTCGAAGGCGCGCAGACCTATTCGGAAAAACCGGGGCACAACTTCACCCTCAACGCCACCTTCGCCGAGGTCAAGCCCGAAGACTATGACGCGCTGCTCATTCCCGGCGGCCGGGCGCCCGAGTACCTGCGGCTGAATCCGCGGGTGCTGGCCATCGTGCGCCACTTCTTCGAGACCAACAAACCGGTGGCGGCGGTGTGCCACGGCGCGCAGATTCTGGCCGCTGCCGGGGTGTTGCAGGGGCGCAAGTGTTCGGCTTATCCGGCGTGCGGCCCGGAGGTGCGCGAGGCCGGGGGCGACTATGCCGACATTCCCGTGGATCAGGCGGTGACGCAGGGCAATCTGGTGACCGCGCCAGCATGGCCCGCACACCCGGCATGGCTGGGGCAGTTCCTCAAACTGCTGGGGACGCAGATCACGCTGTGACGCGCCCGTCCGCACAATGAAACGCCGACGCGAGGTCGGCGTTTTGTTTCAGCTCAGCACCGTCATGCTCAGGCGGCGGCGGTAGCTTTCCACCGTGGGGTCGGTGACCGGGGGCTGGCCTGGAGCGGGTTTTGGCGCGTCGGCCGGGGTCAGCAGTTCAAGGATATTCACAAATGTCTTGCGGGCGCGGTCGTCGCTCCAGCTCTTGTCGCGCATGAGGATGTCGAGCAACTCGTCCAGCGCGGCGGTCCATTGTTGTACCGCCATGTGCTGCTGCGCCAGGGCGTAACGGGCCTCGAAGTCGCGCTTGTTGGCGGCAATGCTGGCCTGCAGCGTGGCCACCGCGGGCAGGCTGGGCGCCGCTTGCGCCGCGGCGAGCCAGTCGCCCAGGGCCTGGATGCGGGCATCGGCCAGCGCCTTGCCGGCCAAGGGCTCGAACGCCATCTTGGCCTCGGCAGTGTGGCCGTCCTTGAGCAGCAGTTCGACGTAGGCTTTGCGCGCGGTGTCGTTGGCCGGGTTGGTGGCCAGGTCTTGCTGCAGCTTTTCCAGCGGCGATAGCGTCGGGCCGGACTCGGGCTCGGCATCCGCTGCCGCATCGGCTTGCTCGGCCTCGGGTGCGGTGTCTGGGACATGCTTGTCGAGGAAGGCGCGGATCTGGCCTTCGGGCAGGGCGCCGACAAAGCCATCCACCGGCTGGCCGTCCTTGAGCAGCATCACCATGGGAATGCTGCGCACGCCGAACGCGGCGGCGAGTTCCTGTTCTTCTTCCGTGTTGATTTTCACCAGCTTGAAACGGCCTTCGTAAGCGACCTCGAGCTTTTCCAGAATGGGCCCGAGCGCACGGCAGGGACCGCACCACGGCGCCCACAGATCGACCAGCACGGGGACGGTGTTCGAGGCTTCGACGACTTCGGTTTCAAAGTTGGCAACGGTGGCATCAATCATGGCAGGCTCCGGAAAGCAGGGCAGATGGGGGCAGTTGGCGCCATACCAAGAGGGGTATGGCGGCGCACTCTGCGCGATGCGGTGGGAGCATAGCGGCGCCGGCTACGGGCAGGGCTGCGGCGGCTTCTTAAAATCGCGGTTTTCCCGACGTTGCACAGGAGCAGGCAGATGGCCGAGATCGGCGTGGTGATGGGGTCGCAGAGCGACTGGGAGGTGATGCGCCACGCGGCGGACGTGCTGGTGCGCTTCGGGGTGACGCACGATTGCCAAGTGGTCTCGGCGCACCGCATGCCCGACGATCTGTTTGCCTACGCCGAGCAGGCGCAGGAGCGCGGCTTGCGCGCCATCATTGCCGGAGCCGGGGGCGCGGCGCACCTGCCCGGCATGCTGGCGGCGAAGACAGCGGTTCCCGTGCTCGGCGTGCCGGTGCCGAGCAAATACTTGCGCGGCGAGGACTCGCTGCTGTCCATCGTGCAGATGCCCAAGGGCATTCCGGTGGCGACTTTCGCCATCGGCGAGGCGGGCGCGGCCAACGCCGCGCTGTTCGCCGTGGCCATGCTGGCGGCGCACGATGCCGCGCTGCGCGCGCAACTCGACGCCTTTCGCGCCGAACAGACCGCCGCCGCCCGGGCGATGCGCGTGGGAACCGCGACATGAGCCGTGATACGAGCCGCGACGGCGGATTCATCGCCCCCGGCGCGACGCTGGGCGTGCTTGGTGGCGGGCAGCTCGGCCGCATGTTTGCCCAGGCGGCGCAGAGCGCGGGCTACGGCGTGGCCGTGCTCGAAGCCGATGAAGCCGCACCCGCGGCGCAGGTGACCGGCATCCACCTGGCCGCGCGCTACGACGATGCGCAGGCCCTCGAGCAACTCGCCCGCGACTGTGCGGCGGTGACCGTGGAATTCGAGAACATTCCGGCGGCATCCATGCAGTGGCTCGCGGCGCATGTGCCGCTTGCGCCCGCGCCCACGGCCCTGGCGCTGTGCCAGGACCGGGTGCAGGAAAAGGCCTTGTTCCAGCGCCTGGGTGTGCCCTGCGCGCCGCATGCCGTGCTGACCGCGGGCCGCGACCCCAAGGCCATCGACGCCGATCTCTTTCCCGCCATCCTCAAAACCGCCCGCCTGGGTTACGACGGCAAGGGCCAGAGAACGGTGGCGCACGCCGCCGATCTGCCAGCGGCCTGGGCGGCGCTGGGCGGGGTGGATTGCGTGCTGGAGAAGAAGCTCGATCTGGCCTTTGAGCTGTCGGTGGTGATGGCCCGCGGCCGCGACGGCAGCACCGTGCAGTTCGCGCCGCAGCAGAACCTGCACCGCGACGGCATTCTGTTCGCCAGCTTCGCCCCGGGGCCCGCCATCACCCCAGAACTGGCCGAGGCGGCGCAAATCGCCGCAAGCACAGTGGCCCACGGGCTGGACTACGTCGGCGTGCTTTGCGTCGAATTCTTTGTGCTGCGCGATGGCCGCCTGCTGGCCAACGAAATCGCCCCGCGTCCGCACAACTCCGGCCATCACACTATCGATTCGAGCACCGTATCGCAGTTCGAGTTGCAGTGGCGCACTTTGGTGAACGCGCCGCTGCCGGTGCCGCGGCAGCACAGCGCCAGCGTCATGCTCAACCTGCTGGGCGATCTGTGGTTTGATGCTCAGGGTCGGCAGCGCGAACCCGACTGGGCGGCCGTGCTGGCACAGCCCGGTGCCCACCTGCATCTCTACGGCAAACACGCGCCGCGCCAGGGTCGCAAGATGGGCCATCTCACCTGCACCGCGGCCACAGCCGCCGAGGCACGGCAGGTGGCCTTGCAGCTCTGCAGCCTGCTTGGCCTGGAGCCGTTCCATGCGGAGCTGCCATGAGCCAAATCGCCACCGACGCCCAGGTGCGTCCGCGCGAGATCATCGCGGCGGTGCGGCGCTTGGAGGCGGGCGACTTGGTCGGTTTGCCCACCGAAACCGTGTATGGCCTGGCTGCTGACGCCGACAACCCGCAAGCCGTCGCCAAGATCTACGCCGCCAAGGGCCGTCCGGCCGACCACCCCGTCATCGTCCATGTGCATCGCCAGGCCGATCTGGGGCACTGGGCTGCCGCGGTGCCCGATACGGCGCGGCAACTCGCCGCCGCCTTCTGGCCCGGACCGCTGACGCTGATTCTGCCGCGCAAGCCCGGTGTGGCCGAGGCCTGCGCCGGCGGACAGGACAGCATCGGCCTGCGCTGTCCGTCGCATCCCGTGGCGCAGGCGGTGCTGGCGCTGTTCAAGGGCGGGCAGGGCGGGTTGGCGGCGCCCTCAGCCAATCGCTTCGGCCGCATCAGCCCGACCACGGCGGCGCATGTCCGCGCGGAACTGGGGCCGGAACTGCTGGTGCTCGATGGCGGCGCCTGCGCCGTGGGCATCGAGAGCACCATCGTCGATTGCACCGTGCAACCGCCGCGCATCCTGCGCCCCGGGCAACTGTTGGCCGACGAACTGGCCGAGGTGCTGGGCGTGTCAGCCGATGTCTTGCTGCGCCCGGCCGAGGGTGCGCCGCGCGTGGCCGGAGCCTTGCCTGCGCACTACGCGCCGCGCACCGCCCTGGCGCTGCGCACGCGCGAGGCGATTCATGCCGAACTGCAACAGCCGGATGCCGTGGCACGGCGTATCGGTGTCCTGGCCCGGCATGCGCCTGGGCCCGAACCCCACGCCGCTTGGACGCAACTGCCCGACAACCCTGCGGCCTACGCGCAACAGCTCTACGCGGCCTTGCGGGCGCTCGACCAGGCGGGGCTGGATCAGATCTGGGTCGAGGCGCTGCCGTCGGCGCCCGCCTGGCTGGCGCTGCGCGACCGTCTCAGCCGAGCGGCGCAGGGATCGGGGGCTGGCGGGTCCTGAACGGCATGGGTCTCGCTCCAAGCCCGACGTTTTCCTGATGTATCAAGATGTTGCAAATCCGCAAACCCGCGCGCCATGCGGAAATCCGCACTTGCGACGCTTTTTTTGCTCGGCTATGCTGGATCGAACGGTCGTTCTTTTTTTGACCCGCCCGCCTGCAGGTCAGCAGGCACACAACAATGTTTGAGGAGATGTTCATGCGGAATCGCGTCTGGATTGCGCTGGCCCTGGCCAGTGCCTTGGGCTTGGCAGGTTGTGGCGGCGGGGGCAATCCCTCGGCGCCGACACTGTCCACCGTGGCCAGTGTGAATGCGGCCAGCACGGCGCCGAATGCGCCGCCGAGTGGCGGGTTCAAGCAAATGGTGGTGTTTGGTGACAGCCTTGCCGATGATGGCGCCTATACCGTGGCGGCGCTCGGCGTTTACGGGCCGGGAACGCAGTCCAACATCAGCTTCACCGGCTTGCCGTATCCGGCGGGCGGACAATTCACCGTGAATGGTGTGACCAACGCCAGCGGCAAGCCGGTGGGCAACTGGACCAATCAGCTCGCCGCGACCCTGGGCATCGGCCTCACGCCGAACATCGTCGG
The DNA here is from genome assembly GCA_021818065.1 of Pseudomonadota bacterium. Lineage (GTDB taxonomy): Bacteria > Pseudomonadota > Gammaproteobacteria > Burkholderiales > Burkholderiaceae_C > Thiomonas. The sequence continues at coordinate 9,230 of JAKAFC010000106.1, forward strand.
CTACTACTCGCCGCAGGCGGGTGCGTTCACCTACCTGACCCCAACCGGTTTGACCACCACGCAATCAAGCGCATTCTGTGCCTTCAGCGCGCCTCCGGCCAGCGGTGCCGCGACCTGCACCAATTTCGCCCAGGGCGGATCGATGGTCGCCACGGCGGCCG
>JAKAFC010000107.1 GCA_021818065.1 Pseudomonadota bacterium
TCTCGCCTGCCCACGCTCATCGCCCGCCTCAACGCCCTGTTCGAAGACAGCTCAGGCATCGAACTGGCCGAGACCGACCCCACCGCCGCCTTTGTCGAACTCGGGCTGGATTCGCTCACCCTCACCCAGGCCGCATTGCAGATCAAAAAAGACTTCGCCTTGCCCATCACCTTCCGCGACCTGATGGAGCGCTACCGCAGCGTCGATGCCCTGGCCCGCCACATCGACAGCCAGCTGCCACCCGAGCCCGCCTCGGCGCCGTCATCGCCAGCCGCCGCCCCACAAGCCACGCCGCACGCCGCGCCAACGCCCCCCGCCGGAGCCTTCGCCATGCCCCAGCCTGCCGCATTGATCCCGCAAGCCCAGCCGCTGCCCCTGGCCGCCGCCGCCAACGCCCCGTTCATGCAGCAACTCATCGCCCAGCAGATGCAGCTCATGGCGCAGCAGCTCGCCCTGCTGGGCGGCGCGCCCGGCGCGTTCGTCCAGCCCGTGATGGCCGAGGCGCAGGCCGCCCCCCAGGCACCGCTAGCCGCTACACCCGCGCCCGTTGCCGAGACACCCCAAGCAGCGCCAGCCGCGCCGCCCGCTGACGACGAAGGCCCGAACGCCAACGCCAAGTACGACGTGAAAAAGGCCTTCGGCGCCATCGCCCGCATTCACACCACGCCCACTGGTGAACTCAGCGCCCGGCAGCAGGCGCGGCTCGACGCCTTCATGCGCCGCTACATCGAGCGCACCAAGGCCTCCAAGGCCTACACCGTGCGCCATCGGCCGCACCTGGCTGATCCGCGCGTGGTCAACGGCTTTCGCCCGCAGCTCAAGGAAATCATCTACCAGATCGTGGTGGCGCGCTCGGCCGGCTGCCATATGTGGGACCTCGACGGCAACGAGTACGTCGATGCCCTCAGCGGCTTTGGCATGAGCCTGTTCGGCTGGCAGCCGCCCTTCATCACCGAGGCCGTCCGCAAGCAGCTCGACGACGGCTACGACATCGGCCCGCAGCACCCGCTGGCGGGCGAGGTGGCCGAGCTCATCTGCGAGCTCACTGGCACCGACCGTGCCGCGCTGTGCAACACAGGCTCCGAGGCCGTCATGGGTGCGGTGCGCGTGGCCCGTACCGTGACCGGCCGCAGCAAGATCGCCATCTTCGCCGGGGCCTATCACGGCATCTTCGACGAAGTCATCGTGCGCGGCACCAAGAAAGGCCGCTCCATTCCCGCGGCGCCGGGCATCATGCCCAACACCTCCGAAAACGTGGTGGTGTTCGACTACGGCACCGCCGAAACCCTGGCCGCGCTCAAAGAGCGCATGGGCGAGTTCGCCGCCATCGTCGTCGAGCCGGTGCAGAGCCGCCGCCCCGACTTTCAGCCGCGCGAATTCCTCCACGCTCTGCGCGACCTCACCACGCAAGCCGGCACGCTGCTGATCTTCGACGAAGTCGTCACCGGTTTTCGCTCGCACCCGGGCGGCATCCAGGCGCTGTTCGACATCCGCGCCGACCTGGTGAGCTACGGCAAGGTCGTCGGCGGCGGTTTTCCCATCGGCGTCATCGCCGGCAAGCGTCAGTACATGGATGCGCTCGACGGCGGCCAGTGGCAATACGGCGACGACTCCGTACCCACCGTGGGCGTGACCTACTTTGCCGGCACCTTCGTGCGCCACCCCCTGGCCCTGGCCGCCGCCAAGGCCGTGCTGCTGCACCTCAAGGCCGCAGGCCCCGAGCTGCAGCACAACCTCACCACCTCGACCGCCGCCATGGTGGACGAGCTGAACGCCTACTGCCGCGAAGTGGGCGCACCCATCGTGCTCAAGTCGTTCTCCTCGGTGTGGAAAATCTTTTTCACCGAAGACCACCCCATGCAAGACCTGCTGTTCGCCATGATGCGCAACCGCGGCGTGCACATCCTCGACAACTTCCCCTGCTTTCTCACCACCGCCCACACCCCGCAGGACATCGCCGTCATCAAGACGGCATTCAAGGAAGCCGTGGCCGAACTGCAGGAAGCCGACTTCCTCCCCCGCCACGCCGACGCCGCCCCAGCCGCCTTCGACGCCAGCCGCCCGCCCGTGCCCGGCGCCCGCATCGGCAAAGACCCGAGCGGCAATCCCGCCTGGTTCGTCCCCAACCCCGAGCAGCCGGGCAAGTACCTGCGCCTCGATGCCTGACCCCATTCCGCCACGATGATGGACACCCACGCCCCTGCCGCCACCGCCGTCGATTACGACCCCTTCGCCGACACCGCGCCCGTCGCCCGCGTCGCCCCCACCACCGAAGCCCAGCGCGAAATCTGGCTGGCCTGCCAGCTCGGCGGCGAGGCCAGTCTGGCGTACAACGAGTCGGTCACGCTGCATCTGCACGGTGCGCTCAATCAGCAGGCGCTCACTACCGCGTTGCGGGCTCTGCCCAAGCGCCATGACGCCCTGCGCGCCACACTCAGCGCCGACGGGCAGCAGCTGCTCATCGCCGAAACCCTGCACCTCGACATTCCGCTCGACGACCTGCGCGCCCTGCCACCCGCGCAAAGCGCTGATGCCTTGAAGCGGGCCACCGCCGACGCCGTGTCCACCCCCTTCGATCTGCAGCAGGGGCCGCTGTTTCGCGCGCGCCTGCTGCGGCTGGCTGACGACCATTTGGCCGTGCTGCTCAGCGCCCATCACATCGTCTGCGACGGCTGGTCGTTTGGCGTGCTGCTCGACGATCTTGGGTCGCTCTATTCCGCTGGCAAGGGCGAATCCCCCGAACCTGAGGCGCCGGTGAGTTTTACCGCCTTCGCCCAGGCACTTGCCGCGCGGCAGAACACCGACGCGCATCGTGCCGACGAAGCCTATTGGCTCAAGCGCTACGCCAGTGTCCCCGCCGTGCTGGAACTGCCCTGCGATCACCCGCGACCCTCGCATCGGGTGTTCACCTCCAGGCGCATCGACCATGTTCTGCCGCCCGAGGTGGTCGCCGCCGTGCGGAAACTCGGTGCGCGCACGGGCGCCAGCCTGTTTTCCACCTTGCTCTGCACGTTCGGCGCCCTGCTGCAGCGCATCTCCGGACAGGACGATGTGGTTGTCGGCGTGCCTGCCGCCGGGCAGACGCTGCCCGGTTATGCGTCGGTCGTCGGCCACGGCGTCAACCTGCTGCCACTGCGTCTGACGCCAGACGCCGCAGCCCCGCTGGCGCAAAGTCTGGCCCCAGTGCAATCTGACGTGCTCGATGCCTTCGAGCACCAGCATTACACCTTCGGCACCCTGCTGCAAAAGCTGCTGATCGAACGCGACCCATCGCGCGTGCCGCTGGCCGCCGTCATGTTCAACCTCGATCAAGCCATCGACCTGCACAGCTTCGGCGATCCTCAGGCCCAAGTGGCGTCCAACCCGCGGCAGGCCGAGAACTTCGAGCTGTTCATCAACGCCGTCCCGCTGGCCGATGGCGGCTTGCAACTGGAGTGCCAATACGCCACCGCACTGTTTGACGACGCCACCGTGCGCCGCTGGCTGGCCAGCTATCAGACGCTGCTGGTCAACCTCTGTGCAACGCCTGACGAGGCGCTGGGCAGCATCGACATCGTGACCGAGGCCGACCGGCAGCGACTCGCCCAGCTCAACGCCACCACGATGCCGCTGCCGCCGGGCTTGCTGCTGCACCAACTGTTGCAGGCCCAGGCCTTACGCACACCCGATGCCACCGCGCAGGTCTGCGCAGGCGCCGCGATGTCCTACGCCAAGCTCTGGGCGCAGGCCCACCGCATCGCCCATGTGTTGCGTGCCCGCGGCGTGCGGCGCGGCGCCCGCGTCGGCCTGTGCCTGCCGCGCGACGCCGACATGCTGCCCGCCCTGCTCGGCGTGCTGGTCGCTGGGGCTGGCTATGTGCCGCTGGACCCCAGCTTCCCCACCGCCCGTCTGACCGACATGGCCGAAGACGCTAGCCTGGCGCTGCTCATCGCCAAGAGCACGTCAGCCGACGCTCTGCCCTGGCCCCGCGCGCAAAGCTTGTGGCTCGACGCCGATGCCGCTGAAATCGCCGCGCAAGCCGACACCGCCCCCGCAGCCGATGCCGAAGGCGACGCCACGCCCGAGTCGCTGGCCTACATGATCTACACCTCCGGTTCCACCGGAAAACCCAAGGGCGTCATGCTGCCGCACCGCGCGGTGGTCAACTTCCTGCTCGCCGTCACCCAGCGCCCCGGCCTGCAGGCTGGCGACATGCTCCTGGCCGTAACCACGCTGTCGTTCGATATCGCCGTGCTCGAACTGTTGCTGCCGCTGGCCGTGGGCGCCACTGTGCTGCTGGCCAGCCGCGAACAAGCTGCCGACGGCTTTGCCCTGCGTGACCTGCTCGACACCCAACCGGTGACCGCCATGCAGGCCACCCCCAGCACCTGGCGCCTGCTGTTCAGCGCAGGCTGGGGCGGCAATCCGCAACTCAAGGCGCTGGTCGGCGGCGAGCCGCTGCCGCCCGATCTTGCCGCGCAGTTGCTGCGCCATTGCGGGTCGGTATGGAATATGTATGGCCCCACCGAAACTACGGTGTGGTCAAGCTGCTGGCAGGTGCAAGACGACGCCGCAGCCATCGCCATCGGCACGCCGCTGGCCAACACCCAGATCTGGGTGCTCGACCCGCGCGGCAAGCTCTGCCCCATCGGCGTGCCCGGTGAGATTCACATCGGCGGCGTCAGCGTGGCGCTGGGCTACTGGCAGCGCGCGGCGCTGACCGCGGAGCGCTTCATCGCCGATCCGTTGTCCGACCAACCCGGCGCCCGGCTGTACCGCACTGGCGACCGCGGCCGCTGGCGCAACGACGGCCAGCTCGAACACCTCGGGCGGCTCGATTTCCAGGTCAAGCTGCGCGGCTTTCGCATCGAACTCGGCGACATCGAAGCCCACCTCACCCAGCACCCTGCCGTGGCGCAGGCCCTGGCCCTGGTGCGCGAAGACACCCCCGGTGATGCCCGGTTGGTGGCCTATGTCATACCGCGCCCGGGTCAAGCCGCGCCCAGCGCCGCCGAGCTGCGCGCGCATCTGGCCGCCGTCCTGCCCGGGTACATGGTGCCGCAGCACATCCTCACCCTGAGCGCCCTGCCGCTGCTGCCCAACGGCAAGATCGACCGCAAGCAACTGCCTACGCCCCAGTCTGAACAAGCCGACTTCACGCAGAACCGTATCACGGCACGCAATGCAACGGAATCCGCTGTGATGGAGGTCATGGAAAAGGTGCTCAAGCTTCCGTCCATGAGCGTGCATGATGACTTTTTCGCGCTGGGTGGCCATTCCTTGCTCGCTGCACAGTTGATCGCCCAGCTCAACAAAAAATTTGAACTGCACCTGCCGTTCCGCTTGATTTTTGAAGCGCCAACTGTCGAACGACTGGCTCAAGATATCCAGAAGCGTCTTGGCGAGGGGCAGACCAAGCACGTCACGTTCCGTCATGACCCCGCGTGCAAGAGCGCGCCTCTGACCACACAGCAAGAGCGCATTGCCTTCATGGAGGAGCTCTATCCGGATCGTGTCACCTACAACACGCCATCGGCACATCGTCTGCGCGGACGGTTCGATCGTGCAGCCTTCGAAGATTCCCTGCGCGCCCTGGTGCAGCGACAGCCGGTCTTGCGCACCGTCATTCAAGCCGAACCCGATGGAAGGCATACCCAGGTCGTCCTCGACACCTTGGACTTTCCCATCCCCTTTGAAGATCTCAGTGCAATCGACGCCAACGCGCGAGGGGCCGAGTTGATGCGGCGTCTTCAGGCCATTGTGGACAAGCCGATCAACATCCATCAGGCGCCGCTGTTTCGAGTCGCGTTGTTCCGGCTTTCCGATTTGGAGCACGCTTTCCTGTTCATGCCGCATCACATCATCTGGGATGGATGGTCATTCGACCTGCTCTACAACGAACTTGCTTCTGACTACACAGCACGCACCACAGGGGCACGCAGCGCGCAACCACCATTGCCCGCAACGTATGTGGACTATGCCCGGTGGCAATCGGAGTGGATGCAAAGCGAGACTTTCGATCAGCAACTTCAAGCGTGGAGTGCCCATATCAACAGGCTTCCAACCCCACGAGCACTCAACACCGATAAACCCCGAACTGCGGGGATGACGGGCGTTGGCGCCTCAGCCTGGGTCCAGATTGACAAGCCTGCAACAGAATCGCTGCGCGCCCTCAGTAGCAAAGCCGACGTCACGATGACCACGCTCTTTCTCGCTCTGTATGCCGCAATGATGGGGCAGGTGGCCGGAAGTCAGACGATCTCCGTGGGCGTGCCAGTACGAGGGCGGACACTTGCCGAAGTCGAGCCGGTCATGGGGTTCTTCAACAATCTGGTCCCTATCCAGCTCCAGATTGATCCTGCTGAGACAGTGGACGCCCTGCTGCGCAGGGTCAAGCAGGAATTCCTCAACGCTCTCAATTACCAGGACATTCCATTCGAGCGCCTTGCCATGGAACCTGAAATGTTGGCCCGTTCGAATCAGGCCGGCCTTTACCAGGTGCTGTTTTCATTCCAAGACGCACGAGAGCGTCCAAGGCAATGGGGTGAACTCAGCCACAGCAGCATCCTCATCTTCCAGAAGGGCGCGACTGAAGACCTCGGGCTCTGGCTCATGGAGGTGCCATCTGGCTTGGAAGGCGGGATGACCTACAACGCTGACATCTACAACGAGAGCACCGCGATCGGCTTGCGCACGCGTTTTCTCGATCTTGTTCAACGACTGATTGCCAGCCCCGAGATGACCGTAGGCAATTTGCTCGACCCCACCGGATCGTCAGCCGCACCTGCCTTGGCGCACTTAAGCGTTGCAAACACAGCCGAAGCATCAGCAACGCCGGCACCCCAGGTCCGGCAGGCTCGCCGCCCCCTGAGTGCAAACGAACAGCTATTGGCAGCCATCTGGGGCCCGCTTCTCGGCATCGACGCCAGCGAAATCAGTCCGCAAGACAATTATTTCGACCTCGGCGGAGATTCGCTCACTGCATTGCAAGTTATCGCTCAACTGCATGCGCGCACGGGCAAACGCGTCGATGCACGGATGCTGGTGTTCGAGACCTTCGAACAATTTGCAAGCAAACTGGATGCTGCTGAGCCAGCAGCAGTCACTGCCCCGCCACGCAAGGGCGGCTTGGTCAAGCGACTGTTCGGCGGCCTTTCCCGCAACGGCTGACGAGGCAGGCGCCCTACCCCCGCCCTGCCGCCTCCACCCCCTGGTTCGCCAGGACGTCGGCGCGTTCGTTGCCGGGGTCGCCGGTGTGGCCGCGCACCCAGACCCAGCGCAGGGTGTGCGGGGCGGCGGCCTTTTCCAGGCGCTGCCACAGATCGACGTTCTTCACCGGCTTTTTGTCGGCCGTGGTCCAGCCGCGCTTCTTCCAGCCGACGATCCACTCGGTCATGCCCTTGAGCACATATTGCGAATCGGTGTGCAGCAGCACGCGGCTGGGGCGCTTGAGGGCTTCGAGGGCGACGATGGCGGCCATCAGCTCCATGCGGTTGTTGGTGGTTTGCGCCTCGCCGCCGTGCAGGGTCTTTCGTGCGCGCCGCTGCGCAGCACCACGCCCCAGCCACCCGGGCCGGGGTTGCCTTTGCAGGCGCCGTCGGTGTAGATGATGATGTCGTTGGCGTTGTCGGTGTCGCTAGTCATGGTGTTCGGGTTGAAGTGCGGCCGTGGCGCTGGGCCACGGGTTGCAGCGCCACGGCGCGGCGGCGGGTGCGGGTTTCCACCTTGCCCACCAGGCGCATGGCCGGCACGCGCTTGATGGCCGCCAAAAAGTACACGGCGCCGAACACGGGCCACCAGCGGTCGCCCGCTTGGTCCATGAAGCGCCAGCGGTTGAGCCACAGCGGCGAGCACAGCGCAGGGCGGTAGCAGCCGAAGCGGCCCTGGGTGACTTCAAAGCTCAGCAGCCGCAGCCAGTCGCGCACGCGGCGCGGCGCAAGAAATTCGCCATGTTGCGGCAGATACCAGCCGCCGCCAACACGGCCGACGAGTTGCCGCATGCCCCACAGGCTCCAGGTGTTGAAGCCGCTGATGACGACCTGCCCCCCGGGCACCAGCACGCGGTCCACTTCACGCAGACAGGCGTGCGGGTCGTCCACCCATTCCAGGGTATGGGGCAGCACCACCAAATCGAGCGACTGCGCCGGAAACGGCAACGCCGTGAAGTCGCATTGCAGGTGCTCGGGGGTGCTGCGCGGCGGCGGCTCCGTGGGAGCAGGTGCGGTATCCGACGGCTGCAGCTCGGCGGCAGCGGCATTGCCGACGGCGTCCACCAGGCCGGGTTCGGCGTAGACGGGCTCGCCGCCGTAGTGCTCCGGCAGAAGGCAGGCGGGGTGCATGCCGGGCCATGGCGGCTCGGCGGGTTCGGCGGCGTCGAGCGCCAGCCAGCGGTGCGGCATGCGGTTGTTGCCCAGGCCCTGCAAGGCCGGGTTGCCGAGTTGCAATGCGTAGTAGCCGAAAATGTCGGCCACAACCTGGTCGATCTGGGCTTGTTCCCAGGCCAATGCATAGCGACCAGGCGGCGTCTGCAGCCAGTACTGCAACCCCATCTTGGGCCACATGTCGGAGTCGCCATGCATATCGAAGCGCTTGCAGCCTTTCAGGATAACTACATCTGGTTGATCCGGCCCGATGCGCAAGACCCGCGCACATTGGTGGTCGATCCGGGGGACGCCGCCCCGGTGATGGCCGCTCTGGAAGCGGGCGGGCTGGAACTGCGCGGCATTCTAGTCACGCACCATCATGGCGATCATGTGGGCGGCATCCTCGACCTGCTGCGCTGGCAGCAGGCCCGGCAGCCCGCCCGGTCGCTGCCGGTGTGGGGCCCGGCCACCGAGGCTATCCCGGGCCGCACCCAGGCGGTGGGCCAGGGCGACCGTTTCGTGCCAGAGGGCTGGCCGCTGCAGATCGAGGTGCTCGCCGTGCCCGGCCACACGCTCGGCCACGTCGCCTATGTGCTGCGCGCCGCGCAGGCCGAGGTGCCGCCAGCGCTGCTCTGCGGCGATACCTTGTTCTCCGCGGGCTGCGGCAGGCTGTTCGAAGGAACCCCGGCGCAAATGCATGAATCGCTGAACAAGCTGTCGCAACTCCCTGAAAATACGACAGTAAATTGTGCGCACGAGTACACCCTCTCTAATCTACAATTCGCCCGTGTCGCCGATCCCTCGAATGCGCGGGTGGTGGCGCACCAGGCCAAGTGTGTGGCGCTGCGGGCGCAGGGCTTGCCCACGTTGCCCAGCAGCATTGGCTTGGAAAAGCAGATCAATCCGTTCCTGCGCACCACGCAACCCGGCGTTGTGCAGGCGCTGGAGCAGCACCAGGGCCAAAAGCCCGCAGACGCTGTCCAGGCCTTGGCTTGGTTGCGTGCGTGGAAAA
>JAKAFC010000108.1 GCA_021818065.1 Pseudomonadota bacterium
CGCTCACGGCCTTGCGGCGCGATTTGCACGCGCACCCGGAACTGTGCTTTGAGGAACAGCGCACCGCCGACGTGGTGGCGGCACGTCTGGCGGCCTGGGGGGTGGAGGTGCACCGCGGCCTGGGCAAGACCGGCGTGGTGGGGGTGATTCATGGCCGCGATGGCGGGCGGGGTGGACACGGCAGCGGGCGCATGATTGGCCTGCGCGCCGACTTCGACGCCCTGCCCGTGACCGAGGGCAACACCTTCGCCCATGCCAGTCGGCACCCCGGCAAGATGCACGCCTGCGGCCACGACGGTCACACCGCCATGCTGCTGGCGGCGGCGCAGCATCTGGCGCGCACGCGCGACTTCGACGGCACTGTGGTGTGCATCTTCCAGCCAGCCGAGGAAGGCGGCGGCGGTGCGCGCGAGATGATCCGCGATGGGCTGTTCACCCGCTTTCCGGTGCAGGCGGTGTTTGGCATGCACAACTGGCCGGGTATTCCGGCCGGGCAGTTTGCGGTGAAGGCCGGGCCGGTGATGGCGTCGAGCAACGAGTTTCGCATCCGCCTCACGGGCAAGGGGGCGCATGCGGCCATGCCCAACCTGGGCATCGACCCGGTGCCCGCCGCCTGCCAGATGGTGCAGGCGTTCCAGACCATCGTCACCCGCAACCGTGCGCCGCTCGACCCGGCGGTGATCTCGGTCACCATGATTCACACCGGCGAGGCGACCAACGTGATTCCCGAAGTGGCCGAGATGCAGGGCACGGTGCGCACCTTCACCACCGAGACGCTGGACCTGATCGAGACCCGCATGCGCGAGGTGGCCACCCACACCGCGGCGGCTTTCGGCGTGGCGTGCGACTTTGCCTTCAAGCGCAACTATCCGCCCACCATCAACCACCCCGCCGAGGCTGCGTTCGCCCGGCGGGTGATGGAGGACATGGTGGGGGCGCAGGCGGTGCAGGAGTTCGTGCCGTCCATGGGGGCGGAGGATTTTTCCTTCATGCTGCAGGAAAAACCCGGGGCCTACCTCATCATCGGCAACGGCAGCGGCGACCACCGCGCTCCCGGACACGGCCTGGGCCCATGCACCCTGCACAACCCCACTTACGACTTCAACGACGACCTGATCCCGCTGGGCGGCAGCTTCTGGGTGCGTCTGGCGCAGGCATGGTTGCGCGGTGACGGAACGTGGACGGATGGCCGCGCCTGATGGCGGGAGACGACGATGGCTGCCAATTTGAATGACGTGGCCCCGCGCCTGACGGTGCAGGAGTATCTGGACACCGAGCCGCTGTCTGACGTGAAGCGCGAATACCTCGACGGCATGGTGGTGGCAATGGCTGGAGCGAGTGATCGGCATGGGCTGATCGTCACCGCCATGGCCGTTGCACTCGGGCCGCTGGCGCGCAAGGCCGGTTGCCAGTTGTTCATCGCTGACATGAAGGTGCGGGTGCAGGCGCTGCGCGGCACGTACTTCTATTACCCCGATTTGCTGCTGAGTTGTGATGCGGCGGACCGCGAATCGCCCTTTTACCGCCGCCAGCCCTGCATGGTGGTGGAGGTGACATCACCGAGCACGGAACGCATCGACCGGCGGGAAAAAGTGTTCGCTTACCAGCAGGTGCCCGGCCTGCGCGAGTACCTGATCGTGGACAGCGCCAGCGCGGTCGTTGATCGCTACCACCGGGCGCGCGGCGAATCGGGTGCGGAGTGGGACCTGAGTCGCTACGACCAGGGCGGGCTGCGGCTGGATTGTCTGGGCGCCGAACTGACGCTGGCCGAGGTTTACGCCGATGTGCCCGAACTGGCGGCCACGGCGGCCTTGGCGGCCGAGAAATCGACCTCGGCGTAAACCGCGTTCAGCGCCAAGCGGAACGCGCCCTCGGTGGTGGCGCAGGGCAGCACGGCGTCGAGGCCGCTGGCTTCATGCAGCGTCCAGACGCCCTCCGCGCTGCGGCGAAACGCCTCGATGTGCGGCTTGTCCTGGGCGACGAACACAACCGCCTGCAAGCCGGGGATCAGCCGGTAGGCGGCAAACTTGGCGCCGCGGTCGTAGCCCTCGGTAGTGGGCGAGAGCACTTCGACGATGAGCAAGGCGTCCTGCTGTTGCGTGCTGCGCGCCGCGTCGGCGGCCGAGCAGGTGACGAAGACGTCGGGGTAGAAGCTGGCATCGGCGGACGCGACATGCAGCTTGACATCGGCCATATAGACACGGCAGGGCAGGCCCTGGGTCTGGGCGCGCAGGGCCATATAGATGTTGCCCGACAGCGTGTTGTGCACGGTGCTGCCGCCCGCCATGGCGAACACGTCGCCACCGATGTATTCATGACGCTCGGTCTGGGTTGCTTCCCAGGCGAGATAGTCGGCGTAAGAAAAGCGTGGTTGAGACAGGACGGCAGACATGACGGCTCCCGGTGCAATGCCACCAGTTTAGGGCGCAGCCGCCTCGGTCGCGCAGGTCTTGACGATCTGCCCGCCGAGCTGACCCGACACGCTGGCCAGCGCCTTGACCTGCTGCGGCGTAAGGGCAGGCAGGCGCAGCACGGTACGGTTCAGACCGGCGTTGCGCTGCACCACGTTGGCGCCCTGCACGCCTTGCTTGGTCACGATCTGCAACTGGGCCTGCGCCGCAGCCTCGTTGCTGAACACGCCCAGGGAGATGCCTGGTTCATAACGTGGCCTGTCGGTCACCGGGGCGAACACCTTGACCTTGCCCTGCTGGCTGATCTGATCGAGCGCGGCGCGCATGGCGTCCTGGCTGGGGAAGGGGCCGAGCAGCACCATCCATTGCGCCGGCACCGGTGCGGTGTGCGTCTGGGCCTTGAGCCCGGCCTTGGTCAGCGCCGCCTGGGCCTGCGCCAGCGCCGCCGTCTCCATGGCGCCGAACGGCCCGATCTGGCGGCACACGGTGGCAGCGGTCGCGCTCGCGGTGCTTTGCGCTGCCGGTGCGGACGGCGCCGAGGCTGGCGCTGCCGGGGCATTGGCAGGCGCCGAGGAAGCAGAGGGTGCCGATGCAGGCGCGCTGGATGCGCTGGCGGCGCTGGCAGGGGCAACGGGCGCTGGAGTTACGCGCACCTGCTCGGGATGGATTTGCAAGGCCAGGCGTTGCGGCTCACGCTGCGTCACCGGGCCCAGTCCTGCGCTCGCCATCCAGCCTTGCGACCAGGCGAAAAACACGAGGTTGGCGAGCAGCAGGGCGAGGAGCAGGGTGCGCATGAGAGCAGGATGAGAACGCGATGGCCGTGCCGCTATTTTGCGGCCGCATCGGGCGCCAGCCGCAGCGAGACGTCGGCGCTGTGCACCAGGCGTTCGCCCTGCGGCGTCAGCACGCGCAACGCGCCGTCGGCCGCCAGCCCCAGCGCCGTGCCGCTGAACAGCGTGCGGCCGCCATCTTGCACCGCCACCGGACAACCGGCCCAGGCGTGCAGCGCGGGCCATTGCGCCAGGGCGGCGTCCAGGCTGCGGCTGCCGCCTTGCAGGCCGTTGAGCAGGGCGGGTGCAAGGACGGCGAGGGCTTGGGTGCGGTCGATGGCCAGGCCGCAGGCGTCCAGCCCCGCGGCTTGCGGCAGATCGGGCGGCGTGCGCAGGTTGAGGCCGAAACCGATGACGGCCCAGCGCGCCTGCGCCGTTTCGGCCAGCTCCACCAGAATGCCGCCCAGCTTGCGCCAGCCGCTGGCGGTGTCGGGGGCGGGCAGGAGCAGGTCGTTGGGCCATTTCAACCGTACCGACGGGGCGCCCAGGGCATGCAGCGCCTGCGCCAGCCACACGCCCACGGCCAGACTGAGCGGGCCGGCGTCGCGCTTGCGCGGATCGGGCCAGGCCAGCGAACACAGGACGCTGCTGTCGGCATCGTCGGCCCAGGGGCGGCCTTGCCGTCCGCGGCCCGCGGTCTGCTGCCCGGTGGCGAGCAGGGTGGGGCCGTCGAGCCGCCCGGCTCGGGCCTCGGCCAGCAGGTCGGCATTGGTCGAACCGGTGACGGGCACCCAGCGCACATCGCAGGGCGGATGGCTGGCCGCCAACTGCGCGCGCAACGGGGCGAGCGGGTCTGCCGACGACGTGTGTATCGCGGCGTCCGACATGTCGTGCGCGGCGGCGGACCGGCTCATGGGCGCTTGCGGCTCTTGGGCGCGAGCAGGGTGCCGCGGCAGTTGGGGGCGCCGCAGCGGCAGGCGTAGTCGCGTTTGAGTTTGGCGGTGTAGCGGGCGTCGAGTTCGAGGGCGTAATCGAAGAACAGCTCTTCGCCGGGCGCGATGTCGCGCAGGGCGTCGATGAACACCCGGCTGCCGACTTGCTGCGCTTCGCAGTTGGGGGCGCAGGCGTGGTTGATCCAGCGCGCGCTGTTGCCCTGCACACCGCCGTCGATCACGGTGCCGTCGCCCAGCGAGAAGTAGAAGGTGTGGTTGGGCTGCGCCGGGTCGCGCGGGTGGCGGCGCAGGGCCTCGGGCCAGTCGATGCGCTCGCCCTTGTATTCGAGCAGACGCTGTCCGGCGCGGATGGGTCGGCGCGCAAACACGCCGCGGCCGTGAATGGGCGAGTCGTGCACCTGGGTGTACGGGCCGCTGCTGGGCGCTGCGAGGGGGGCAGGACGGCGTGTGGGCATCGGGCTGGCTTGCGGGGCAGAGGAAACTGGGTAAAGTAAAAAAAGAGAACGCAAGAGGCGGAGGAGACAAGCTGCCCGGAATCGTTCTCGTCGACAAGGCATTCTAGGGAGCCGACATCATGGAACAACACCGCCGTACCCAGTTGAAGTGGATGGCCGCCGGACTGGCGGCCCTGAGCGTGCCCGCCTGGGCGCAAAGCGTGGCCGAACAGGCCGGCGCGCTGGAGAAGAAAGACAAGAAAGCTGTGCCGCTGCCCAAGGAGGGCAGCGTGTTTACGCTGCCACCCACGGTGGAGCTGATCGACGGCAAGACCTTGCACACCAAGGACTGGGCGGGCAAGGTGATCGTGCTCGAATACTGGGCCACCTGGTGCCCGTTCTGCGCGCGGCAGATGCCGCACGTCGAGACGCTGTATAAAAAGGAGCACGGCCGCGGCCTGGAGGTGCTGGCTCTGTCGATCGACAAAAAGCCCGCCGACATTCCGCCGTTTCTCAAGACCAAGCACTACACCTTCCCGGTGGCGTGGCTCTCGCCCGAGCTCGCCAAGGCGCTGCCCAAACCCGCAGGTCTGCCGGTCACCATCGTCATCGGCCGCGACGGGCGGGTGAAGATGGCCGATTCCGGCGAGCTGTTCGCCGAAGACATCGCGGGCATCGCCAAATTTCTCTGATCGCACCCTTTCTTTATGAGCAACAGCGACGCTTTGAGCAAAACCCTGGTCATCGCCGAAAAACCCAGCGTGGCGCAAGACATCGTGCGCGCGCTGACGCCGCAGTCGGGCAAGTTCGACAAGCACGACGACTACTTCGAGAACGCGCAGTATGTGGTGACCTCGGCGGTCGGCCATCTGGTGGAGATCAAGGCGCCCGATGACTTCGAGGTCAAGCGCGGCAAATGGAGCTTTGCGCATCTGCCGGTCATTCCGCCGCACTTCGACCTCAACCCCATCGAAAAGACCAAGAGCCGTTTGAGCGCGGTGGTCAAGCAGATCAAGCGCAAGGACGTCACGGCCCTGGTCAACGCCTGCGACGCGGGCCGCGAGGGCGAGCTGATTTTCCGCCTCATCCTGCAATACGCCGAGGGCAAGAAGCCGCTGGACAAGCCGGTGCAGCGGCTGTGGCTGCAGTCCATGACGCCGCAAGCCATCCGCGAAGGCTTCGAGCGGCTGCGCGGCGATACCGACATGCGCCCGCTGGCCGACGCCGCGCGCAGCCGCAGCGAGGCCGACTGGCTGGTGGGCATCAACGGCACGCGGGCGATGACGGCGTTCAACTCCAAGGACGGCGGCTTCTTCCTCACCCCGGTGGGTCGGGTGCAGACGCCCACGCTGTCTATCGTCGTGACGCGCGAGGAGCAGATCCGCAAGCATGTGGCGCGCGACTACTTCGAGGTGCACGCCCAGTTCGCCGCGCCTGCGGGCGGCTACGCCGGCAAGTGGTTCGACCCGCAGTTCAAGCGCGGCGACGATGCCGACGCCCGCGCCGACCGCCTCTGGGACAAGGCGCGTGCCGAGGCCATCGTGGCCGCCTGCACCGGCCAGCCCGCGGTGGTGCGCGACGAATCCAAGCCCTCCACTCAGCTCTCGCCCGCGCTGTTCGACCTGACGTCGCTGCAGCGCGAGGCCAACGGGCGCTTTGGCTTTTCCGCCAAGACCACGCTGGCGTTGGCGCAGGCGCTGTACGAAAAGCACAAGGTGCTGACCTATCCGCGAACCGATTCGCGCGCCTTGCCCGAAGACTACCTGCCGGTGGCGCGGCAGACCGCACAATCGCTGGCCGAGCACGGTGGCGCGTTGGCGCCGCACGCCCGCCGCGCCCTGGAGGCCGACTACATTCGCCCCAACAAGCGCGTGTTCGACAACAGCAAGGTGTCGGACCACTTCGCCATCATCCCCACCACGCAGACGCCGGGCACGCTGTCGGAGGCCGAGGCCAAGATCTATGACTTGGTGGCGCGGCGCTTTCTCGCTGTGTTCTATCCCGCAGCCGAGTATCTGGTGACCACGCGCATCAGCACCGTGGGGCCGCACCCGTTCAAGACCGAGGGCAAGATCCTGGTCAAGCCCGGCTGGCTGGAAATCTACGGCAAGGAAGAGCAGGGCGCCGACGCCAATCTGCCGCCTGTGGCCGAGGGTGACGCGGTCACCGCCGACAGCGTGGACCTCAAGGCGCTCAAGACCCGCCCGCCCGCGCGCTACACCGAAGCCACCTTGCTCGGGGCGATGGAAAACGCCGGCAAGCTGGTGGAAGACGAGGAACTGGCCGAGGCCATGTCGGGCAAGGGCCTGGGCACGCCAGCCACGCGGGCGGCCATCATCGAAGGTCTGCTGGGCGAGGCCTACATGCTGCGCGAGGGCCGCGAACTCATTCCCACGGCCAAGGCCTTTCAGCTCATGACCCTGCTACGCGGGCTGCAGGTGGAAGAACTCACCAAACCCGAGCTCACCGGCGGCTGGGAACACAAGCTGGCGCAGATGGAGCGCGGGCAGATCACGCGCGAACAGTTCATGCGCGACATCGCCGGCATGACCGAGACCATCGTGCGCCGTGCCAAGGAGTTCGACCGCGACACCGTGCCTGGCGACTACGCCACGCTGCAAACGCCTTGTCCCAACTGCGGCGGCGTGGTCAAGGAGAACTACCACCGCTTCGCCTGCACGCAGTGCGATTTTTCCATCGGCAAGCATCCCGGCGGGCGCAGCTTCGAGCTGGCCGAAGTCGAGCAGTTGCTGCGCGACAAGCACCTCGGTCCGCTGACCGGGTTTCGCAGCAAGATGGGCCGACCGTTCGCCGCCGAACTCAAGCTGGCGCGCGAAGACGGCAAAGGGCAGTGGAAGCTGGAGTTCGATTTCGGCGACAGCGCCCTGGGCAGCGACGGCGGCGAAGCCCCCGACTTTTCGGCGCAGCAGCCGCTGGGCGTCTGCCCCAAGTGCGGTGGCGCGGTGTATGACGCTGGTAGCAGCTACGTCTGCGAAAAGAGTGTGGGGCCGACGCCGACCTGCGACTTCCGCAGCGGCAAGATCATCCTGCAGCAGCCCATCGAGCCCGAGCAGATGCGCAAGCTCCTCGACACCGGCCGCACCGACCTGCTCGACGGTTTCGTCTCGGCCCGCACCAAGCGCAAGTTCAAGGCGTTTCTGGTGAAGCAGGCCGGCGGCAAGATCGGCTTCGAGTTCGAGCCGCGCCCGGCCAAGGCGCCGGCGAAGAAGGCGGCGCGCAAGACGGCATAAGCAGCACGGGTTGCGCCCCCGGTGTGGAACTAGGTGGCGACACCTGTCACATCGCCCAGTTACAGTCGCGCAGCTGTTTAGGAGGACACCGCGATGAAAACTGTTCGATGGAGCACGGCCGCCGCAGCGCTGGCGCTGGCCCAACCCGCGCTTGGCATCACCTTGCCGGAACCAGGGCTGTGGGAGAACCGCAGCAAAATCCTGATCAACGGTCAGGACGTGATGGCGGCGACGCGCAAGAGCATCCAGCAGCAAATGCAGCAGATGGGGCCGCAGGAGCGGGCGCAGGCCAAGCCCTACATGGACAAGGCCTTGGCGGCCATGGCCCAGGTGCGTCAGGAGTGTCTCACCGCCAAGGAGATTGCGCGCTACGGCAGCTCGCCGCGGGCGTGGCTCGACGATCTGCAGCGCGACTCGCCCGGCTGCCAGTACACCCTGGTGGAAAACAGCGCCACCACGCTGCGCTACACCGGACGCTGCAAGCCGGTGGACGGCGAAGGCTTCGATGGCACGGTGCAAGGCGAGATGACCATGACCTCGCCCCGCGCCTGGCGCGCAACGCACTCGGGCCAGGGCCGATACCTGGCTGGCGACGCCGCGAACCTGCCAGGCGTCGACCTGCGCGGTTCCGTCCGCATGGAGATGCAAGCCTCGGGCCGCTGGCTTGGTGCCCAGTGCGGAACGGTGCGGCCATGAACGCGCAGGGCCGCTCCCAAGCGTTCATTCCGCAGCGCGCAGCGCGGAGGATGTCTTTGATACTCGCGCAGGGCCGCTCCCAAGCGTTCATTCCGCAGCGCGCAGCGCGGAGGATGTCTTTGATACTCGCGCCGGGCCGCTCCCAAGCGTTCATTCTGCAGCGCGCAGCGCGGAGGAGGATTGGGCCATGAGCCAACTTGCCACAGTCAGGGCGTTCGATCTGCGCTGGTTTGCCCATCGGGGCGGTGGCGACGCCGCGCCGGAGAACACCCTTGCGGCCTTCGACGTCGGCCTGCAGGCTGGCTTTCGGGCCTTTGAATGCGATGTCAAACGCAGCGCCGACGGCGTGCTCTGGTTGTTGCACGATGACACGCTGGACCGCACCACCGACGCCCGCGGCCCGGCCGCGCCGTGGCGCTGGGAGAACCTGGAGTGCGTGGATGCCGGCAGCTGGCACAGCGCGCGGTTCAAGGGCGAACCGCCGGCCGTGCTCGATGCCGTGCTGGCGTTTGCCGTCCGCCATCGCGTCTGGCTGAATCTGGAGATCAAGCCCTGTCCCGGCGACGACGTTGGCACGGCCGAAGCCCTGGTGCAGCGCGTGGTGCCGTGGTGCGCGGCGCATGCCGATGCGCCGGTGCCGCTGTTGTCGTCGTTTTCGCTCGGGGCGCTGCAGGCCGCGCGCCGCGCCCTGGATGCGCTGCGCGCCGAGGTGCCGCTGGCGCTGCTGGTGGAGACCTACGACGCCGCGGCCCTGCAGCAGGCTCTGGCGCTGCGCGCCGAGGGTTTGCACACCGACTGGCAGCAGATCACGCCCAAGG
>JAKAFC010000109.1 GCA_021818065.1 Pseudomonadota bacterium
ACGCCGCCCGGTTCGCCGAATGGCAGCCCACATTCACGCCCGACGACAGCAAGCAGGCGGTGCTGGCGTTCAACGGCGATGTCTACGAAGGTCTGGACGCCAACAGCCTGGGCGAAGACGATTTGCAGTGGGCGCAGCAGCATCTGCGCGTGCTCAGCGGTTTGTACGGCGTTTTGCGCCCGCTGGACCTGATGCGCCCTTACCGCCTCGAAATGGGCACGGCCTGGCCCACTGCCCAGGGCAAAGATCTTTATGCCTACTGGGGTGCGCAGATCGCCGAAAACCTCAACGCCGCGATGGCGGCTGGCAAGGGGGAGCCGGTGCTGGTGAATCTGGCCTCCGATGAATACTTCCGCAGCGTCGATCGCAAGGTGCTGCAAGCGCGCGTGGTGCAGCCGGTGTTTCAAGACGGCACGCCACAGAAAGGCTACAAGGTGGTCAGCTTCTACGCCAAGCGCGCCCGCGGGCTGATGGCGCGCTACGCCATCAAGCACCGCATTGCCGCGGTGGAGCAGCTCAAGGCGTTCGACAGCGAAGGCTACCGCTTCGTGCCCGAGGCCTCCACCGAAGACCAGTGGATGTTTCGCCGTGACAAGGCCCCGGCATGAGCCCGGCGCCGACCCTCACGGTCTATGGCCTGGCCCAATGCGACACCGTCAAGCGGTCGCGGCAGTGGCTGCAGGCCCACGGCCTGAACCACCAGTTCGTCGATTTCAAAAAAGCCCCGCCCAGCGCGCAGCAAATCACCGCCTGGGCCGACGCCGTGGGGTGGGAGACGCTGCTGAACAAACGCGGCACCACCTGGCGCAAGCTCGACGCGGCCACGCAGGCTGGGGTGCATGATGCCGCCAGTGCGGTGGCGCTGCTGGTTGCGCATCCCAGCGCCATCAAGCGGCCGGTAGTGGAAGGCGGTGCAACGCTGCTGGTCGGGTTCGACGCGGCGGTCTGGGGCGAGGCCTTGTCGTCGCTAGCGGCCGTCGCGCGATAGACGCCAGGCGAGATCGCTGGCCAGAGTCAGCAAGGTAAGGGTGGGCGGCAGCCCCCAGGGCTCGGGAATCACCGAGGCATCGCACACATGCAGGTTGGGGCTGTGGCAGCTCAGGCGCTCGTCGAGCAGTTCCCCTAGCCGCACTGAACCGCCTGGATGCGCCGCGACCCAGGGCGAGACGTAGGGGCGGCCCGCTCCGGCAGCCTTTAGCACGGCGCGGGCCTGCTCGACGCCCATGCGCATCTTCAGTCTGTCGCCCGGGCCGAAGCGTCGCCAGGGGCGGCCGTGCGGGTCGATGCGGCCGTCGATGTCGTCGCGGATCTTCACCATGATCATCGCCGTGTGGCCATAGCTGAGCAACTGATCGGGGCGGCCTGCAGCCCAGGTGAAGGCGCGAAAAAAATGCGCCGGGATGCTGATGTCCGACAGCATGAAACCCGCTTCGGCGTTGAAAAAACCCGCCGACATGGAGATGTCGTGCGCCTGCCGTGCTAGCGGCCCGTGGGCCATGACGATGCGCAGCGGGTCGCAGAAAAACCCCTCGCCGGCCTGCGCCACGCCGCTGCGTTGCAGGATGGCCGGGGTGGCGATGCCCCCGGCGCTGAGGATGACGCGCCCAGCGCGGAAGGTGTGTAGCGTGCCCTGCTGGCGCGCCTCAACACCGATCGCCCGCCCCTGGTCGAACAACACCCGCGTGACTTGCACCCCGGTGCGCAGATCGGCCCCCTGCACCACGGCCTGCTCCAGCAGGGTGTGTGCCGACCAGAACGCCTCGGGCGGACACCTGCCGTGCGTGCAGCGCGCGAGGTTGATCATTTTCGGCAGAAGCTGCCAGGGCAGGCCCAGTGACTGCCCGGCCTGCATCAACTGCGCCGGGATGGGCGTGAGCAGGTCGTCGCGCAGCGGCGCATGCGGACATTCGGCCAAGACGCGGTCGAGCGCGGCGGCGAGGTCGATGCCGTGGCGAGCGAACATCGCCAGCGGCGGTGGGGTGGCGGTGTGGTAGAAGGTGACAGAGCCACCGCCCACGCGCAGGCTGCGCAGCAGCAGCACACCGGGCGCGATGTGCATGGCCTCCTTGCGCCGCAGCAGCCCGAGCAGCCGGGTGCCGGGCGGCGGGCCGGAGCCTTGTTCCAGAATACACACCCGCGCCCCGGCCCGGGCCAGGTCGCGCGCCACCATGGCGCCGGCCGGGCCGGAGCCGACCACCAGAACATCAGGGATGGACGCGGTGTCGGCCATGCCGGAACGCCTGGAGCCCGAACCGCGCCCGCGCCGGACTTCAGGCCGCCAGCAGCTGCCGCAGCACGAAGGGCAGGATGCCGCCGTGCTGGTAGTAATCGACCTCGATCGGCGTGTCGATGCGCAGCTTGAGCTTGATCTGCTGCGTGCTGCCGTCTGCCCGGGTGATGACCAGCAGCGCGTCCTGTTGCGGACGCAGGCTGTCGCCGAGTTCGATGGCAAAGGTCTCGTCACCCTTGATGCCCAGCGACTCCCAGGAATCGTTGCCGAGGAACTGCAGCGGCAACACCCCCATGCCGACCAGGTTGGAGCGGTGGATGCGCTCAAAGCTGCGCGCCACCACGGCCTTCACGCCCAGCAGCTGCGTGCCCTTGGCGGCCCAGTCGCGGCTGGAACCGGTGCCATATTCCTCACCGGCGAAGATGACGGTGGGCGTGCCGTCGGCGATGTACTGCATCGCCGCGTCGTAGATGAACATCTTCTTGCCCGAGGGCTGGAACAGCGTGACGCCGCCTTCTTCGCGCGAGCCGTCGGCAGCGGCCGGGATCATCAGGTTCTTGATGCGCACGTTGGCGAAGGTGCCGCGCATCATCACCTCATGGTTGCCGCGGCGCGAGCCGTAGGAGTTGAAGTCGGCCTTCTGCACGCCGTTGGCCAGCAGCCATTGCCCTGCGGGCGACGATTCTTTGATCGACCCCGCCGGTGAAATGTGATCGGTGGTGATGGAGTCGCCAAACAGCGCCAGCGCCTTGGCGCCGCGCACATGCAGCGCGGTTGCGGCGGGCTGCATGCCGAACCCGGCGAAGAACGGCGGCTCGGCGATGTAGGTGCTCTTGGGCCAGTCGTACACCTGGCCCTTGACGCCTTCGATCTTCTTCCACAGCTTGCCCGGGTTGCTGGCCACCTGGGCGTAGTTTTCCTTGAACACCTTGGGGCTCATGGCGAACTTGAGCAGCTTGGCCACTTCGTCGTCGCTCGGCCAGATGTCGCCCAGATAAACCGGCTTGCCCTTTTTGCCGTAACCCACCGGCTCGGTCATCAGGTCGCGGCGCACCGTGCCGGCAATGGCGTAGGCGACGACCAGCGGCGGGCTGGCGAGGAAGTTGCCCTTGATGTTGGGGTGGATGCGCGCCTCGAAGTTGCGGTTGCCCGACAGCACCGCGGCGCACACCAGGTTGTTGTTCACCACCGTGGCCTCGATTTCGGGCGCGAGCGGCCCGGCGTTGCCGATGCAAGTGGTGCAACCGTAGGCGGCGACGTTGAAGCCAAGCTTTTCGAGGTAGGGCAGCAGCCCGGTTTTCTGCAGGTATTCGGTGACCACACGCGAGCCAGGGGCGAGCGAGGTCTTGATGTGCGGTTGCACCTTGAGCCCGGCCTCGACCGCCTTTTTCGCCAGCAGCCCTGCCGCCAGCAGCACGCTGGGGTTGGAGGTGTTGGTGCAGGAGGTGATGGCGGCGATGAGCACGTCGCCGTCCCCCAGGGTCACGCCCTTGGGGGCATGCCCGGCCTTGGCGTGGCTGGCGCTGTCGGTGCTGCGGTTGGCCACCATTTCCACCACGTCGGCCTCGGCGCCGGGTGCGGTGTCGGGGGCGTCGCCATGGGCGTTGCCGTTATGCACGGCAAAGCGTTGCGTCAGACGTGCGGCCGGCTGGTTGAACCCCGCCTCAGCCACCGGCTTGGAGAACAGGGCCTCGAACTGCGTCTTGACGCTGCCCAGGGGAATGCGATCTTGCGGCCGCTTCGGCCCGGCGAGCGAGGGTTCGACCGAACCCAGATCGAGGGTGAGGGTCTGCGAATAGTCGATCTGCCCGGCTTTGGGCACGCCGAACAGCTTCTGCGCCTTGAAGTAAGCCTCGAACAGCTCGATCTCGGCTTTGGTGCGGCCCGTGCCCTTGAAGTAATCGAGGGTCTTGTCATCCACCGGGAAAAAACCCATGGTCGCACCGTATTCGGGCGCCATGTTGCCGATGGTGGCGCGGTCGGTGACCGACAGGCTGGCCGTGCCCTCGCCAAAGAACTCGACGAACTTGCCCACGACCTTGGCCTTGCGCAGCATTTCAGTGATCGTCAGCACCAGATCAGTCGCCGTCACCCCGCCGCGCAAGTGGCCCTTGAGCTCGACGCCGACCACATCGGGCGTGAGGAAGTACACCGGCTGGCCGAGCATCGCCGCTTCGGCTTCGATGCCGCCCACGCCCCAGGCCACCACACCGATGCCGTTGATCATGGTGGTGTGGCTGTCGGTGCCCACCAGGGTGTCGGGATAGGCCACGCCGTCCTTGGTCTGGTGCACACCGCGCGCCAGGTATTCGAGGTTGACCTGGTGCACGATGCCGAAGCCCGGGGGCACGACGCCGAAGGTGTCAAAAGCCTGCATGCCCCACTTCATGAACTGATAGCGCTCGCGGTTACGCTGGAACTCGATCTGCATGTTGAGGTCCAGCGACTTCTTGCTGCCGTAATCGTCGATCATCACCGAGTGATCGACCACCAGATCGACAGGCACCAGCGGCTCGATGGCCTTGGGGTTCTTGTGCATCTGCCCGGCGGTGCTGCGCATGGCCGCCAGATCGGCCAGCAGCGGCACGCCGGTGAAGTCTTGCAGCACCACGCGGGCGACGACGAAAGGGA
Source organism: Pseudomonadota bacterium (assembly GCA_021818065.1). GTDB lineage: Bacteria > Pseudomonadota > Gammaproteobacteria > Burkholderiales > Burkholderiaceae_C > Thiomonas. Next base: position 4,862 of record JAKAFC010000109.1, read on the forward strand.
TCTCCGCGGTACGCGCGGCATTGGGCTTCCAGGCCGCGAGCTGCTTGACGTGCTCCGGCAGCACCTTCTTGCCGTCACAGTTGCGCAGCACCGATTCCAGCACGATGCGGATGGACACCGGCAGGCGTGACAGGTCGGCACCCAGCTCCTTGGCCAGTTGCGGCAGGGAGTAGAACTGGGCCGACTTGCCCGAGCTGGTCTTGAAGGTCTTGCGGGTCTTGGCGTAGGCGTGTGCGGCCACGGCGCTGGCGGGTTTGGCGGGCATGATGGGCTCCAGAACGGGGGGAGTTCAGACGTAGAGATCGACGTACTCGTGCACCGGCATCGCTTCGAGCGCCTGCTGGTCGAGCGACACGGCCAGAATGGCCTGCTGCTGCTTGGCGGCGAAGCGCCGCGCCAGATTGGTGCGGAACTTGGCTTCGAGCAGCGGAATGCCGTCGGCACGGCGGCGCTTGTGGCCGATCGGGTACTCGACCACCACTTCGGGCAACACGGTGCCGTCCTTGAGGGTGACGGTCAGCGCGTTGGCGATCGAACGCTTGTCCGGGTCGTGGTAATCGCGGGTGAACTGCGGGTCTTCGACGCAGGTGATCTTGTCGCGCAGCGCGTCGATGCGCGGGTCGGCGGCCACTGCATCTTCATAGTCGGCGGCGGTGAGTCGCCCGAACAACAGGGGTACTGCGACCATGTACTGGATGCAGTGGTCGCGGTCGGCCGGGTTGTGCAGCGGGCCCTTTTTGTCGATGATGCGGATGCACGCTTCGTGGGTGCGGATGGAAACCGAGGCGATGTCCTCGGCCGAATTGCCCATCGCCGCGAGCTGCCGGTGCAGGCTCATCGCCGCTTCCACCGCGGTCTGGCTGTGGAACTCGGCCGGGAAGCTGATCTTGAACAGCACGTTCTCCATCACATAGCTGCCATAGGGCCGCTGGAACTTGAACGGTTGCCCCTTGAACAGCACGTCGTAAAAGCCCCAGGTCTTGGCGCTGAGCACGCTGGGGTAGCCCATTTCACCGGTCTTGGCGATCAGCGCCAGCCGCACGCCGCGGCTGGTGGCGTCGCCTGCGGCCCAGCTCTTGCGGCTGCCGGTGTTGGGCGCATGGCGGTAGGTGCGCAGCGATTGGCCGTCGACCCAGGCCAGCGACACGGCGTTGATGATCTCGTCACGCGACAGCCCCAGCAGCCGCGACACCACCGCAGTGGTCGCCACCTTGACCAGAACCACGTGGTCGAGGCCGACCTTGTTGAAGCTGTTTTCCAGCGCGATCACGCCCTGGATTTCGTGCGCCTGGATCATCGCCAGCAGCACGTCGCGCATGTTCAGCGGCTTTTTGCCCGCGGCCACGGCGTTGCGGCTGAGCCAGTCGGCCACGGCCAGGATGCCGCCGAGGTTGTCCGACGGGTGGCCCCATTCGGCGGCGAGCCAGGTGTCGTTGAAGTCCAGCCAGCGGATCATCGCGCCGATGTTGAACGCGGCCTGCACCGGGTCGAGCTGGTAGGGCGTGCCCGGCACCTTGGCGCCGTTGGGCACGATGGTGCCGGGAACGACGGGGCCGAGCAGCTTGGTGCAGGCCGGGTACTCCAGCGCTTCCAGTCCGCAGCCCAAGGTGTCGATCAGGCAGTTGCGCGCGGTCTGGTAGGCCAGCGCGCTGTCGATCGGGGTCTTGAGGACGTAGTCAACAATGTCGACCAGAACTTGGTCGGGGGCAGGGCGGACGTTGGAAATCGCTGAGGACATGGAGGCAGGAGAGGAAAGCCCGTCAGGGCGAGGGAACGCAGTCGTCGGCCAGTCGCGTCATGTTCTTCTTGTCGAACAGCATGCTCTTGGTCGGGATCTGAATGAGGACGAAACCGGCTTTGGCATCGTCGAAGTGGTAAGCGCCGGTGGAAGTGGGTTTGCGCTTGAGCAGGTAGTGCTTGTGGTTCCAGGTCACCAGCACCGATTCTTCGTTGGCGGCCTCGACCTTGATGTCCATGGGCGTCTGGTGCGAACCGCAGACCATGCGGCCGTCTTTGAACGCGAACACCGGGGTGACATCGGGATAGCCGTTCTCGGTGCCCACGGGCTGCGCCTGCGCCGTCTGCGGCGTGAGCAGCGCTGGCGTGGCCGCGGCAGCGGCGACCGTGGCCACAGGCGCCGCAGGTTTGACCTGGGTCTTGGCCTTGCGGGTCGGCGCAGCTTTGCTGGCCGCAACGGATTCGCCAGCCGCATGCGCGGGCAAGGCGAGGCTGAGAGACAGGCCGAGCAGGCCGCAGACAACGGACAACGAATGGGACAAAGCGCGCTTCATATCAGACACCCCACGAACAACGGCACACGGAAAAAACCGCTCCGAGTCGGCGTGAGGGACGGGTCTGGCGCGTCGGCATGGCGAGGCTGCGCGGGACGAGGCTCAGGGACGCTGTGAGAGCGGCACGAACTGCAAATTTTCCGGGCCAGTGTAATTCGCGCTGGGACGAATAATCTTGTTGTCCTGTCGTTGTTCCACCACATGCGCGCTCCAGCCGCTGGTGCGCGAGATGACGAACAGCGGGGTGAACATGGCGGTGGGCACGCCCATGAGGCTGTAGCTCACGGCGCTGAACCAGTCGAGGTTGGGGAACATCTTTTTCACCTCCCACATCACTGTCTCCAGTCTCTCGGCGATGTTGAACAGGCGCATGTCGTTCTGATCAGCGGAAAGCCGCCTTGCGACTTCCTTGATGACCTTGTTGCGCGGGTCGGCAATGGTGTAGACGGGGTGGCCGAAACCGATCACCACTTCCTTGTTGGCGACGCGCGCGCGGATGTCGGCCTCGGCTTCGTCGGGGCTGGCGTAGCGGCGCTGGATGTCGAGGGCCACTTCGTTGGCGCCGCCATGCTTGGGGCCGCGCAGCGCGCCGATGGCGCCCGTGATGGCGCTGAACAGGTCGCTGCCGGTTCCGGCGATGACCCGGGCGGTGAAGGTGGAGGCGTTGAACTCATGCTCGGCGTAAAGGATGAGCGAGGTGTGCATGGCCCGTTCCCACAGCGCGCTGGGCTTGTGGCCATGCAGCAGGTGCAGGAAGTGGCCGCCGATGGAGTCGTCGTCGGTCTGCACGTCGATGCGGCGGCCGTTGGCGGCGAAATGCCACCAATACAGCAGCATCGAGCCCTGGCAGGCCATGAGCTTGTCAGCGATGTCGCGGGCACCGGCCACGTTGTGATCGTCCTTTTCGGGCATGACACAACCCAGCACCGAGACGCCAGTGCGCAGCACGTCCATCGGGTGTGCCGAGGGCGGCAGTTGCTCCAGCGCCGTCTTGACGGCAGCGGGCAGACCGCGCAGACGGCGCAGCTTGGTTTTGTACGCCGTCAGTTCGGCGTGGTTGGGCAGCTTGCCATGCACCAGCAGGTGGGCGACTTCCTCGAACTCGCAGGCTTCGGCCAGATCGAGGATGTCGTAGCCGCGGTAGTGCAGGTCGTTGCCGGTGCGGCCGACCGTGCACAGGGCGGTATTGCCCGCAGTGACGCCGGACAGGGCCACCGACTTTTTCGGCTTGAAGGTCATGCCCGCGGGCGCTGCATCATCACTCATGGGGGTCTCCTCGGAATGTCGTGGTTCAGGCTGGCTTCTTGCCGGAAAAGATGGCGTCAAGCCGTTGCTCGTAGGCGTGGTAGCCGATGCTGTCGTACAGCTCGGCGCGGGTCTGCATCAGTGGCACCACGTTCTTTTGTGTGCCTTCGCGGCGCAGGGTCTCGTACACCGTTTGCGCCGCCTTGTTCATGGCGCGGAACGCGGAAAGCGGGTAGAGCGCCATGGCGACACCCGCGCTGCGCAGTTCGTCCACGGTGAACAGCGGCGTGGCGCCGAACTCGGTGATGTTGGCCAGCAACGGCACGCCGACGGCCGCGCCAAACTTGCGGTAGGTGTCGAGATCGAGCGCGGCCTCGGCGAAGATGGCGTCGGCACCAGCCTCGGCGCAGGCACGGGCGCGGGCGATGGCGGCGTCCAGCCCCTCGACGGCGATGGCATCGGTGCGGGCGATGACGTAGAACGCGGGGTCGGTGCGGGCGTCGACCGCGGCCTTGATGCGATCGACCATTTCGTCGCTGCTGACGATTTCCTTGCCGGGGCGATGGCCGCAGCGTTTGGCGCCGACCTGGTCTTCGATGTGCATTCCGGCAGCACCGAACTTGATCAGGCTTTTGACCGTGCGCGCGATGTTGAAGGCGCTGGGACCGAAGCCGGTATCCACATCCACCAGCAGCGGCAACTCGCAGACGTCGGTGATGCGGCGGACGTCGGTGAGCACGTCGTCGAGGGTGTTGATGCCCAGATCGGGCATGCCCAGCGAGCCGGCGGCAACGCCGCCGCCGGAGAGGTAGATGGCCTTGAAGCCCGCTCGCTGAGCCAGCAGGGCGTGGTTGGCGTTGATCGCGCCCACGATCTGCAGCGGGCTTTCCTCGGTCAACGCAAGGCGCAGCCGGGCGCCAGCGGTCGGGT
>JAKAFC010000110.1 GCA_021818065.1 Pseudomonadota bacterium
CGTTGAAGCGCTTGTCCAGGATGCTGTAGTTGGCCTGGCCCACCGAATACCAGCGCGGGCTGAGCTGCCATTGCCAGGCGGTGTTGATGTAGCGCAGCGGAATCTGCCCCGAGCTGGCGCTCTGGTATTGGTAGCTGGCGCTGATGGTCTTGTAGGGCGCGGGAGCCCAGCGCGCTCCGGCGGCGATCTGCTGGGTCTGGCGCTGGCGCATGTTGTACTGCAGCGCGGCGTTGGCGCTCCACGCGCTGCTGAAGTTCACGCTGGCCAGCGCGAAGGTGTCATTCAGCCCGGCGGGGATGGGGCCGCCGCTGAGCACCACGCGCTGCGGTGAGAACAGCACCCGCTGCGCCAGGGTGAGACGGCCGAGCTCCACGCCGGTCTGCGGATCGAGCAGGCGTGAGGTGACGCCGCCGGTGAGGTTGTTGGCGTCGGCGATGCGGTCGTTGCCCGAGAACACGTTGTCGGTGTAGATGGTCGCCAGGTTCAGATCGAGGTCGGCGCTGTCGAAATTGGGCAGGTTCTGCTGGTTGCGGTACGGGGTGTAGACGTAATAGAGCCGCGGCTCCAATGTTTGCGTGAGGGCGCGGCCGAACAGCGCCGTGGGGCGTTCGAACACCAGGCCGCTGTCCAGGCTGAAGGTGGGCACGGCGCGGTCGGCGGTGGTGGCGCCGCCAGTCATCGGCGTGTCGGTGACGTAGCGGGTGAAGTTGAACGACAGCTTCGGCGTGACGAAGCCGCCAGGCCGCACCACCGGATAGCTGAGCTGCGGGTTGAGATAGAGCCGGTCGCCCGAAATCGACGTGGAGTTGGTGAAACGGGTGAGCGCCGAGTCGAACTGCCAGGACAGGCCGCTGTAATTCGCGCTTTGCAGATGGGTGTAGAGCTGCGGCTGCTGGTTGTACGGCACGCCGATGGGCGCGGCGGTGTTCTGCAGCGTCTGCCAGCGGTTGACACTGAGCTGCATGTAGCCCAGCGGCAGGTTGTAGGTGAGGCTGCCCTGCTGTGGCAGGGTGCGGTTGGAGCCGATGACGGGGTTGACGCCGCCGAAGTCCTGCCACCAGTTGTCGTCCGACACCTGCTGGTAGTTCACGGCGTAGCTCAGGCCGTGGCCCAGGCCGCCGTTCTGCTGCAGATACCCGGCCCAACGGCTGTTGCCGCTGTCGCTGCTGTCGGCGGGCAACAGGTCGAACTGGCTGCGGCCGGAATAGCTGGGCTGCAGCCAGCGGGTGGCGATGCTGCCCATGAAGCCGCGCCGCAGAATGATGCGCGGCGTCAGGGTGGCGTCGTAATTGGGGGCGATGTTCCAGTAGTACGGCACCGCCAGGTCGATGCCGTTGCGGCTGTCCACGCCCAGGGTGGGCGGCAGCCAGCCCGACTTGCGCGCGTCGCTCAACGGAAAGCTGGCGTAAGGCAGCGGCAGGATGGTGGCGCCCTTGAACACCACGCGGGCGTCGCGCGCCACGCCGGTGTTGTCGGCCAGGTTCAGGTCGAGGTGCGTGGCCTGCACGAACCAGTCCACCGGGCTGGCGGTGCAGGTGGTGTAGGTGGCGTTGTCGGCCTGCAGGTGCTCCCGGCCCAGGAAGTTGACGGTGTCGGCGTGCCCATGGCCCTGGGTGACGCGAAAGTAATAGTCGGCGTCGGGCATCTGGCCGCGGTAGGTGTCGAGCTGCATGCGCAGCGCCGGGCCGGTGAACAGGTTGCCATCGCGCAGCACGCGCACGTTGCCGTTGGCCACGGCTTCGTTTTCGACAAAGTAATACCGCAGGCGGTCGGTTTTGATCACCACGCTGTGCTTGCGCAACTGCACGTCGCCGCTGGCGTGGACGTAGACATTGTTCTGCCCCGTGACCTTGTCGGCGATGATGAACAACGGCTCGAACGGCTGGGCGTCGGCCGGCAGGTGCGGCAGCAGATCGAAGCTGGGGCGCAGCTGCAGCGCCGGGGCCGATGCCGCCGTGTCGGCCGGCTGTTGCGCTTGCGCCGTCGCACACCAGCCCAGCGCGAGCGCCACCATGAGCGGATGCAGACGAGGCGGATGGCGGGACGGGGAGGGCAAAGGCACGGGACGGAAATCGGAGGGCGAACGCGTCGCGGTGGCCGGTGCTGCGCGCGCGGTGGTGCCTAAAATGCCAGCAGATTATAGGGAGGGCGCCCTCCCCGCACCGCCGCGTTCCACGCCATGCCCACCACCGATTCCACCGCCCGCATGCAGGCGCTGCAGCTCTGGCTGCGCAGCATCGCCGCGGCGCACGGCTTGCATCCCGAGAGCCTGCAGCCCGCCTCCAGCGACGCCAGCTTCCGCCGCTACTTTCGCGTGCAGACCGACCAAGGCGCGCGCATCGTCATGGACGCGCCGCCGCCGCAGGAGGACGTGCGGCCCTTTGTGCGCATCGCCGCCTTGCTCGGCGCTGGCGGGGTGCAGGTGCCGCAGGTGCTGGAACAGGACGCGGAGCAGGGCTTTCTGCTGCTCACCGACCTCGGCACCACCACCTACCTGCAGGCCATCACCGCCGCGCCCGACCGCGCCGACGGCCTGATGCGGGACGCTCTGGCCGCGCTGGTCACGCTGCAGGGCATCGCCGGTGCGGGCGTGGTGCCGCGCTACGACGCCGCCCTGCTGCAGCGCGAACTCGATCTGTTTCCGGAATGGTTCGTGGCCAAGCACCACGGCCATGCCCTCACCGACACGCAGCGCACGGCGCTGCAAGGCATCTTCGCCGCGCTGATCGCCAACAACCTGGGGCAGCCGCAGGTGCTGGTGCACCGCGACTGGCACAGCCGCAACCTCATGGTCACGGCGGAGCGCAATCCCGGCGTGCTCGACTTTCAGGACGCGGTCATCGGCCCGATCACCTACGATCTGGTGTCGCTGCTGCGCGACGCCTACATCGCCTGGCCCGAGGAGCAGCAGCTCGACTGGGCCATCCGCTACTGGGAGCGAGCGCGCAAGGCCGGGCTGCCGGTGGCGGCGGACGCCGCCGACTTCTATCGCGATCTCGACTGGATGGGGCTGCAGCGCGCGCTCAAGGTGCTGGGCATCTTCGCCCGGCTGCATCACCGCGACGGCAAGGCGCAATACCTGGGGGATCTGCCGCTGGTGCTGCAGCACACCCGGCTGGTGGCGGCGCGTTACGGCGCCTTCAAGCCGCTACTGCAACTGCTCGACCAGCTCGAGCAGCGCAGTCCGCTGGTGGGCTACACCTTCTGAGCGCCGCCGCCATGCGCGCCATGATTCTCGCCGCCGGGCGCGGTCAGCGCATGCGGCCTCTCACCGATGCCTGTCCCAAGCCCCTGCTGGCGGTGGGTGGCAAGCCGCTGATCGTCTGGCAGATCGAACGCCTGGCCGCGGGCGGCTGGCGCGACATCGTCATCAACACCGGCTGGCTCGGGGCGCAGATTCCGGCGGCGCTGGGCGATGGCGCGGCCTTCGGCGTGCGCCTGCGCTATTCGCCCGAGCCCGCCGAGGCCTACGAGACCGGCGGCGGCATCGCCACCGCCCTGCCCCTGCTCGGGGATGCGCCGTTCGTCGCCGTCAGCGCCGACATCTACACCGCCTTCGACTACGCCAGCCTGCAGCCCGTGGCCGAGCGCATCGCCGCCGAACCCGAGCGCACTGCGGCGCATCTGGTGCTCACGCCCAACCCCGAGCACAACCGCGCGGGGGACATGGCGCTGGACGCCCAGGGCCGCATCCGGCGCGAGGGCGCCGCGCTGCTGAACTACGGCAACATCGGCGTGTTCCACCCGGTCTTGTTCGCGGCGCAGCCGCGGGCGCAGGCGTGGAAGCTGTTTCCCTGGCTCTACGCTGCGGCCGATGCCGGACGGGTCAGCGGCGCGGTGTTCAGCGGCCCCTGGCACAACGTCGGCACCCCCGAGCAACTGGCCGCGCTGGATGCGCAACTCCGCGCGGCGGGCTAGGCTGTCGGTCATTCGTCCTTTTGTTTTTTTCACGCACCCCATGCCCGATTCCACTCTGCTCGTCCGCTGCGCCGCGCGCCGCGCCGAAGTCGCCCGCCAGCTTGCCGTCGCCGGTGGCGGTGTGGCGCTGCTGCCCACCGCCCCCGAAGCCCTGCGCAATCGCGACGCCGACTACCCCTACCGCCACGACAGCTACTTTTATTACCTCACCGGCTTCACCGAGCCGCACAGCCTGCTGGCGCTGCAGGTGGCGGCCGATGGCAGCAGCCGCAGCGTGCTGTTCTGCCGCGACAAGGACATGGAGCGCGAGATCTGGGACGGCTTTCGCTGGGGCCCCGAGGCCGCCCGCGAGGCCTTCGGCCTGGACACTGCCCTGTCCATCAGCAGCCTCGACGTCGAACTGCCCAAGCTGCTTGCCGACCAGCCCGCGGTGTGGTGGCCGTTCGTCGTGCACGCCGGGCTGGAAACCCAGGTGGAGCGCTGGCTGGCGGCGGTGCGGGCGCAGGCGCGCAGCGGCGTCACCGCGCCGCGCACCCAGCACGATCTGTGCGCCATCCTCGACGAGATGCGCCTGTTCAAGGATGCCTACGAACTCGACGTCATCCGCCGCGCCGCTCATATTTCGGCTGCGGCCCACATCCGCGCCATGCAGGCCAGTGCCCATGGCCTGCGCCATCCCCCGCACCAGGGCCTGCGCGAATACCACCTCGAAGCCGAACTGCTGCACACCTTCCGCCAGGGCGGCTCGCAGGCCCCGGCGTATGGCTCCATCGTGGCGGCGGGCGCCAACGCCTGCGTGCTGCACTACCGCGCCAGCGACGCGCCAGTGCGCGCGGGCGATCTGGTGCTGATCGACGCTGCCTGCGAGCTCGACGGCTACGCCAGCGACATCACCCGCACCTTTCCTGCCGACGGCCGCTTTACCGGCGCGCAGCGCGCGCTGTACGACGTGGTGCTGGCGGCGCAGCATGCCGCGCTGGATGCCTCGGTCGAAGGCGCCCGTTTCACCGACCCGCACGACGCCGCGCTGCGCGTGCTGGCGCAGGGCCTGCTCGACCACGGCCTCATCGGCCGCGACGCCGCGCCCGATGTCGACGCCGTGCTGGCCACCGGCGCCTACAAGCGCTTTTACATGCACCGCACCAGTCATTGGATGGGCATGGATGTGCACGACTGCGGCGACTACGCCGAGCCCGGCGAAGCCATCGAGATTCAGGCCGACGGCAGCCGCAAGCGTCCGGCGCGCATCCTGCGCGAGGCCATGGTGCTCACCATCGAGCCGGGGCTGTACGTGCGCGCCGCTGACGACGTGCCCGCGGCGTTCCACGGCATCGGCATCCGCATCGAGGACGACATCGCCGTGCGCGCCGGGGGCCAGCCCTGCGAGGTGCTCACCGCCGCCGCACCCAAGAGCGTGGCCGACATCGAAGCCGTGATGCGCTGATCGCCGGGCGCGCAAATCGCGTGAACAGGCCCTAGAGGGGCTGCCGCCGTCTCAGGTCGCCCAGACGCGCGGCGGGCAGGGCGGCAGCGCCCACGCCAGTTGGCGCCATGCCCCCCAGACCGCGCGCAGCAGCGCCGCCACGGGTTCGGTGCGGTGGCCCAGCACCCGCAGCACGATGATCTGCGGATGCGGCGCGGTGGCGCCGGCCAGCAGCGCGGCGTGTGGCGCGCTGGCGGCAAGCTGCCGGGCGGCGTCGAGCAGGGCGTCGCGCCGCGCTGCGGCCAGCGCGCTGCCCGCAGCGAACCACGCGGTGGCCACGGTGCTGTGGCCTTGCAGCCCGCCCGGGGCGTGCCGCAGCGCGGCGTCGTCTGCGGCGATGTGCCCGCGCTCCAGCCACACGCCGGGCAGTTCGATGTGCTGGGTGAAACGCCCGTGGCGAAAGGCGCTGTCGGCAGCAGGCAGGCCCAGCGCCAGCTGATCCCAGGCGATGAGTTCGGCGCCCGGGGCCAGATGAAAGCGGCTGCGGTTTTCGGCGATGCAACCGTCGTAGGCCAGCGTGTCTTGCGGCAGCCATTCCAGCCGGGCGCCGGGCGCCAGCCGGGCTTCCAGCGTTTGCCGCGCGGGCGCGCCGGTGCTGCGGTAGAAGCGCCCGGCGCCGGGCGTGGTCACCACGGCGTGGGCGCCAGCGTCCACGTCGAGATCCATGGCCAGGGTGTCGCCCCCCACCAGACCGCCGGGCGGGTGCACCAGCACCTGGTGGCACACCGCTGCGGCTTCGGGGTAGTGGCTGGCCAGGGCGCGCAGCCCGCCCTCGTGCCGGTGATGCAGCACGGTGCGGTCGTGCTGCAAGCGGAACTGCAACCGCAAATGGGAATGCCAGGTGCTCATGCGCGCGAGGTGGAGGGGGTGGATGGCGCCCGCAGCCGCGGGCGTGGTTCTTCGCCGGGTTGTAACAGAGCGGCTAGGATGGACCGACCTTGTTTGCCGACGGAGCATGACGCATGACTTCCACCCGACCGCATTTCCACTGGGACGACCCACTGCTGCTCGATGCCGAGCTCGACGCCGAGGAGCGCGCGGTGCGCGACGCGGCGCAGGCGTATTGCCAGGGCCAGCTGGCACCGCGGGTGCTCAGCGCGTTTCGCCACGAAACGGCCGATCCGTCGGTCTTCCGCGAAATGGGCGAGCTCGGGCTATTGGGCCCCACCATCCCGGCCGAGTATGGCGGCGCCGGGCTCGATCAGGTGGCCTACGGCCTGATCGCCCGCGAGGTGGAGCGCGTGGACTCGGGCTACCGGTCGATGATGAGCGTGCAGAGTTCGCTGGTGATGCTGCCCATCTTCACCTTCGGCACCGAGGCGCAGAAGCAGCACTACCTGCCGCGCCTGGCGCGCGGCGAGGCCATCGGCTGCTTCGGCCTGACCGAGCCCGACCACGGCTCCGACCCCGGCGGCATGACCACGCGCGCCCGCGCCGTGCCAGGCGGCTACGCCCTCAGCGGGCGCAAGACCTGGATCAGCAACAGCCCGATCGCCGACGTGTTCGTCGTCTGGGCCAAGGACGACGCCGGCGACATCCGCGGCTTCGTTCTCGACAAGGGCGCCAAGGGCCTGAGCGCCCCGGCGATCCACGGCAAGGTCGGGCTGCGCGCCTCGATCACTGGCGAGATCGTCATGGACGGCGTGTTCTGCCCCGAAGACCACGCCTTCCCCACGGTGCGCGGGCTCAAGGGCCCGTTCACCTGCCTGAACAGCGCGCGCTACGGCATCGCCTGGGGGGCGATGGGCGCAGCCGAAGACTGCTACGCCCGCGCCCGGCAGTACGTGCTCGACCGCCAGCAATTCGGCCGGCCGCTCGCAGCCACCCAGCTGGTGCAGAAAAAGCTCGCCGACATGGCCACCGAAATCGCCCTCGGCCTGCACGCCGCGCTGCGCCTGGGGCGCATGAAAGAGGCGGGCAACGCCGCGCCGGAGGTGACCTCGCTGCTCAAGCGCAACAACTGCGGCAAGGCGCTGGACATCGCCCGCACCGCGCGTGACATGCTCGGCGGCAATGGCATCTCAGACGAATACGGCATTGCCCGCCATCTGGTGAACCTGGAGGTGGTCAACACCTACGAAGGCACGCACGACATCCACGCCCTCATCCTCGGCCGCGCCATCACCGGCATCGCCGCGTTCTGACGGGCAGCACCATGCTCGACCTCATCCTGCGCCACGCCACCCTGCCCGACGGCCGCCGCGGCATGGACCTCGGCATCGAGGCCGGGCGCATCGCCGCGCTGCAGCCGCAGCTCGCGGCGCAGGCTGCACACGAGATCGACTGCGCCGGACAGCTAGTCACGCCGCCCTTCGTCGATGCCCATTTCCACATGGACTCCACGCTGAGCGATGGCCTGCCGCGCGTCAATCGCAGCGGCACTCTGCTCGAAGGCATCGCGCTGTGGGGCGAGCTCAAGCCCCAGCTCACGCAAGACGCCCTGGTGGCGCGCGCGCTGGCCTATTGCGACTGGGCTGTGGCCCGCGGCCTGCTCGCCATCCGCTCGCATGTGGACGTGTGCGACGACCGGCTGCTGGCCGTCGAAGCCCTGCTGCAGGTGCGCGAGCAGGTGAGGCCCTACCTCGACCTGCAGCTCGTCGCCTTTCCGCAGGACGGCGTGTTGCGCCGCCCTAATGCCCTGCGCAACCTGCAGCGCGCCCTCGACCTCGGTGTGGACGTGGTGGGCGGCATTCCCCACTTCGAGCGCACCATGGCCGAAGGCGCCGAGAGCGTCAAGCTGCTGTGCGAACTCGCCGCCGCGCGCGGCCTGCCGGTGGACATGCACTGCGACGAGTCGGACGACCCGCTGTCCCGTCACATCGAAACCCTGGCGTTTCACACCCAGCGCCTGGGGCTGCAGGGCCGGGTGACCGGCTCGCACCTCACCTCCATGCACAGCATGGACAACTACTACGTCAGCAAGCTGCTGCCGCTGCTGGCCGAGAGCGGCGTGGCGGCGATTGCCAACCCGCTGATCAACATCACCCTGCAAGGTCGGCACGACACCTACCCCAAACGCCGCGGCATGACCCGCGTGCCCGAGCTGCTGGCTGCCGGGGTGCCGGTGGCCTTTGGCCAGGACTGCGTGATGGACCCGTGGTACGCGCTGGGCAGCGGCGACATGCTCGAAGTGGCCCACATGGGTCTGCATGTGGCGCAGATGACCGGGCAGGAGGCGATGCGGCACTGTTTCGAGGCGGTGACCACCACCCCGGCGCGCATCCTCGGGCTGCAGGGCTACGGGCTGGACGTGGGTTGCCGCGCCGATCTGGTGCTGCTGCAGGCGGGCGATGTGGTGGAGGCCTTGCGGCTGCGGGCGACGCGGCTGCTGGTGCTGCGCGCGGGGCAGATCATCGCCAACACCCCGGCGCAGACCGCCACGCTGCATCTGCCCGGGCGGCCTGCAGCGGTGGATTGTCGCAAGGTCTGAGCGCGCCTGCGCGTCCCTGAGCGCCTCCGCCGCGCTACGTCGCGGGCGTGAAGGTCCATGCGTCCATGCTCAGATTGCCGTAGTGCACGCCGCCAGCGTGGTGCTGCGCCTGGGCGCCCGGGCCCGCGGCACCCAGGGCCCAGAACAGCGGCAGCAGGTGTTCGTCGGTGGGGTGGGCGCGGGCGGCATGCGGTGCGCGGCGCCGGTAGTCGAGCAGGGCTTCGACGTCGCCGCGGTCCATCATGCCGCGCATCCACTCGACAAAGGCCTGCACATAGGCGGCGGGCGGGTCGTCGGTGGCGGCACTTGGATGGAACTCGTGTAGGTTGTGCGTCAGGCTGCCGGTGCCCAGCAGCAGCACGCCCTGCGCCGTG
>JAKAFC010000111.1 GCA_021818065.1 Pseudomonadota bacterium
GCCTTCAGCCTCGATGCGTTTGAGGCGGGCGGCGGTGAGGGGATCATCCGGCGGCGCGAAAGGCAGTTTGTCGATCAGCACCAGGGTGAGTTGGTCACCGGGCAGATCGACCCCCTCCCAGAAACTCTGGCTTCCCACCAGCACGGCTTGCGGCGTGGCGGCAAAGCGCGCCAGCAAGGCGGCCTTGGATTCGTCGAACTGCTCGAGCACCATGCGCCCGGGCAGAAGCTGGCGCAGGGTCTGCGCGATCAGTCGCGCGGCGCGCAGGGTGGTGGTGAGCACGAAGGTCCCGCCGGGGTTGACGCTCGCCAGCCGTGCCGCCAGCGCCCCCACCGCCTCGGAATGCCCGGGCTGGTTGGGTAGCGGCAAGTCCTGCGGCACCAGCAGCCGTCCCTGCGCGGCATAGTCGAACGGACTGGCGACGCGCAGTTCGCGGCAGCGCGGCGCCACGCCATGCTCCACCGGGGCGCAACCGCCCTGCTCCGGCGTCAGCCCGAGGGCGGCGCGGGCGTGGCGAAAGCTGCCGCCCACACTCAGGGTTGCCGAGGTGAAGATCCACGCCTGGCTGCGTTGTGCCACCAAGGCGGCGAACGCCGGGGCGATGGAGAGCGGCGCGGATTGCAGGCGCAAATGGCTGCTGCCGACATCGGCCCAGCGCACATGGGTCGGCGCAACCGACGCCGCGTCTTCGGCGTCCAGCGCATCGGGCTCGACCTCCCAGGCGGCGAAGGCTTGCTGCAGGGTGGTGGCACGCTCCATCAAGCGCTCGAACTCGGGCGCCGCCTCGACGTGGGCCGACAACACCGCGGCGCTGCGGGCAAGCTGCGCCTGCAGGTCGTGCATGGCCACGTCCCAGCCGGGCAGCTCGCGCACCTGCGGCTGGCTCAGACGCGCCGGGTTCTGCGGCGCGGCCAGGCGCAGGTCGCGGGCGGCACGCTCCAGGCCATCGCTCAGTGCCTGCCAGTCGGCCAGACCCTTGGCATGCTGCAGCCCACCGGCCAGTACGTCGCGGCCGAGGTCGATGACCTGCGCCGTGCCGCAACGGGCGCCGAGAAACTGCACGCCGATCTCGGCAAGTTGATGGGCCTCATCGAAGATCAGGGTATCGGCCGTGGGCAGCAATTCGCCCAGACCTTCGCCGCGCAGGGCCAGGTCGGCGAAAAACAGATGGTGGTTGATGATGACCACGTCGGCCGCCAGCGCCTCGCGCCGCGCCTTCATGACAAAGCAAGCCTTGTAGTCGGGACAGTCGGCGCCCAGGCAGTTGTCGGTGGTCGAGGTGACCAGATAGTTGAGCGCCGACTGCTCTTCCAGGCCGGACAGGGCCGACAGGTCGCCACGGGCATCGGCACGGGCGAACTGCTGGATGCGGCGCAACTGCGCATGGGCGTGGCGACCGTGCACCCATTCCGCGGCGCGCTGCAGGCGGTAGAGGCAGACATAGTTCGATCGCCCCTTGAGCACGCAGGCCGTCACTGCCGCACCGAGCGCCCGCCGCGCTGCGGGCAGGTCTTTGCCGTCGAGCTGATCCTGCAGATTGCGCGTGGCAGTGGACAGAATGGCACGCCCGCCGTGCAGCAGCGCGGGTACCAGGTAGGCCAGGGTCTTGCCGGTGCCGGTCCCAGCCTCGGCCAGCAGGATGGCGCGATCGCTGATGGCACTGGCCACCGCCAGAGCAAGCTCGCGCTGGCCGTGGCGCACCGACCATTGCGGCAGTTCCTGCTGCAGCGGACTGCCCGGCGAAAACAGCGCGTCGCAGTGCGCCTGCAACGTGGCCTGAGCGTCGGCGGCGTCTGGCGCCAGGCCCGGCTCAGCCTGCATGCTGCTGCGCGCTCAGGCGCGGCACGGCTTGCCGCCTAGAATCTGTCGCCAATCGCTGTTCGTCCAATCTTTTTGCCTCACGCAATCCACCGGCATGCCGTGTCCACGGCCATGCGCCGATTCTATGGACCCCACGGATCCCTACCCGCCCTCGCGTCTGCCGCCGCTGCCGCAGCCGGTGCAGCACCAGGCCGGAACGCGCTGGCGGTTGAACGCGGCCAGCGGCCTGCACAAGGGCGATCGGCCGTATCAGCAGGATCAGCTGCGGGTCATCCCCCACCCGCGGGTCTCGGGCTGCGTGCTGGCGGTGATTGCCGACGGCATGGGCGGCAAGAGCGGCGGACGCAAGGCGGCCGATCAGGTCATGCTCACGGCGCAGCAACTCTTCGAGCGCTACCACCCCGACAGCGACGATGCCCATGCCCTGCTGCAGCAGATCGTGCTGGAGAGCCACAGCATGATTCGGCTGACCGCCCTGTCCACCGAGCAGGAGCCGCATTCCACCCTCGTCTGCGCCTTGTTTCATGCCGACGAAGGACGCTGTTACTGGTCGCATGTGGGCGACAGTCGCCTCTACATCTTCCGCGACGCCCGGCTGCTGTTACGGACCAAGGACGATTCGTATGTGCAGACCCTGGTGGACAAGGGCGAGATCACCGAGGCCAAGGCGCGCTCGCATCCCATGAGCAACGTGCTGACCTGCAGCCTGGGCATGGCCGAACTGCCGACCAAGCCGGTGGAAGAAAGCACCCTCATGCCTGGCGACGTGCTGATGCTGTGCAGCGACGGCGTCTGGCACTATTTCACCGACCAGGAACTGGAGATCGCCACCTCCAAGCTGCAGGCGCGCGAATGCTGTCAGTACCTGATCGACAAGGCGCGCACCCGCGCTGGCGGACGCGGCGACAACCTGTCCATCATCGTCATCGACCTGGTGCGCCTGCCGCCGCCTGGCGAACCCGCGGCGGCGTAACCCTTGCGGCGTCAGTGCGCTGTGCGCCAAGCGGGCTGGCGCTTGTCGATGAAGGCCTGCACCCCCTCGCGGGCGCAAGGCTCTTGCATGTTGCAGGCCATGGTCTGCGCCGCGAGCTGATAGGCGGCCTCCACCCCCATCTCGACCTGGCGATAGAACAGGGCCTTGCCCATGCGCACGGCGGCCGCCGGTTTGGCCAGAATGCTGGCCACCAGCGCCTGCACCTCGGCATCGAGCGCGCCGTCGGCGGCCACGCGGTTGATCAGGCCGCGCATCTGCGCTGTGGGCGCGTCGATGAACTCGCCGGTGAGCAGCATTTCCATCGCCTGCTTGCGCAGCATGTTGCGCGCCAGGGCGACGCCGGGTGTGGAACAGAACAGGCCGTAGTTCACGCCCGACACCGCGAAGCGCGCGTCGTGCGCTGCCACCGCCAGGTCGCAACTCGCCACCAGCTGGCACCCCGCCGCCGTGGCAATGCCATGCACCTGGGCGATGACAGGTTGCGGCAGGCGGCTCAGGCCGGTCATCACCTTGCCGCAGCGGGCGAACAGCGCCTCGTGGGCCGATTGCGCCGACTGCGCATGCATCTCCTTCAGGTCGTGCCCGGCGCAGAACGCGCGGCCGGCACCGCGCAGCACCACCACGCGGGCGTCGGCATCGTGCATCAGCGCGTCGAGCTGCCGCTGCAAGGCGTCGAGCAGGGCATCGGACAGCGCGTTGAATGCCTGCGGCCGGTTCAGCGTGAGGGTCACGACGCCGCGCGCATCGCGTTCGTACAACAGCACGTCGGCGGCTTCAGTCGAGGTCTGCTCCATGGATCGTCTCCTTGTCGTTGTCGTGGTCGTCATCGTGCCAGTCCATGCTGAACACGGTCTGACACCCGATTATGGCGGCGGGCAGGTGGCACCAGCGCAGTGCACGAAGCCGGCAAGCTGCACGATGCGGGCGCGGATCATGCCCGACAGACATTGGTCCTGATGGCGCTGCCAGTCGGCACCGCCGCGCGACGGTGGCCCCCAGCGGAACAGGCACTCGGCATTGGCCCAGCGGCGCCACAGATTTTGCGCATGGCCGAGCCGACGCTCGGTGTAGGTGCCCATCACCTTTTGCAACTCCAGGCGATAGAGCTGGTTCAGCCGCCGGTTCAGCACATGGCGGGTCTGCGCGGCGCAGGCGGCGCTGTCGGGCTGGGTGCGGCAGATCGGCGGCGTCGCCACGACAGCGGGATGTTGCGGGACGGCTGGCACCGGCTGTGCCTGCGCCAGCTGCATCCACAGCACCAACCCACCGCATACCCACAGCCCGCTCCAGCGCATCGCAACCTCCGGCAAAAGCAGGATGGAGCTAGGCCGTGCGCCGCCGTTCCCGGCGGTTTCAAACCGTCACAACGCCGCCTGGTAGTAGCGATTCTGCGGGTGCCGCACCTGGGCAAAAAAGTCCCAGCGTTCAGCCAGCATGCCGAGCAAGTTGCTCACCAATGCCAGCGGCCAGGCGATGGCTTGCAGCGCCGGCGGCGCCAGCACCAACAGCAGCATGGGCAGCACAAAACCGAAGGCCACAAAACCGCCACGCGCCGCGCCCACCCAGGCCGTGCTGCGACCGTGGAAAAACTCGTGGGTGTTGAAGGCGCGCGCGGTGAATCCCTTGGAAGTCTGGCGGATCACCGGGCTGGCCACACCGATTGCGCTCTGCATCGACCCTGCGGGCTGCAGGCTGCGCAGCCGCCACAGCGCGGCCAAGCGGCCGAGCAGCGCAGCAGCGAGCAGCACCACAGCCGCGCGGGCATAGGGCCAGGCCTGGGGCGCCAAGCGCCATAGCGCCAGCACCGCAGCAAGCAGGCAGCCGCTGGCCAGGCCCATGAGCATGAAGTTGAGCACGGTCAGCGGGCTGGCCCACTCGCGCAGAAAGCGCACCCCGGCATAGATCATCGCCGTGCAGACCCAGAGCGCCAGGGCCCCGGCCAGCACGGCGACGGCCAGCAGCGCCGGCCAGCGCTGCATGGTCTGCAGCGCCAGCAGGCTGAGCGCGACCAGCCCGAGAAACGTTGGCAGGGCAACGACTTCGCGCGACAGCCACGAGGTGCGCCACATGGCCGCAGCACGCCAGGCACGTTCGGGCCGCCCGAGGTGGCCGAACGAAGCCGCCAGGCCGATGACACCGAGGCCGAGGATGATCCATAAGCTCAGGGACCAGAACGCCAGCGCAGCCGCAGTTGGCGGTGCCGCGAACAGCGCCGGCACGGCCACGGCCACCGCCAGGCCCTGGGCACAGCCCACCAGGGTGGTGAGCAGCAACACGGAAAACGCCGGGCGCATCACTGCCCTCCCATGATTTGCGTCGCGCCGTGGGGCTTGACGCGCGGGCCGAACAGCCGCTGGAACAAACTGCGAGCCTGCACCTCCAGCGCCGCTTCCGCCGGCTCCTCCGCCCGGCGAACCGGGCGCGCTGCGGGCCGCGCTACAGGGGGTTGCGGAGCGTGGACGGCATGCGCCCTGTCATCGTCGGCTGCAAGCGGCTGGGTGGGCTGCTGCCGCGGCAGATAGTGGTTGGCGGGCCGGGTGCCGAGTTCGGGCATGAGGGCGTAGCCGCCGCGTTCGCGGATGGCGCGCGACACCTCGGACTCGGGGTCGTGCACATCGCCGAACAGCCGCGCATTGGTTGGGCAGGCGTTGACGCAGGCCGGGCGGCGCTGCGCCACGGGAATCTGCTCGTCATAAATGCGATCGACGCACAGGGTGCATTTGGTCATCACACCACGGTCTTCGTCGTACTCGCGGGCGCCGTAGGGGCAGGCCCAGGAGCAATACTTGCAGCCGATGCACTTGTCGCTGTCCACCAGGACGATGCCGTCCTCCTTGCGCTTGTACGAGGCGCCGGTGGGACACACCGGCACGCACGGCGGCTCCTCGCAGTGCAGGCAACTCTTGGGAAAGTGCACGGTCTGCGTCTGCGGAAACTGACCGACTTCATACGTCTGCACGCGGTTGAAGAACACACCCATCGGCGCCTCGCCGTAGGGTTCGAGGTCGCTGAGATGCCCGGCAGCGCCCGAGGTGTTCCATTGCTTGCAGGAGGTGACGCAGGCCTGGCAGCCCACGCAGACGTTGAGGTCGATAACCAGGGCGAGTTGGGTCATGCTTGATCTCCCTGCCGGGCGCGGCGGCCGGCGAAATAGCGCAGGACGCTGGTCTGCGCCGGGCGTTCTGCATGCGGCGGCAACGGGCCGGGCGCGGCGAACTGCGGCCAGCTTTGCTCGGCGGGGGCGTCGGCTGGCCCGTCCTGCGCCGACGGCGCCTCGGCGGGATAGAGCCGCACCCGCACGTCGTACCAACCAGCTTGGCCGGTGACCGGGTCGCTGTTGGACACCGTGCCCTGCCCTGCCCCCAGCGCCGTGGCGGGGAGTTCTTCACGGATGAGGTGGTTGAGCAGAAATCCGGTCTGTGCCTCCTCGGCCCGCGGATGCAGGCCCCAGAAGCCGCTGGCCTTGCCGATGGCGTTCCAGGTCCACACCGTGCCGGGCTCCACCGCCTCGCTGTATTGGCAGCGCGCGCGCACCCGCCCCCAGGGCGATTCGATCCACAGCCAGCCGCCGTCGGCAATGCCCTGCTGCCGCGCCAGCGCCGGGTTGACGTACAGCCGGTTGTGACCGTGAATTTGCCGCAACCAGGCGTTCTGCGAGTCCCAGGCGTGGTACATGGCCATGGGGCGCTGCGTCACCGCTGCCAGCGGATAGCGCGCCAGGTCGGTGGCGGCATGCTCCAGCGGCGGCTCCCAGAACGGCAGCGGATCGAAGTGATGCGCCACCCGCGCGCGCAGATGCTCCGGCGGCTGCCGTCCGGGACGCTGGCCGCGCGCCGCCAGGCGAAATTGCTGCAGCACGTCGGCATACAGGGCGATGATGATGGGCGTGTTGCGCGTGCGCCAGCCCATGTCTTGGGCGAAGTCGAGATAGTCGCGATTCCAGTTGCGCAGGTAGCGCTGCGACTCGGGCAGCGGGTGGTGATGGACGCAGTTGTGCTGCGCGTACATCGCCCACTGCTGCGGGTTGGGCGCGCCCTTGAGCGACTGGCTGCCATCGGCCCCGCGCCAGCCGGAGAGGAAGCCGATGCCCGAACCCGGCGCGGTTTCGTAGTGCACGATGAAATCGGGATAGTCCTTGAACTTGCGGCTGCCGTCGGCGTTGACGAACGCGGGCAGCCCCAGCCGCCCGGCCAGCTCGACCAGAACTTCCTGGAACGGCCGGGTCTCGGCCAGGGGCGGCAGCACGGGCACGCGCACCGAGTCCATGGGGCCGTCGAACTCGGAGATGGGCCGGTCCAGCAGCGACATGGCATCGAACCGCTCCAGGTAGCTGGTGTCGGGCAGTAGAAGATCAGCGAAGGCGGTCATCTCGCTGTGAAAGGCGTCGCACACCACGAGGAAGGGGATGCGATAGCTGCCGTCCTCACGCTTGTCGCGCAGCATCTGCCGCACGTCCACGGTGTTCATGGCCGAGTTCCACGCCATGTTGGACATGAAGATCAGCAGGGTGTCGATGGGATACGGGTCACCGCGCCAGGCGTTGGTGATGACGTTGTGCATCAGGCCATGCACCGCCAGCGGATGTTCCCAGGAGAACGCCTTGTCGATGCGCAGCGGGCTACCGTCGTCCATCAGCGCCAGGTCGTCGGGCGAGGTGGGCCAGCCCAGTGGCGCGCCGTGCAGCGGTGTGTCGGGCCGCACGTCCTGCGGACCGCGCGGGTTGCGCACGTCGGGCGGCACGTCCTTGGGATACGGCGCCTTGTGGCGAAAGCCGCCGGGGGCGTCGATGGTGCCCAGCAGGCTCATCAGAATGGACAGCGCGCGGATGGTCTGAAAGCCGTTGGAATGCGCCGCCAGCCCGCGCATGGCGTGAAACGCCAGCGGCTTGCTGCGCACCGTGGCGTGCTCGCGGCCACGCCAGTCGGTCCAGGCAATGGGCAAGTCCTCGCCCAGGTCGAGCGCTGCCTGCGCCATCTCCTGCGCCAGTTGGCGGATGCGCTCGGCGTCCACCCCGGTGATGGCTGCGGCCCACTCGGGCGTGTTGGCCGCCACCTGCTCGCGCAACAACTGCAGCGCCGGAGCCACCGGGGTGCCGTCGGGCAGGCGGAAATGCCCGGCGAGTGCGGGCTGGGCACCGTCGGTCCAGGCCGGCACGGCACGCTGCGTCACGCTGTCCCACCACAGGCGGCTGTCGGCATCGTCGGCCTGGGGATCGGTGACGAACAGCCCATCCTCGGCGTGGCCGGGCTGCACGCGCAACAACTGCGCGGCGTTGGTGTAATCGGCTGCGAAGGCAAGATCGAAGCGGCCGCTGTCGAGCAGCTCATGCAGCAGCGCCAGCAGCAAGGCGCCATCGGTGCCGGGACGGATCGGAATCCACTCGTCGGCAATGGCCGAATAGCCGGTGCGGATGGGGTTGATCGAAATGAACCGCCCGCCCGCCCGCTTGAACTTGGACAGCGCAATCTTCATGGGGTTGCTGTGATGGTCTTCGGCCGTGCCCAGCATCACGAACAACTTGGCGCGCTCCAGATCGGGACCGCCGAATTCCCAGAAGCTGCCGCCGAAGGTGTAGATCATGCCCGCGGCCATGTTCACTGAGCAGAAGCCGCCATGCGCCGCATAGTTCGGTGTGCCGAACTGCCGGGCGAACAGGCCGGTGAGCGCCTGCATCTGGTCGCGTCCGGTGAACAGCGCGAACTGGCTGGGGTCGGTGGCGCGCAGATGGCGCAGCCGGTCTTCCAGCAGGTGCAGCGCCTCGTCCCAACTGATCGGCTCGAATTCGCCAACGCCGCGCTCGCTGCCGGGCTTGCGGCGCAGCGGCTGGGTCAGCCGGGCTGGAGACACCTGCTTCATGATGCCGGCCGAGCCCTTGGCGCAGATCACGCCCTGGTTGAGCGGATGCTCCGGGTTGCCTTCGATGAAGCGCACCGCGCCGTCACGCAGATGCACCTTGATGCCGCAGCGGCAGGCGCACATGTAGCAGGTGGTGGTCTTGACCTCGGTTTGGCCGGGTGGCTGCGCCTGCGGGTCGTGCAGCGGGGTGCCGTTGGAAAACAACCGGTCGAGCGGTTTGAACAAGGCGGACATGGTGAACGGGCCGAACGATGAATGCACCTACCGTAGCCGCCGCCGATCTATTCAACAAACGAAACCTTTTTCTCTTTTATATCGAAATTTCCGTTGCAAATATCGACCTCGCCTAAGGAAGGTCTGCAAAACCCAGTGGGCGGCGTGATTCGTGCATGATTGAAGCCATGAAGCAGATGAGCCTGGGTGGCAACGTGACGGGATTCGAGCGGAAGACCAA
>JAKAFC010000112.1 GCA_021818065.1 Pseudomonadota bacterium
AACCATGATGCGCGCGCCGACCGAGTCGCCGGATTTGCGCAGCGCGTCCATATACGCCTCCAACTCGGGCACGATGTCGGCGTTGGGGGCGAAGAATGGGTTCTGCTGCACGGCGTCCCAGGTCTGGAAGGGGATGGGCACTTCGCCGAGCTGGGTCATGCAGGCGCGCACTGCCACGCCATGCTGCGCCGCCAGCCACTTCTTGGCCACTGCGCCGGCGGCGACGATGGGCGCCGTCAGCCGTGCCGACGAACGGCCGCCGCCGCGCGGGTCGCGCAGGCCGTACTTGCGCCAGTAGGTGTAGTCGGCGTGGCCGGGGCGGAAGGTGTCGAGCAGATTGCCGTAGTCCTTGCTGCGCTGGTCGGTGTTGCGGATGAGCAGGGCGATGGGCGTACCGGTGGTCTTGCCCTCGAACACGCCGGAGAGGATTTCCACCTGATCGGCCTCCTGCCGCTGCGTGACGTGGCGGCTGGTGCCAGGGCGGCGGCGGTCGAGGTCGGGCTGGATGTCGCCCTCGCTCAGTTCCATGCCCGGGGGGCAGCCGTCGATCACGCAGCCGATGGCCGGGCCGTGGGATTCGCCAAAGGTGGTGACTGCGAACAGCAGCCCGAGGGTGTTACCGGACATGGATGGACTTTCAGGATTGCGGAGTGGATGCCGTGTTTGTGGGCATTTCGGCGATGCTGCTTGCAGCGCGTGCGGCCAGCGCCTGCAGCAGTTTGGCGTGCACGCCGCCGAAGCCGCCGTTGCTCATCACCAGCACGCGGTCACCGGGCCGCGCGGCGGCGGCGACGGCCGCCACCAGCGCGCCGAGATCGTCGAACGTCTGGGCCCTGGCGCCCAGCGGCTGCAGGGCTTGGGCCAGGTTCCAGCCCAGGCCGCCGGCATAGCCAAAGCTCAGGTCGGCATCAGCCAGGGCTTGGGGCAGCAGCGCCTTCATGGCGCCGAGTTTCATGGTGTTGGACCGGGGCTCGAACACCGCCAGGATGCGGCTCTGCCCCGACCCGGTGGGCGCTTCGGTCTGCATCTGCCGCCGCAGCCCCGCCACGGTGGTGGCGATGGCCGTGGGGTGATGGGCGAAATCGTCGATCACCTGCACGCCACCCGCGGTGCCGCGCAGTTCCATGCGGCGCTTCACGCCCTGAAAACTGCACAGCGCGGCGCAGGCCTCGTCGGCGAACACTCCGGCATGCTGGGCTGCGGCAATGGCGGCCAGGGCGTTGCTGCGGTTGTGCGCCCCGGTCTGCCCCCAACGCACCGCGCCCATGCGCTTGCCGCGCAGCAGCACGTCGAACTGCTGCTCACCGCCTTGCGCGCTCCAGCCCTGCGCCGCGGCGTCGAAGCGCACGACTTCGCTCCAGCAGCCGCGCGCCAGCACCCGGTCCAGCGCCGGGCTGTCGGCGTTGACCACGAGTTGCCCGCTGCCCGGCACGGTGCGCACCAGGTGGTGGAACTGGGTTTCGATGGCCGCCAGATCGGGGAAGATGTCGGCGTGGTCGTACTCCAGGTTGTTGAGCACGGCGGTGCGCGGGCGGTAATGCACAAACTTGGAGCGCTTGTCGAAGAAGGCGGTGTCGTATTCGTCGGCTTCGATGACAAAAAAATCTTGGCCCAGCCGCGCCGACTGACCAAAATCCAGCGGCACACCGCCGATGAGAAACCCAGGGTTCAGTCCGGCAACATCGAGAATGTGCGCCAGCATCGACGTGGTCGTGGTCTTGCCATGCGTGCCGGCGACCGCGAGCGTCCAGCGGCCCTGCAGCACATGCTCGGCCAGCCATTGCGGGCCGCTGACGTAAGGCTGCCCGGCGTCGAGAATCGCCTCCATCAGCGCGTTGCCGCGCGACACCACATTGCCGATGACCCACAGATCGGGCGCCAGCGCAAGTTGGTCGGCGCCATAGCCCTCGATCAGCTCGATGCCCAGTTGCTGCAGTTGGGTGCTCATGGGCGGATAGACCTGCGCGTCGCAGCCGGTGACCCGGTGGCCGGACTCCTTGGCCAGCGCCGCCAGGCCGCCCATGAAGGTGCCGCAAATGCCAAGAATATGAATATGCATGATGCCCGATTCTAGGAGCCGGGGCCCGCGCAGCGGCAAACGCCTGTGGGCGCGTTTCCAAGGACAATAGCCCTCGATGCAGCGCTGCGCGCCGTGCCACAGCACCGCTCCCTTGCATTTCCCGTCGCCCATGCCAACTGATCCATACCCCGGTCCAGCCCTCACGCTGTATCTCGCCTCGGCCAGCCCGCGGCGGCAGGAGTTGCTGCGCCAGGTCGACGTGCCTTTCACCTTGCTGGCACCGCAGCCCGACGAAGACAGCGAGGCGCTTGAGGCGGTGCTGCCCGGCGAGGCCGCGGCGGCGTATGTGCAGCGCGTCACCCGCCTCAAGCTGGAGGCGGCGCGGCAGCGTCTGGCCCGGCGCCACCCTGACCAGTCGCCGGAGACCGCCGTGCTGCTGTGCGCCGACACCACCGTGGCGCTGGATGGCCGCATCTACGGCAAGCCGGCAGACGTCGAGCACGCCGCGCGCATCCTGCGCACCCTGTCGGGCACCACGCACCAGGTTCTCACCGCCGTCTGCGTGCAGCGCGGCGCTGCCGTGCACGCCGCGCTGCAAACCTCGCAGGTGCGCTTCGCGCCCTTGGACGCGCACGACATCGCCGACTACATCGCCACGGGCGAACCCTTCGGCAAGGCCGGGGCCTACGCCATGCAGGGGCGCGCCGCGGCCTTTGTCGAATCCATCAACGGCAGCGCCAGTGGCATCATCGGTCTGCCGCTGTTCGAGACCCTGCGGCTGTTGCGCGCCGCAGGCTGGCCGCGTGCGCCCATTTCCACGCCGTAACCATCGCGTCGCCATGAACCCCACGCCCGAAGACATCCTCATCAACATCACCCCGCAGGAAACGCGGGTCGCCCTGGTCGCCCACGCCGCCGTGCAGGAACTGCACATCGAGCGCAGCCTGGAGCGCGGGCTGGTGGGCAATATCTATCTCGGCAAAGTGGTGCGGGTGCTGCCCGGCATGCAGTCGGCCTTCATCGAGATCGGCCTGGAGCGCACGGCCTTTCTGCATGTGGCCGATCTATGGCAGCGCCAGTCCATCCCCGTGCCAACCGAGGCCAGCGCCGACGCTCCCGTGGCCACGCCCGCGGCGCAGCCCATCGAGAAGCTGCTGTACGAAGGCCAGACGCTGATGGTGCAGGTGCTCAAGGACCCGATCAACACCAAGGGCGCGCGCCTGACCACGCAAATCAGCCTGGCCGGACGCATGCTGGTGCATCTGCCGCAGGATGACCACATCGGCATTTCGCAGAAGATCGAGGGCGCCGAACTGCGCGCCGCGCTGCGCGAGCGCATGACTGCCCTGCTGGCGGCGGATGCCCAGGGCTCGCAAGGTTTCATCGTGCGCACCAACGCCGAGGACGCCAGCGACGCCGAACTGGCCGAAGACATCGCCTATCTGCGCAAGACTTGGCGCGCCATCCAGCAGCGCGCCCACGACGCCAGCCCCAGCACCCTCATCTATCAGGAACTCAGCCTGGCGCAGCGGGTGCTGCGCGACTTGGTGAGCGACGCCACCCGCAGCGTGCAAATCGACTCGCGCGAGAACTTCGAATTGCTGCAGGCGTTCGCCGCCGAGTACATGCCCCGGGTGAGCAGCCGCCTGCAGCTCTACCGCGGTGAGCGCCCGCTGTTCGAAACGGCGAATGTGGACGAGGAGATCGAACGCGCGCTGGGGCGGCGGGTCGATCTCAAGTCGGGTGGCTACCTCATCATCGACCAGACCGAGGCCATGACCACCATCGACGTCAACACCGGCGGCTTCGTCGGCGCGCGCAACTTCGACGACACCATCTACCGCACCAACCTCGAAGCCACGCAAGCCATCGCCCGACAACTGCGGCTACGCAACCTGGGCGGCATCATCATCATCGACTTCATCGACATGCACAACGCCCAGCATCGCGCCGCCGTGCTCGACGAACTGCGCAAATCGCTGGCGCGCGACAAGGTCAAGGTCACCGTCAGCGGCTTCTCGCAGCTCGGATTGGTCGAACTCACCCGCAAGCGCACCCGCGACTCGCTGGCGCACATGCTGCTCGAACCCTGCCCCACCTGCGGTGGGTTGGGACAAGTGAAAACGGCGCGCACCGTGGCCTACGACATCCTGCGCGAAATCCTGCGCGAGGCCAAACAGTTCAATCCGCGCGAGTTCCGCATCGTCGGCGCCGCCGACGTCATCGACCTGTTCCTCGAAGAGGAAAGCCAGCACCTCGCCAGCCTGTCGGACTTCATCGGCAAGCCGGTGTCGCTGCAGGTCGAACCGGCGTTTTCGCAGCAGCAATACGACATCGTGCTGACCTGACGCCACACCGCCGCGGCCTCGTAAGCCTGCGGCGAATGTTGCAACAAATCCGTCTGAATGTAACTGCGCAGCCCGCCCATGGGCCGCGCAGCGGCATGCCCATGGCGACCTGCGGAGGCGGCTTGACCAGCGCGTGCGCGCGGATTTGCCTGCCGCCCTACGGCAAACACAGCCCACAAGTGGCTGAATCGATGTAACTATCCGTGAAATCTAATGCAGTTATTTCAGTGCATGCTTATGCAATGAAATAAAAATCCACACATTTCACACAAATTTAATTCATCAACGTAACAAGAAAAATCCATTTGTTGAGACTTGCAATCTCCATTGGAATCCGCCTCGCTGACCTCGATCAGTCACGAGCCGCGCCACAACGTGCCGGCATTCAAAACAAAGAAACGAGGAGATTGCATGAAACAACGCATCATGGCGGCGGTTTTCATTGGGGCGTGTTGCCAAATCGCCCATGCCAAAGAAGGTGTCCAGTTGTACGGCGTCATCGATATGGGCGTCGAACGGCTGACTTACGACAACACCAGCCTGAATCGTCTTGGCTCCGGCGTGCAATCCACGGACCGGATCGGCGTCCGTGGCACGGAGGATCTGGGCGGTGGTTTGCACACGTTTTTTGACGTGGAAACCGGGTTTTGTGGAAATGGCTCCAATTCGGCGCCGGGCAGTCTGGTTTACAAAGGCGACGGCAGCGCCGTGGGATCCAGTTTCTGCTCAGGTGGCGGCTTCATGGGCCGTCTCAGCGTGCTCGGATTGAAAAGTCAGTACGGCGTCTTCAAGGCTGGCCGGTTTTACAGCTTGAATTACGACAATCTGGTCAAGATCGATCCGTTCATGACGGGCATGACCGGCGCAGTGAAAAACATCGATCCCGCCGGGTACAACTACGTCCGTTTTTCGCAGGCAGTGGGCTACCGCTCACCGGATTTCGGCGGCCTGACCGGCGCCCTGCTCTACGCCTTCGGCGGCATTCCCGGGAGTTTCTCCAAGGGCCAGTCATACGAACTGAATCTGGATGACACAACCCCGACATGGATCGCTGGATTCGATTATCTGAAAAGCAATCAGGCGTACAACGCTGGCACCAAGTACAGTCCGTATGTGGCATTGGCCTGGGAATTCGGACCTGCGTCCACGTTGACACAAGAAGGCAGTTTCGACAACACGGTGATGCAGTTGTATGGCGGTTATGACTTTTCCGTCGCAAAAATCACCGCACTCTATGCGGACGAGAAATATGGCGAAGGTCTGCCCTATGCAACAGGTCATTTCGCTCCGCATCTGAAAATCTGGATGCTGGGCGCCACGGTTCCGCTTGCGCGCGGAAAACTGTTGGCATCGATGACCCGGCGCAAGGACGCGAATCAATCCGGCACCACCGCCACGCAAATGGCCATTGGTTATGTCTATCCGTTGTCGAAACGAACCAATGTTTATGCCTCTTATTCACGCATTGATAATGGCTCGGCGACCGATCTTTATGTCGGCGACAACGGCTTCACCGCGCAGGGAACCCTTGGCGGTGCCAGTGCCAGCGGCCTGACCGTCGGCCTGCGCCATTTCTTCTGATGGCGCCTCGTCATCGCCCACCGTCACCCTGGAGAACACCATGACCATGACCATGCCCACACGGCGCGCCTTGGTCGGCGCAGCCCTCACCACCCTTGCCCTGATGACCTGTGCTGTCGCACGCGCGGAAGACACCGCCCCCGCTGTCGCCAGCCAGGCGCACTACGGCGCGATCTTCCAAATCGATTCCGGCAGTCCGGGGGCGATCAAAAAGACCCTCAACAACATCGAAAATCTGCTGCATGACCCCAGACTCAAGGGCAAGGTGCAAGTCGAGTTGATCGCCAACGCCCAGGGCTTTGCCGCCTATGTGAAGAACAACGGTTTCGAGCAGAAGCTGCAGGCGCTGCAGCAGCAGGGCGTGTTGCTGGCGCAATGCGCCAACACCCTGCGCGAATTGCATGTCGATCGCAACGATCTCTACCCATTCATCACCGTGGTGCCCTCGGGCATGGGCGAGATCACCATTCGCGAGGCCGCGGGCTGGGCCTACATCCATCCCTCGACACCCAACCCGGGCTTCTGATCGGGCGCATGAAAAAGGCCGGGAGGCGCAACGCCTCCCGGCCTGGTGCGAGCGGCTGGGCACACGCCCACCCTGCTTATTTCGGACAGGTCGCCGTGGTGCTGGGCACCTTGCCCACCAGCAGCAGGAAGGCGCTGAACGGGTCCATGGCGCGCATGGCCACCATCTTCGGCCCCTGGAATTCGAGACGGCCGAACATCATGGCCTTCATCGGGCCGTACTCGCCCTTGCCCATTTCCTCCCAGCGCTTGGTGTCGGCGTGCATCAGGAAGTCGACGTCGAAGTTGGGCTTGAGCGTGGGTGCGCCGCCATAGACGCACATGGCCTTGTCGTTCTGCAGCTGCAGCTTGAGTTCAACCACGGTGTCCTTGCCGCAATCGGTGCGGTACATCTCGACCAGCTTGTAACCGCGGCCCTTGTCGTCGTGCATGAACTCGCCCTTGAGGCCGTTGGTCAGCTCGGGGGTGTTGTTCCACGCGGTGCAGGCTTCGCTGGCCCATTGCGGCGACATCAGCACCGGGGCATCGGCCCAGGCGGTGGCGGCAGCGGACGACAGCGCCAGAGCGGCGGCAACGCCGAGGGCTTGCAGGGTGCGGCGGGGGTTGAACAATGTTCGCATGGGGTGTTGTCTCCAAGTTGTGGGGTGAAACGCGCGCAGGGGGGATGATGCAGACCCGTCCGTGGCGCGCTGACACGGCGGCGGGCGGGGTTGACTGTGGACCGACTCAGCGCGGGGGGAGCAACTCCTGCGCACGCTCGGCGAAGGCGGCGGCCTGCTTCTCGTCGATGAACAGGCGGATGAATTTGACGCAGGCCTGCACCGCGGCAGCCTGGCCTTCGGCCGTGTCGGGATACTGCGCGATCTTCTGCACCAAGCGCGGCGCCTGGGCGCCGAACTGCTCTTGGACCAACTCGATGAGCAAGGCATGCGGGCCGACCACCGGAGCCGCAGCAGCGGCTGGCGCCGGTGCCGTGCTGGCGACCGGCGCGTTGGCGCTGCGCACGAGGTAGCCGTCGCTGACGAGGGCGCTGAGCACCTGCATGCAACGCTGCGGATCGGTGCCCGCCTTGAGCAAGTCGCTCACCGGGCGGTGGCCATCAGCCAGGATGAGCAGGTTGCGCTGCCCCGGCATGAGGTGATGCGCCCGGGTGGCGAGTTCGTCGCGGCCCATGGGGGTTTTTTCAAGTATCCAGTCCAGCGGCAGTTCTGCAGACATTCCATCCGGTTCCGGCTGGGGACGCCGGACCTCTCCTCTAGATCTTCGCACTATGGCTGCGCAGTAGTGGGTGGAGTATGCCCGCATGCAGCGGCGTTGACACCGGGAACAACCCGCACAAAAAAGCCCGCACGAGGCGGGCTTGATGGGAGCCGGTGGGCGATCAGACCTTGGTGGCCTGCGGCATGCCGGTGATGTAGCCGACCGAGGCGCCGAAGCGGTCCTTGTAGTTTTTCTTGATCAGCGGGTCGAGCGTGGCCTTGACCTTGTCATGCAGCGGCGTTTCCCAGTCGGCTGGGTGCTGGAAGTTGCTCAGCACATAGGTCCAGCCATTGACATCGTCCACGCCTTGCAGGCCGGTGCTCTCGGCCCCGGACGGGGTGGAGAGAATGCGGCTGAGCACCTTGGTATCGACGTTGTAGGCCCACAGGAAGTTGTTGACGTGCATGCCGCTGTCCTCGCCGATGAACAGGGTGCGCAGCTTTTCGGAGAACTTGAGGTTGTCAGGGTTGGCGATTTTGTCGGCGTTGGCCAGATTGCCCAGCGCGTCGGGGGTGGCGAGGTCTTCGCCCACCAGCGCCGCGGGCGCAGCCATGTCCACCGGCACCCAGTCGCTGTTGATCGCCGCGCCTGACGTGTCTTTCTGCCCGCCCTTGAGGTTGAGGGCATAGGTGGCGCCGGCCTTGGGGCCTTGCACCTTGATGTCGGTGGTGCCGTCGATCATCGAGGTCTGGATGTAGCTCATGGCCACATACGCGATCTTGTCCTTGACGTTCAGCGTGGTGCCCTCCCACTTGGTGAAGCCCAGGCTCCCCCCCACCAGCGCGCCGTAGCGGTGGGTTTCGAGGAAGGCCGCGGCTTTCTCCATGCCGGGTTTCAGGCGCACCCAGTTGTCTTTGCCGGCGTAACGGATCTTGGTGTAAGTGGCGTCGTTGGGGTTGGCGGTGGCGAGGTCCATGATGTCGCTGGGTTTCAGCGTCTTGGCCAGGTTCTCGATTTCGGCGCTGGTGGCGCTGCCGAGTTTGATCCAGGTGAGCGTGGCGCTGCCCGGGCCGACGCCGGACGTCTGGTTCCATTTGCCGACGTACAGCGTGCCACTGGACAGGTCGGCCGGGCGATCGGCGATGAACAGGAAGGCGCCGCCGTTGGTCCAATCATCGCCCATCAGCACGGTGCGCTGGTCGGGGCAGACCTGCACCAGTTCATGCGAGATACGGCCCATGCAGAAATGCTTGACGATACTGCCGGTGCCGTCGGCATTGACCTTCACTTCGGGCGTATGGCCGTAAAGATAGGGGTTGGCGCGCACCGGGTCTTTGGAGGCGGTGGGATCACTGTAGAGGTTGTTGATGAAGGAGTTGAAACGCGAGTCCGTCCCGGCAACGGCGGCGAAGGCGTCGGGCTCGTATTCCTCG
>JAKAFC010000113.1 GCA_021818065.1 Pseudomonadota bacterium
TGGACGCAGTGGGGCGTGGCCTCGGCCTTCTTCCTCGGCCTGCTGTGGTTGGTGGGTTTTGGCGCCAAGCTCGGGCTGTTGCCGTTCTACGAGTGGTACCCGGGCGCGTATGGCAGCGGCAGTGGCGCCACCGGCGCGCTGATGTCGGGCGTGGTGATGAACGCCGCCTACTTTGCCCTGGGCCGCGCCCTGCTGCAGTGGATGGGCAGCCCGCCTTGGCTGACCGGTTTCGGCGTGGTGGTGCTGATCGTGGGCACCTTCACCGCCATCCTCGCCATTCTGTACGCCTTCCAGCAAAGCGACTGGCGACGGCTGCTGGCGTTCTCCTCGGCCGAGAACGCCGGGGTGGCGGTCACCGCGCTGGGCGCCGCCCTGGTGTTCCGCGCCGGGGGGCAGGACATGCTGGCCGGGCTGGCCTGGGCTGTGGGCATGTTGCACCTCATGGGCCACAGCCTGGCCAAAGGCACGCTGTTCCTCAGCGCCGATGCCGCCGCCGCGTTGCAGGGCAACCACCATCTGCGGCAAAGCGCCATCCTGCGTCATGCGCCGCTCACCCTCGGCCTGGGCGCGGTGTTCGGCGCCATGAGTCTGGCGGCCATGCCGCCCACCGCGGGTTTTGTCAGCGAGTGGTATTTGTTCCAGAGCCTGTTCCACGACTTCACCCTCAAGACCGACGGCTCACGCATCGCCTTGGCGCTGGCCGGTGCCGGCATGGCGCTGACCGCCGCCATCGCCCTGGCCACCATGGTCAAGGTGTTCGGCGTCGGCTTGCTGGGGCAGAACGAGGAGCAGGCTGCGCATCATCGCAAGCATCAAACCGCGCTGACGCCGTTGCAGCGCTGGGCGGTGCTCATCACCGGCCTGGCGGTCCCGGCGTTTGCCGTGAGCCTGGTGTTCTGGCTGCCGCAGATGAGCGCCGCCTCGTGGCTGGGCGCCACGGTGCCGCAACAGATGACGCACGAGTGGCTGTTGGTGCCGCTGTCGGCGGGCTTCGCCTTCATCTCGCCCACCATGCTGGTGATCGCCGTACCCTTGCTGGCGCTCATTCCGCTGGCGCTGGTGTGGGGCTGGCGGCGCTTTCCGGTGCGTCGCGCGCCGCTGTGGTGCGGCGGTGAAGACTACGCGGCGCATGCCGGCGCCACCACCGCGCTGTCGTTCTCCAACGCCTTGCGTGTGTTCTACAACTTCGTCTATCGCCCGCGCAACGCCGTGGCCCGGCAGTTTGAAGGCAAGCCCTACTTCCTCAAGGAACTGCAGTTCGACTATTCGCAGGCGCCGCTGTTCGGCGCCCGGCTGTTCACGCCAGCGGTCAATGCCGTGCTGTGGCTGGCGCGCAAGCTGCGCTTCCTGCAAAACGGGCTGATGAACGCTTACCTGGCCTACATCGGCATTCTGCTCGTCGTGATCTTCGGTCTGGTCCTGGCCTGGAGCCCGAGCTGACAGCACAGGGAGACGGCCACGCACATCATCCCGAATCCCACCACCGCAGGCGCTGTCGCGCCCGCCCATTCTTCTCAACCCTTCCTTGGATTTACCGCATGACTTACGTCTTCATCGCCATTTTCGCCATCATCGGCGCCTTCGCGCGCTACGGTCAGAGCATCGTCGTGCAGGGCGTGCTGGGGCGCTCATTCCCCTTCGCCACCCTGTCGATCAACATCCTGGGTTCGTTCCTCATGGGCTTTCTGTTCTTCGAAACCCTGGAGCGCATCAACCTCAGCCCCGAGCTGCGTACCGGCATTCTCACCGGTGGCCTGGGGGCTTACACCACCTTCTCGACCTTCTCGCTGGAGTCGCTCAACCTGATCGAAAACGGCGAAATGGTGAAGGCCGGGCTGTACATCGGCGCCTCTGTGGTGCTGTCCATCGCGGCGGCCATCTTCGGCGCCTTCCTGTCACGCAATATGGGAGTCTCGGCATGAGCACCAAATCCGTCACCATGGTTCGCATCTACATCAAAGAGGGCGACAAGATCGATGGCCACGACCTCATGCGCAGTCTGTTCAAGCTGCTGCATGAGCAGCACAAGGTGCACGGCGTCACCGTGTTCCGCGGTGTGGCCGGGTTTGGCAGCAAGGGCGAGGTGCATGCCGACGACCTGCTGCGCCTGAATGTCCACCTGCCGCTGGTGCTGGAGTTCTTCGACGAGCCCGAGGTGGTGGAGTCGGTGCTGCCGCGCATCCAGGAGATGGTGCCCGCCGGGCATGTGGTGTTCTGGTCGGCGCAGTGCGGTTGCACCACCGCTTGAACGCCGAGTTGCTGTTTGTTGCCCGGCACTGGCCGGGCAGTTTGTTCTCTGTCTGTTGACCCTTCACGTCACGGCCGACGCCGTGCTCATCATGAATCCTTCAAAACACGCCGCAGTCTGGATCGACCACAACGAGGCCCATGTCTTCTTCATCGATCCGGAACATGTGCGCGAATCCATCGTGCACTCCCCGCACCCGCACCAGCACCTGCACCACAAGGCCAACACCATCGGCTCGGGCAAGATGCTCGAAGACGCGCACTACTACCACGCCGTGGCCGAGTCGCTGCGCGACGCGCATGAAATCCTGCTCACCGGCCCGGGCCAGGCCAAGCTGTGGCTGATCAAGCATCTGCAGCACCATGACCCCGAGGTGTTCCAGCGAGTCATCGCCATCGAAACGGTCGATCATCCCTCGAACAATCAACTCGTGGCCTACGCCCGGCATTACTTCGACGTTTCCGATCGGCGCCTGATCTTCTGAACGCGGAGGGCGTCATGGGAGAACGCAGCGCCTTTCAGTATTGCACTTGGTGCTTTGCCGAAATCCCGCTCGATGCCACGGTCTGCCCCGACTGCGGCACCAACCTCGACGACTACGCCCGGCACACGCCTTACCCGGACCGACTGATTCACGCCCTGCATCACCCCTTGAGCGAGACGCGCATGGGTGCCATCATTGCCTTGGGCAAGCGGGCCGATCCGCTGACCATCGGCGCCCTGACCGATTGCGCGCTAGACAACCGCGGCGACGTCATCGAAGGCCTGGAAATCCTGCACAGCCTGGCGCAGATGCCCCAGACCCCGACGCTCGTCAAGGCGCTGCAGCGTCTGGCCCAGGAGCACCCGGCGCATGCGGTGCGGGTGCGTGCCAGTGACCTGCTGGCCGCGCGCGCTAATCCGCCCTCGCCCTGACCCCGACTCTGCCATCATGTCTGCCCCACCCCGCGAACTCGCCACGGTCGAAGACCGCAACCGCGCCGCCGATCGCAGCCGCGTGCTCGACGCCCGGCGCCGTGGGCGCAAGGGCCTGCTCATCTGGTTGTTGCTCGGCCCCGGCGTGTTGGTCATGCTGGGCGAGAACGACGGCCCCAGCATGCTGTCGTACGCGGCCACCGGCGCCAGCTACGGCATCGGCTTTTTCCTGCCCTTCATCGCCCTCACCTTCGGTGCCGCCTACTTCGTGCAAGAGATGGGCATGCGCCTGGGTGCGGTGACCCACCGCGGCTACGGTGAACTGCTGTTCCAGCGCTTCGGCCCGTTCTGGGGCTGGTTCACCCTGGCTGATCTGATGATCACCAACCTCATCACCCTGATCACCGAAATCATCGCCATCCGGGTGGGCATGTCGTACTTCGGCATCGCCAACTGGGTGGGCGTGCTGTTCGCCGTGTCGCTGGTGGTGCTCAGCGCCTTCGGCAGCCGCTATTCGCGCTGGGAACGCATCAGCATGAGTCTGGCGATCTTCAATTTGCTGTTCGTCGTCAGCGCGGTGCTGGCCAAGCCTTCGCCCGCCGCCATCGGCCATGCCTTGCTGACCTGGACCCCCATCGGCGTGGGCTCGTTCCAGCAACTCCTGCTGCTCATCGCTTCGAACATCGGCGCCACCGTCACGCCGTGGATGCTGTTCTTCCAGCAAAGCGCCACGGTGGACAAGGGGCTGACGCCGCGCGACATCGCCGGGGGCCGACTCGACACTGCGGTCGGCACCGTCGTGGCCACCGTCGCCGGATGCGCCGCCCTGCTCGCTGCCCTGCCCCTGTTCGTGCACCATGTCGATGTGTCGCAACTGTCGCAAGGCGGTGCAGGCTATGCCCAGGCGCTCAAACCTTACATTGGCGACTGGGGCGCGGCGTTGTTCGCGCTGGGGCTGATCGAAGCGGGCGCCGTGGCCATGCTCACCATTTCGGCCAGCACCGCCTACGGCTTGGGTGAAGCCTTCGTCGGCGCCGGGCACAGCTTCAACCGCCCGCTGAAAGACGCGCCGATGTTCTATCTGGCCAACGTGGGCGCGGCGGCGCTGGCGGGCGCCATTGTGCTCATTCCCGGGTTGCCTCTGCTGCAGATCACGCTCAATGCCAACCTGCTGGCGGTACTGCTGACCCCACCGGCCCTGGTGTTTCTGCTGGTGATGATCAACGACCGCGAGCTGATGGGGCGCCACGTCAACGCCCGCTGGAACAATATCGTCGCCATCGGCTTGACACTGTTCATCACTGCCGCGGGCACGCTTTACGCCGTCGTGGCCTTTTTCAACACCTTCTGGCCCTCACACTGACATGCACCTGGCGCCGCATCCCCACCAGACCGAAGCCCACGCCGACGACGAGTTGATCGACGGCCTCGAGCCCGATCAACTGGTGGCCAACATGTCCACCCCGCTGCCACGCATGCGGCTGTCGCGCCGCTGGACCGTGTTCTTCTGGACTTTGCGTCTTTTCGTGCTGGTGCTCACCGCCATGGTGGTGGCGGTGTTCGTCGCCGGGTTCCGCACCTGAGGACGGCGCGACGCATCAAGCCTGCGCGCTGCCGAACACCTCGGCATACAGGTCGGCGCCGAAACTGGTCTGCAACACCTCGCCGGCTTCGAGCTTGAAGCTGCGCGTGCCGTCGTCGCGACGCTCGGCGCGCAGCATCAGCACCTGATCGGGCTGCATCTGCTGCAACCCACGGGCGGCCTCGAACAGATGGGTGACCAAGGCCACCTTGATGCCGCGCTGCCGCAGCGCATCGACCACCTGCAACAGCAACTCGGAGCCCTCGCGCTCGTTGGTCGAGGCAAACGACTCGTTGGACAACCACAGCGCCCCGGGCCGGATGCGCTGGGCGATGGTACGCATGCGCGCCAGTTCCTCGTCGAGCTTGCCACCCTGCAACTCGGCATCTTCTTCGCGCTTGTAGTGGGTAAACAGCCCGCTGGCCAGCTCGCCGGCATAGTCCTGCGCGGCAACGAACATCCCGACGTGCAGCATGAGCTGGGCCAGCCCCAACGAGCGCAGAAAGGTGGACTTGCCGCCCTGGTTGGCGCCAGTAACGGCCACCAGACTCTTGCCCTGCGCCGCCACGTCATTGCTCACCGGAGCGCGCCCCAGCGTGAGGGCGAGCGTCGGGTCGGACAGCGTTTTGGCGGCGAGTTGCAGGCTGCCCATAGCTTGGACTTGCGGCAGACACACGGTGACGCCCAGGTCTGTGAGGCGGTGGTGCAGGTTCAGGCAGGCAACGTAAAAGCCGAGCTCGGCGCGCAGCAGCTCGAAAAAGCTCAACACATGGTCGGTGGCCTGCGCCATGGCACTGGCCACATCATTGATGCCACGGTCCACCAGCTCGGACAATGCCTGCGCGCCAGCCTCGTCGCGGTCGGCCAGGCGGAAGGTGTATTGCGGCGGGGTCTGATGCAGCAAGCGCGCCAGCCAGCCCGGGCGGCTACCGCTGCCGGCGTGCAACACATAGCCGCTGCCGGCGTTGCCCGGCCCCAGCCCGGCGCTGAGCAGCACGCCGTGGCGAAAGCGCAGGGTTTCCAGATGCGTTTGCACCAGTTCGAAGTAGTCGTCGCCGATGTCGCGCTGTAGGCTGCTGAACAAGGTGCCGAAGGCCTCGGAGTGGAACGTCCCGGCCAGGCTGTCGGCCTGCTGGCGCAGCCGGCGCAGATGTTGCACAAAGGTTTGCAGCAACTCCACCGCGCCCCGCAGGTTGAAGCTCGGATAGCGGCCGAACAGGCCCAGACCGAACAGGTGCTTTTTGCGGCTGTCGATGGCCTCGACCACCGAGTCGTACAGCGCCCGCACTTGCGCCGGGTGGTCGAGCGCATCGCGCAGCGCGGCCTGCCGATAGGCGACAACGCGGGCGTCGCCCGCACCGCTGGCGGCCATGAGGGTGCGCGCGGCGACGTCGAGCAGGAAGGCATCGCCCTCGGCCATGGCGGCCAGCAGGGTCTGGACCTCGAGGTCCTGCGCCACTTCGGTCCACTGCGCCGGTGGCTCGGCCTTGGGGTCGAAGTCGCGGTCGGGGAACAGCAGATGGGCTTTCATGGGCGAATGCGCTCCAGCAATTGCTGCCGCGTGACGCCGAACTTCTGCGCCAGCGCCAGGGCGTAGGACTTGCCATCGGCCGCCTGGCGCACCACTTTGAAGGTGCGGATGGTCGGGTCTTGCGCGTCGACAGTGCCGACCATGCTCACGGTGTGCGCATCGAAGGTGGACAGCTCGTCGAGGAAGGTGACGAACACGCAGGAGGCGCCCAGCGCCGAGAGCTGCGCCATGATGCGCCGCGCCAGCCAGAGCGCATCGTCGAGCGTGGTGGAAGAAAAGATTTCGTTCATCACCACCAGGCTGTGCGGCGTGGCTTCAGCCAGGATGTGGTGCATGCGCACCAGGTCGTCCTGCAGCTTGCCGCGCTGGTTGCTGATGTCCTCGACACGCTCGAAGTGGGTGAACATGCGGTCGCACAGCAGCAGGCTGGCGCTGCGCGCGCCCACCGTCAAGCCTAGCGAGGCGATGTGGTGCAACTGGCCGAAGGTGCGCGCCAGAGTGGTCTTGCCGCCGTGGTTGGGGCCGGTGACCACGATCATGCGCTCCTCACCCAGCAGCGCCATGTCGTTGCACACCACGGGGATCTGCGCATCCAGGCACTGCCAGGCCAGCGCCATGTCGTAGCTCTGCACCACGTCGATGTGGCCCTGCTCCAGGCTCAGGCTGGGAAAGCACAGCGGCAGGCCTGCGCGCTCGAACCGCTGGGTGAAGTCGTGCCAGGACAAATACCAAGCCAGTTCCTGGTCGAGGCGGACCAGGGCGGGGTCGGCAAAGTCGTTCTGCTCGTGACGAAAGGCGGCGAGCTGCCCGAACAGATCGGGATGCAGCAAAGCCACACGGTCGAGGATCATGCCCTCCACATGGTTCAGCCCCGAGGTTGGGGCGAACTGCACGCGGTAGTCCTTGACATCGCCTTGGCGAAAGCGCGCGAAGGTCTCGGCGATGGTGACGCTGTA
This sequence comes from Pseudomonadota bacterium, assembly GCA_021818065.1. GTDB lineage: Bacteria > Pseudomonadota > Gammaproteobacteria > Burkholderiales > Burkholderiaceae_C > Thiomonas. The sequence continues at coordinate 7,233 of JAKAFC010000113.1, forward strand.
ATCCGGCTCTTGCGGGTCTTGCAGCACCGACACCGTGGTGCCGTCAATGCGCACGGCATAGCGCACTTGGGCCAGGCCATCGACCAGCGCCTGCGCCTGCGTCATGCAGGTGATGTGTCGGGCCGAGGCCAGCAGCTGGGTCACATGCTGCCGCAGCGCCTGCAACGCGGCGGACTGCAGTTCGGCGGCGGCGAGCATCTGTCCCAGGCCGTCGAGCGCATGGCCGTACAGCAGCGCCGCATCGACAAACCAGCGCTGGCCCTCGATGGCATTGAGCGCCTTGTCGCTACGGCGCAGCGATTCGCGCATGGCACGCATGCCCTGCTGAAACGCGCGCATGCCGTCGAGCACCGCGGGCTGCTGCAGATCGCGCAGCGCCTCCTGCCGATAGTGCACCACTCCGAGATCGTGCAGCGGCGTGCTGAACAGGCGCTGCAACACGGTCAGCACCTCGGCGCGATACGGTGCTTCGTCGTCCGTGCGGTTGTTCACATAGAGCGCAGGCTTCTCGCGCGGGGCAAAAGCGCCATACGCCGCGGTGAACACCTGCTCCAGGAACAGATCGTGGAACACGTCGCGCAGGTCGGGCCGGGATTGCGCCGCCTCCTGCGCGGGTGTCGGTTCGACGATGCTGTAAAACGCCGCGGCTGCCATGGTGCCAACTCAACGATAAGGGTTGACGAACTCGGCGTCCTGACCCAGTTCGGCATCGATTTCCAGCAGGCGGTTGTATTTGGCCAGGCGTTCGCTGCGCGATAGCGAACCCGACTTCATCTGCCCGGCACCCACGGCCACCGCAAAGTCGGCGATGAACGGGTCCTCGGTCTCGCCGCTGCGGTGCGAGATGACCGTGCCCCAGCCCGCCTTCTGGCACAGCCGCACCGCTTCCACGGTCTCGCTGACCGTGCCGATCTGGTTGAGTTTGATGAGCGCGGCGTTGGCCGTATGCCCCTCGATGCCCCGGTGGATGTAGCGGATGTTGGTGACGAAGTTGTCGTCACCAACGATCTGGATGGTCTGGCCGAGCCGGCGCGTCATCTGGGCAAACCCGCCCCAATCGTCCTCGGCCAGGCCGTCCTCGATGGAGACGATGGGATAGGCCGACACCCATTCGGCGTATAGATCGATGAGCTGTTCGGCATTCAGGCGCTGGTTCCCCGAACGGGTCAGGCGGTATTCGCCGTCCTGGTAGAACGAGGTGGCGGCCGGGTCGAGGGCGATCGCCAGATCGACTCCGGGGCGATAGCCGGCGCGCTCGATGGCTCGCACGATCAGCTCGCAGGCGGCGGCGTTGCCGTTGCTCAGTTTGGGCGCAAAGCCACCTTCGTCGCCCACGGCGACCGAATGGCCTGCAGCCTGCAGCAGCAGACGCAAGGCGTTGAAGGTCTCCGCGGCATAGCGCACCGCCTCGGTGAAACTTGGCGCACCGATGGGCACGAGCATGAACTCCTGGAAGTCCATACGGCTGCTCTGCGCATGCAGGCCACCATTCAGCACGTTGAACATGGGCATGGGCAGCAGGCGTGCCTGGCTGTCCTCCATGCTGCGATACAGCGGCACATCGCGTTCCGCCGCCGCGGCGCGGGCGACGGCCATGCTCACCGCCAGCAGGGCGTTGGCGCCGAGCCGCGCCTTGTTCGCGGTACCGTCCAGAGCAATGAGCCGGGCATCGATGGCCTGTTGATCGAGGGCGTTGCAGCCCGCCAGCGCCTGGGCGATCTCGCCCTGGACATGGCTGATGGCCTTGCGCACGCCCTTGCCGAAATAGCGTTGTGGATCGCCGTCGCGCAGTTCCACGGCTTCGTTGCTGCCGGTGGAGGCACCGGAGGGCACAGCAGCGGCGCCGCGCACGCCGG
>JAKAFC010000114.1 GCA_021818065.1 Pseudomonadota bacterium
CGGCCAGAGGGCCGCAATCGGGGCGCAAATCGACCCGAAATCGCCTCAGAAGAGCCCCAAAATGTCGCTATCTGAAAAATCAACCGGCCGCGGCCGCGTCAGCGGTGGTTGTGCAGACCATCCCTAGCATTGCCCTGCATTTGCTCCGTATTCAGATCACGCATGCCTCTCTCCCGTTTAATTCCTGGTTGTCATCCTGGTCTGGCAACAGCCCGCGCGCCCAAGCCGGCGTGGGCTCTCTCCCTGCGGCCTGCCCCTGCGCACGCCGCAGGTGGCGCAGTACCGCCGACGGAAACGCACGGCCTTGCTCATCGCGCAGAGCGCAAGCTTTCCTAGCCGCCGCGATCTGGTGTGGATCAAACTGCTGGATTTGCTCAATGGCCCACGCGTCTCGTGCGTTGCCGACCTCGTGGTGTATCCCTGTCTTTTCATCAATCACCAACCCCCTGCTACCCGAGAGGGGGGCGCGGGGACGTGCCCCCGCAGGGCAAACTGGCGCGCGCCCTCTCTCTTTTTTTCTAGGTTTCTCAATCTGCTTAACCTCCATCTCACTTTTATCGCTGGCTTTGCCGTCGACGGCTGACCCGGTGATGGCTTGACCGTCGCCGGCAAACCCGTCTACGGTTGAGTCATTCATAGGCACCGGGCAGAAGATGATTTGCCAAATCCATCTCCCGCTCTCGCCAGACGGCGAGGGATTCCTAATCAGATATTTAGCGTTCTCAAGCTCAAGCGCGATGCGCCGCCAGCGGTCCCGTCCCAGACTTAGTGAATTAAGCATGTGTTTGATTGAAATTTGCCAACCATTTGGTCTCGTTGCAAGCCAACAGGCCACTGCCCTGGAATCCAGATTAAGCTTTGAATCCTCAATTAGTGACAGGGGCACGCCTCCCCAATTTCCATTTGCAAGATCCACGCGAATGACCTCGCCGCTATGTGTTTCTATGATGCTTTGACTCACGGCAGTACCCCCTGCGCGTCGTGCGCTACTGCACTTCGACGTTGTATTTCACTTGGCATTATGCTGAGCTCGTGGTTGTCAGCCTCGGCTAAGTCTGTGGCATGTACCTGTTGCGCGGTATCCTCGGCAGCGCTGTTGGCAATCAGGAAATCCAGGAGATTTTCTCCATTCAAAACCCATTTTCTTGGATTTCAAGCGGCTCTGCATCGTTCACCATCGCGCTTCCAGATGGTTCATCGGGCAGACGTCGGCCCAAGTTCGGCGAAGCGTTCTGTGGGCGGATGCTGGCTTTTTCGGGAACCAGACCCGCGGCAGTAGCGATCGACGCGTCAGCGGGTTTGGTGTATCGATAGGAGCAAAATGCCTGCGTTACATGTTGCAAGGCGGCGACCGAGGTGTTGGGGTTCATGCTGCACCCCCTGACGTCTTTCCACGACGCGGCCGGCCTGGACCGGGACGCGGGGGGCACTGGCAGGGAAGCGGGGTCGGGGCGAGTGCAGGAGTGTGCAGCGGCGCTGCAAGGCCCAGCGCAGCTTCTAAATCAGCCCGTAGAACAAGCCAGTTCTTTTGCGCCCGCCGCAACGGGATGTTTACAAAAGTTAGTGCAAGCGTTGCCCTGGAAGGGTTTTCTTTGTCGATTTTTATGTTGTTCTGCAAACTCTTTCTGCTGCAGCACAACACATCAGCCAGTTTTTTTGTGTCAAAAAAATCCAGAGAATCCATTTTTAGCCTCGAAAGATTCTGGCGCTCAAAAAATTGGATTTGGGGCGTCACTCCACACATGCGCACTGGCGGACGAGCGCAAAAAAACCGCCGCGCGCACGGGGCGCGGGCGGTTAGGTGTTTTGCCTACCTGTAAACTAGCCCGCGCAAACGCGGGCGGCGACGGGACGCTGAGCCAGGATTCGGGGTGTCAGAGCGACATGCACAAGTTTCCCTGCGCCGTGCGCCGCCTGGGGTGGGTCGGGCGAGCTGCGAACAGAGCACGGGGGGTCGCGCGTAGCGCAGTGAGCAGCAGCGCAGCAAGTAGCAGCGCGAACAACGCGGCGACCGCATCCGCAGCGGCCTTTTTGCTTATGAGTGCAGCAATTACATCGGCGACGTGGGCAACTTCCAGGCGCAATAGTTGCTCTCTGCTAGTTCCTGGGCCAAAGCATTCCGCGCCCAGCAGATCGAACCACTCAACTGGTGTTTGCGGGCCGCGATTTTCGTAATCCATGCTTTGCATCATATTCCACTTCATTCCGATTTATAGACTTGGCGTTTGCAATTTCATCATGCTTGTCAAGCATAGTGCATCGTTGAGAGTAGTTTTTTGTTAGCTTTTAATGTTCTTACTCTTTTTTTCCTTTATTCGATTGCGAAATTCAATCGGTGCGTGGCGGCCTGGCGGTGGGAATTTGGTGGGCCGTGTGAGGTGGAACAAAGTGGAATCAGTGGGAATCCAGTGGGAATGCGCTCCCACCGGGCGCAAAAAAGCCCACGTTGTTAGAGTGGACTTGTTCTTTAAGGCGTTGTTTTTGCTCTGTTTTTTGGCCTGCCCGACTGGATTCGAACCAGTGACCTACGGCTTAGAAGGCCGTTGCTCTATCCAGCTGAGCTACGGGCAGAAGCGGCACTCGACCCTCAAGCGTGTCAGATAGTCTTGGTTGCCGTGCAGTGCAGAACGTCTTGAAGTGGTCGGGGCGAGAGGATTCGAACCTCCGACCCTCTGCTCCCAAAGCAGATGCGCTACCAGACTGCGCTACGCCCCGACGGAACTTGGCATTCTATCCCCACGGGGCTTGCATTCGAGGTGGGGACTGCGGGGGCGGGGACTGCGCCATGGCCCAATCGATGTGTTCCTGGACCAGCGGGGATGCGGCGGGCCTGCGCTGACGCAGGGCGTCGCGGGCGTACCGTTGCCAGTCGGCCTGCGGGTTGGCGCGCAGGGCGTTGCCCAGGGCCACGGCCAGATTGCGCTGCCAGCGGTCAAAGCCGATGCGGCGGATGGCGCTGCCTTCGGTACGGGCGAGAAATTCGGCCGCGGTCCAGGCCCACAAATCGAGCAGCTGGGCCTCGCCCAAGCCGTGCCGGGAATCGAAGTCCGGCAGACTGCTGCGATGGGCGTAGCGGTTCCACGGGCAGACGAGCTGGCAGTCGTCGCAGCCGTAGATACGGTTGCCCAGCAGGGGGCGCAGGTCGACGGGGATGGGCCCGGGGTGTTCGATGGTCAGGTAGGAGATGCAACGCCTAGCGTCGAGTTCGCCGGGGCCGAGGATGGCCTGGGTCGGGCAGACGGCGATGCAGCGGGTGCACGAGCCGCAGTGCGCCGTCACCGGGGCGTCCACCGGCAACGGCAGACCAATGAAGATTTCGCCGAGGAAAAACATCGAACCGCCCTCGCGGTTGAGCAGCAAGGTGTGTTTGCCGCGCCAGCCCAGACCGGCGCGGGTGGCGAGTTCCACTTCGAGCACGGGCGCCGAGTCGGTGAACACCCGCACCACGCCGGGATCGACGCGGGCGGCAATGAAATCGGCCAGTTGCTGCAGGCGCTGGCGCAACACCCTGTGGTAGTCGCGTCCCCGGGCATACAGCGAGACGGTGGCGGCCTTGGCATCGTCCAGGCGGCGCGTTTCGTCCTCGACCCAACTCGGCGCGGCGTGGCGCGGCAGATAGTCCATGCGCGCCGCGATGACGCGCTGCGTGCCGGGCACCAGTTCGGCCGGGCGCGCGCGCTTGAGACCGTGGCGTTGCATGTACTCCATCGCGCCGTGGTGGCCAGCGGCCAGCCATGCCAGCAACGGGGCTTCGGCGTTTTGCAGGTCGATGTCGGCGATACCGATTTGCGAGAATCCGAGCACGCGCCCCTGGCGTCTGATGGCCTGCGCCAGCTCCTGCAACTGCGCAGCGTCGGGGAAGACGCGGGATGGCTCCATCCGCCGCATTCTAAAAAGTCCCATGGCCTTCGCTACCCTGCCCCTGCTTCTTGCCGACGAATCCGACACCGACGCGCTGGCGCAAGCGCTCGCCTTGGCGTGGATACAACACGGCGCCCCCCGCCTGCTGGTCACCCTGGAAGGGGAACTGGGCGCAGGGAAAACCACCTTCGCCCGCGCCTTTCTGCGGGCTTTGGGGGTGCAGGGCCGCATCAAAAGCCCCAGCTTCAGCTTGGTCGAGACGTACCGCATCGCCATTCCCGACCTACAATTCAAGGGAACTCTTCAGATGCCTGCCTATCACATTGATCTTTATCGGTTTTCAGACCCCCAAGAATGGGAGGACTCTGGGCTGCGCGAGATCGTCGGGGAGCGGGGCGCGAGTCTGATCGAATGGCCGCAGCACGCCCAAGGCTTGCTGCCGCAGGCCGATCTGTCGCTCAGCTTGGTGCCCTCGGGCACGCAGCGCGTGGGCCAGTTGGTTGCGGGATCTGAAGTGGGAATGACCATGCTGAACGCCGTGCCGGAGCGACTGAAATCCGGCTGATGCCGGGGTTGGCTGCTGCAACCCGGCCGACTGATGCAGGAGCCTGATGTGAAACAACCCCCAGACTTGCGTCGCGCAGTGCCCATCGAAGCGGCGCCGGAGGCGGCCCCCCGGCGGCGCTTTCTCGTGCAATCGTCCAGCCTCGTGCTGCTGCTGTCCGCCCCGGTGCTGGCACACGGCGCCACCCTCATGTCTATTCGCGTCTGGCCGGCGCCGGAATACACCCGGCTGACGCTGGAATCCGACGGCGTGCTCAGCGCCACGCATCAGGTTCTCAGCGACCCGCCGCGCCTGGTGGTCGACATCCAGGGACTGCAACTCGACAACCAGTTGCGTGCGCTCGCGGGCAAGGTGCAGTCGGACGACCCCTTCATCAAGGATGTGCGGGTGGGGCAATACAAGCCCGACGTGGTGCGTCTGGTGATCGATCTCAAGCAAGCCGTCAAACCCCAGGTGTTCAGCCTGCAGCCGGTGGCCGCCTACCAGAACCGGTTGGTGTTCGATCTCTACCCCCTGCACGCCGGTGATCGGCTCATGGCTTTCATGCGCCAGCAGGAACTGATCGATCGCGGCCAAGGTGGCGAGGCGAAGTTGGCGCAGACGCAACCCCAAGACTCGCTCGGCGACTGGATTCGCCAGCACCGTTCGGAGCTCGACGGCCCGCAGGCCTCACAGCCGCAGCAGTTCGCCCGCCAGGACAGGCCCGCGCCCCCGGACGCCCCCGAGACCCTGGCCGACAACACCCCGGCGCAGCGCCCCGACCCGGTCCGCCGCGACCGACGCAATTTCCGCAGCGTGCTGCTGGCCATCGACCCCGGTCACGGTGGCGAAGACCCCGGTGCCACCGGCCCCAGCGGCGTGCACGAGAAAGACGTGGTGCTGCTCATCGCCCGCCACCTGCGCGACCTGGCCATGGAGACGCCGCACATGCAGGTGATGATGACCCGCGACAGCGACTACTTCGTGCCGCTGTGGACGCGGGTGGAAAAGGCGCAATCGGCCAATGCCGACCTGTTCACCTCCATCCACGCTGATGGCTGGTTCACCCCGGATGCCCGCGGCGCCTCGGTGTATTGCCTGTCGGACGGCGGCGCCTCGAGCGTAGAAGCGCGGCTGATGGCGCAGCGCGAAAACGCCGCCGACGCCATCGGCGGCATCGACATCAACTCGCGCAGCTATCAGGTCGCCAAGGTGCTGCTCGATATGTCGACCACGGCCAAGATCAACGCCAGCCTGAAGATGGCACGCCCGACCCTGGGCAAGATGGGGGAGATCGTGCACCTGCACTCCAAGCAGGTGCAGCAAGCCGGGTTTGCCGTGCTCAAGTCGCCCACCATTCCGTCGATGCTGGTGGAAACCGCCTTCATCAGCAACCCTGAGGAAGAGGCGCGGCTGCAAACTCCCGCCTACCGCAAAAAGGTGGCGCGTGCCATTTTTGAAGGTTTGCGCGCCTACCTCGACACCAACCCGCCCTTGGCGCGCCGCCGCGTGCTCACCTGATGCCCGGCTCGGCGCTCAGAGTGCCAGCCCCAGGGGCTCGCGGCTGATGAGCACGCCATCCTCGTCGGCGTAGAGCCACTCGCCCGGCCGCACGATCACATCCTGGATGTTGATCACGGCATCGACCATGCCCTTGCCGTGCTTCTCCGGCGGCGCCGGCATGGCGGCCAGCGCCAGCACCCCGATGGGCACCTGGGCGATCTCCTGCACGTCGCGCACGCAGCCGTTGATGACCACCCCGGCCCAGCCGTTCTGGTTGGCCAGCGCCGCCAGATTGCCACCCAGCAGCGCCCGCTTCATCGACGCCGCGCCATCCACCACCAGCACCCGCGCCATGCCCGCAGACTCGAGCGTGGCCCGCACCAAGGCGTTGTCGTCGTGACATTGCACCGTTGCCACTTGACCGCGAAAGCGCGTCAGCTTGCCGTAGGAGCGGAACACAGGGGGCAGCACGCGCAGCATGTCACTATGGAGCGCGTCGCGGTGGGCATCGCAGAGATCACAGGTGGAAAACAAGGCGTGCATCACAATCTCCTCGGGTGAACGGTCGTGTCCAGCCCATTGAAGCAGATGGCGCGCGCGGCCGTGCCGTATCAGGTCAAGTCCTCTACGATGGATCCCCTGTTCGATTCGCCCTGGTTCTGGTCTGTATGCCCGTCATCGCCCTCAAAGTCGACGTCGACACCCTGCGCGGCACGCGCGAGGGTGTGCCCGCACTGCTGCGTCTGCTCGACCGGCATGGGCTGAATGCCACATTCCTGTTCAGCCTCGGCCCCGACCACACCGGACGGGCGCTCAAGCGGGTGTTCCGCCCCGGCTTTCTGGCCAAGGTGCAGCGCACCTCGGTCGCCAGCCACTATGGCCTCAAGACCCTGCTGTACGGCACCCTGCTGCCCGGGCCGGACATCGGCCGACGCGCCGCCGAGCCCATGCGTATGACGCAGCGCGCTGGCCACGAGACCGGGGTGCACACCTGGGACCACATCCTCTGGCAGGACACCGTGGCCCGCAAGGACGCCGACTGGACGCGGCGACAACTGCAGCTCGCCCTGCAACGCTACGCCGAAATCTTCGGCCAGCCCGCGCGCATCCACGGCGCGGCGGGTTGGCAGATGAACCCGGCCGCCTACGCGCTGGAGCAAGAACTGGGCATCACCCTGGCGTCCGATGGCCGGGGTACCCACCCCTTCCTTCCCGTGGTGCAGGGGCGGACCTTGCAGGTGCCGCAGTTGCCCACCACGTTGCCCACGCTCGACGAACTGATCGGTGTGGACAGCCACACCCCGGACACCGTCGCCGACCATCTGCTGCGCCTGAGCGGCGACGGCCGCGACCATGTCTACACCCTGCACGCCGAACTCGAGGGCGGCCAACTCGCCCCGGTGTTCGACCGTTTGTTGCAAGGCTGGAAGGCCGCCGGCCTGCGCTGTACCACCCTGGGCGGCTACGCCCAGACGCTGGACCTTGCCGCGCTGCCGCGCCACGCCGTCGCCATGGGGTCGATACCCGGGCGCAGCGGCACGCTCGCGGTGCAGGGCGCCGCCGTGGGTGTGGCATGAAGACGGCCGCCACCAACGCCGACGGGCCGGGGGAACAGGAACCGGACACCCCCTGCGTAGGCGTGTGCTCCACCGGCTTCGACGATGTCTGCCGCGGTTGTCTGCGCACCGCCGCGGAAGTCGGCCGTTGGGTGGAGATGCGTCATGCCGAGAAGCGCGCCGTGTGGGCGCGCATCCTGGCGCAAGGCTACAAGCCGCGGCACAACCCTTGAGCGAGATCTGTCGTGGCAACGTCCACACCGGCCGGGCGGTAGATGCTGCGCCGCAACGCTCCACAGACGCTTGGTAGCATCGACGGCAATGTCAACCACCTAACGCTCAACCTCACCCATGTCCGTCACCATCACCAAAGCCGTCTTCCCCGTCGCCGGTCTTGGCACGCGCTTTCTGCCTGCCACCAAGGCCACCCCGAAAGAAATGATGCCGGTTGTGGACAAGCCCTTGATCCAGTACGCCGTGGAAGAGGCCTACGCCGCAGGCATCACCGAAATGATTTTTGTCACGGGCCGCCACAAGCGTGCCATCGAAGACCATTTCGACACCGCCTATGAGCTCGAACACGAACTCGAGGCCGCGGGCAAGCAAGCCTTGCTCGAGGCGGTGCGCAGCGTCAAACCCGATGCGGTGCAATGCGTGTTCGTGCGTCAGCCCGTGGCCAACGGCCTTGGCGCTGCGGTGCTGTGTGCCGAGCGCCTGGTGGTCAACGAGCCATTCGCCGTCATCCTTGCCGACGATCTTCTGGTGGGCGAGCCCCCGGTCATGGCGCAGATGGTCGAGATCCACAACCGCCATGGACGCAGCGTCATCGCCACCGAGGAGGTGCCGCGTGAACAGACCAAGCGCTACGGCATCGTCAGCGGCCAGGAAATCACCCCCGGGCTGACGTCGCTGAGTGGCATCGTCGAAAAGCCGGCACCGGATGTGGCCCCCTCCACTCAGGCAGTGGTGGGACGGTACATCCTCAGCCCCCGGGTGTTCCACCATCTGCGAAACGGCAAACCCGGTGCCGGCGGAGAAATTCAGCTCACCGACGGCATTTCGGCCTTGCTGCGCGAAGAGGCGGTGTACGCCTATCGCTACAGCGGACGCCGCTTCGACTGCGGCAGCAAGCAGGGCTATCTGGAGGCCACGGTGCAACTCGGCATGGCACACCCCGAGACCGGGCCGGACTTCACCGTCTATCTGCGCAGCCTGCAGTTCTGACCGCGCCGACTCCGCAGCGGTGCCGCCCGCCGTTCAACGCCGGCGCAGGATGTGGTGGTACTCGCCACCCTCGGTCTTCTGCTCGACCATGACGTTGCCGGTCTGGCGCGCGAACGCCTGAAAGTCTTTCACCGAGCCGCCATCGGTCGAGACCACGCGCAGGATCTGCCCGCTCTGCATCTGCGCCAGCGCCTTCTTCGCCTTGAGGATGGGCAAGGGGCAATTCAGGCCGCGTGTAT
>JAKAFC010000115.1 GCA_021818065.1 Pseudomonadota bacterium
TGGAAATCGCCATCATTCTGGCCGTCATCGCCGTGCTGTTTGTCAGCCGCGGCATCAAGATCGTGCCGCAACAGAACGCCTGGATTCTGGAGCGTCTCGGGCGCTATCACGCCACCTTGCAGCCCGGGCTGAACATCATCATTCCCTTCATCGACAGCGTGGCCTACAAGCACTCGCTGAAGGAAATCCCGCTCGACGTGCCCAGCCAGATCTGCATCACCAAGGACAACACCCAGCTCACCGTCGATGGCGTGCTGTATTTCCAGGTGACGGATGCCATGCGTGCGAGCTACGGCTCGTCCAACTACATCGTCGCCATCACCCAGCTGGCGCAGACCACGCTGCGCTCGGTGGTCGGCAAGCTGGAACTGGACAAGACCTTTGAGGAACGCGAGTTCATCAACCACAGCGTGGTCAACGCGTTGGACGAAGCCGCCGCCACCTGGGGCGTGAAGGTGCTGCGCTACGAGATCAAAGACCTGACACCGCCCAACGAAATCCTGCACGCCATGCAGCGCCAGATCACCGCCGAGCGTGAAAAGCGGGCGGTCATCGCCACCTCCGAGGGTGCGCGGCAGCAGGCCATCAACGTGGCCGAGGGGGAGCGTCAGGCGTTCATCGCCCGCTCCGAAGGCGAACGCCAGGCGGCAATCAACACGGCGCAGGGCGAGGCGGCGGCCATCGAGGCCGTGGCCAACGCCACGGCGCACGCGCTGGAGGTCGTGGCTGCCGCCATCCAGAAACCCGGCGGCAACGAGGCGGTGCAGCTCAAGGTGGCGCAGCAGGGGCTGGAGGCCTACGCCAACCTGGCCAAGTCCAGCACCACCCTGATCGTGCCCAACGACATGAGCCAGGCCGCCGGACTGATCGCCTCGGCCATGACCGTGCTGAAGAAAACACCGTGAGCGAACCACTGGCGCCGCCCTGCGCCCGAGCCCAGGCGCTGGCCGCGCTGCTCGAACCCGATCCCACGCGCAAAGCGGCACTGGCCTTGGCACTGCGCGACGATCTGTGCGCCGCGCGGGCGCACATCGATGCGGCGCAGGTCGTGCAGCCCGCGCCGGGAGCCGCCCTCCCCGGCCGCCCCGCGCGCCCGGAGCTGATGCCCGCGCAGCAAATGCCGCGGCGCAACCCGCGCGATCCGAAGGGCCATGCGGCGCTGCTGCATTCCATTGCCCATATCGAGTTCAACGCCATCAATCTGGCGCTGGACGCGGTTTGGCGCTTCACCGACCTGCCCGACGATTTTTACCGCGATTGGATCGGCGTGGCCGCCGAAGAGGCCGAGCATTTCAGCCTGCTGCGTGCACACCTGCACAATCTGGGAAGCGCCTACGGCGACTTTCCGGCACACAACGGTCTGTGGGACATGGCGGAGAAAACTGCCGACGATCTGCTTGCCCGCATGGCGCTGGTGCCGCGTACCCTGGAAGCGCGCGGCCTGGATGTCAATCCCAGCATTCGCGCCAAGCTGGCCGCAGCAGGCGATGCGCGCGGCGCGGCGATTCTCGACCGCATCCTCGCCGATGAAATCGGCCATGTGGCCATTGGCAACCGCTGGTATCACTGGGCGTGCGCGCGCACCGGGCGCAACCCCCTCATGGCCTACGACGAGCTGGCCGAGGCTTACGACGCTCCACGCATCAAACCCCCGTTCAACCGCGAGGCGCGGCTGCAAGCGGGGTTCAGCGTGGAAGAAATGGCGTGGCTGGAGCGGGCCATCTGACAGGCGTTTGCGCCGCTTGCAACGTCGCTGCGCGCCGCGCGGGATGGCCCGGAAAATTCCCTCAAGTCGTCCGTGTTTTCAGCAGCAAGGCCGACCGTCTTGGTCTTTTGACCGTAGCCTTGAAGCTCGTTGTTTACCTAGGAGCAAGCACGTGAATTCCCACCGGTCACTCTTGCGCGGCGTCGCTTCGCTCGTTGCTGTCGGCCTCGGTCTGCTTCTCCTGGCCAATTCTGCGGGCGCGCAGGGGCCTGTCGACAAATCCGAAGCCAACCCCGCGTTGCTCGATGTCCTGGACCAACCCCTGCTGTCGTGCAGCCGCGCGCCGCTCACCGGTTACACGCGCAACGGTTCCTGCGTAGTCAGCAAGGAGGATGCCGGGGTGTACGGCGTGTGTGCGGTCATGAGCGCGCGCTTCCTGGCATTCACCAAAGGCGAAGGCAACGATCTGATCACCCCGAATCCCAAGCAGCGTTTTCCCGGGTTGAAGCCGGGCGATCGCTGGTGCGTCTGTGCCGGTCGCTGGCAGCAGGCGCTGGATGCCGGGGTGGCGCCGAAGGTCGTTCTGGCGGCCACGAGCAAAAGCGTGCTGGACTCGCTGTTCATGGATGATCTGACCAAGCATGCGACCAAGCCGCGGGCGCCCTCGCCCCCGGTACTGCACCCCTGAGCGCCTGGCGGCACCGAGCGCTAAAAGCTCGACCCCGGCTCCTTGAGGAAGGCCATTTCCTCGTCTGTCGATTCCCGCCCCAACACGGCGTTGCGGTGCGGGTAGCGGCCGAACCGGTCGATGATGGCCTTGTGGCGCAGGGCAAAGGCGTAATTCGTCGGCCTTCCGTTGTCGCGAAACAGCCGCTCCGATTCCACCTGTACCAGACGCGATTCGCTGTGCATGTACGGCATGTAGAGAAAGCTGCGCTGCGCCGGCACCAGGGCCTGATCGGCGCCGCTGGCCACAGCCTCCTGCGCCAGGGCCAAGGCCAGGGCATCGTGGGCGAAAGCGGCGGGGGTGCCGCGGCCCATGTTCCGCGAAAACTGGTCGAGCACGATGATCTCCGCCAGCCGTCCCTGTGGCGAGCGTCGCCACTCCCACAGCTCGCAACGGCTGGCCTGGGCGTGCAGCGCGCCAAAGCGGCTGCGAATCAGATCGTCGAACGTGGAGTCGGCCTTGAACCACTGCGCCGGGTCGGTGGCCTCGAACCAGAAGGCCAGCACGGAATCGGGCGTTGACTGCGTCATGGTGTGCCAGCGCCGAAGCCGTGAACCGACACGATCCAAGCGTGCAGCACCCGGGCGTGGTTGATCTGCGGATCGTGCGCGGCGTAGAGCAGCGTCACCCTGCCGGCCTGCAGCGCGGTGCGCAACTTGGAGAGATCGGGATTGTCCGGCGGCAGGGCGTCGAGTTCCGCGGTGTAGCGCTGGGAAAACTCGGCAAAGCGCTCCGGCGCATGGCCGAACCACACCCGCAGCGCCGTGCTGGGGGCGAGGTCCTTGAGCCAGAGGTCGATGTGCGCGCCGTCTTTGCGCAGGCCGCGGGGCCAGAGACGGTCGATGAGAATGCGCGTGCCGTCGTCGGGCGCCGGGGCGTCGTAGGCCCGGCGCAGCTGCACGGCGACAGCGGGGGTGGCGCGCATGAGGTGCCGGTCAACGCCCGGTGCGGTGGATGTAGCGGTTGAGCTGTGCCATGTCGGAGGAGGTGCGGCGGTAGAGATGGTCGAGGCTGATGATGGCCACTTCCAGCAGCAGCACCGCCAGCAGCGGCCGCTCCAGGCGCAGGCGGTTGTACATGGTGCGGCTGATGCGCAGCAGCCGGGTGTCTTCACCGGCGCGCAGGCGCACTTCACGCGGCTTGCGGTCGAAAAAGCTCATCTCCCCCAGCATCTCGCCGGGCTGAATCTTGCCGATCTCCATTTCGCTCTCGGGCAGTTGCGCCATCAGGCAGCCCTGGCCTTCGAGGACGAAAAACAGGCTTTCGCCCACCTGACCGATGTCGGCGATGACTTCGCCCTTGCGCGGGGCCATCAGGTCGCAGTAGTCGAGAAAGTCGTGAATCTCGCGGCGTGTGAGGATGCTGGTGTCGACCAGCTGGCCGAGAAAATGGGCCAGGGCTTCGCGGTCTTCGGGGGTGATGGTCATGCGTTCCATGGTGGATTCGGGCTCGGGACTTGTGTGTGGGCGCCAAATGCGCTGCGGCTATCGTATCGACGGCACAAGGGTTTTCATAGTGCTGCGTCAGAGCCCGAAGTAGGAGCGGATGCCCGACAGCAGCATGTTCACGGCAATGGCGGTGAGAATCAGGCCCATGAGCTTTTCGGCGGCGTTCATCACCGAGTCGCCCAGCCACTTGAGCAAGGTTTCGCTCAGCAGCAGGAGCCCGCCGGTGAGCGCCACCGCTGAGCTGAGCGCCCCCACCCAGGTCCAGATCTCGCTGGGTTGGCGCGAGGCCAGCAGCAGCACCGTCGCCAGCGCCGAGGGCCCGGCCAGCAACGGCACCGCCAACGGGAAGATCAGCGGCTCGCGCCCGCCCGAGCCGCCGAAGATCTCGGAGGTGGTGGAAAAAATCATCTTGATCGCCACCAGCAGCAGAATCACGCCGCCTGCCACTTCGATCGACGGCTGATTCAGATTCATCAGCTTGAGAAACCCGTGGCCGCCCAGCATGAAGGCCAGCAGCACGATGTAGGCGATGCCGATTTCGCGCAGCGCCACCGGCAGGCGGCGCTTGGGCGGCAGATCGCGCATGACGGCGATGAAAAACGGCAGGTTGCCGAACGGATCGAGGATCAGCAGCAGCAGGACGAATGCCGACCAGAAGTTGTCTTGGGCCATGACGATGGCGCGCGTTCAGGCGCGGGGGTGATGGCGGGCGTGCAGGGTCTTGAGCCGCTCGCGCGCAATATGCGTGTAGATCTGCGTGGTGGAAATGTCGGCATGGCCGAGCAGCAATTGCACCACACGCAGATCGGCACCATGGTTGAGCAGGTGGGTGGCGAAGGCGTGGCGCAGGGTGTGGGGTGACAGCGGCACGGCAATGTCGGCCTGTCGGGCGTAGGCCTTGAGGTGCATCCAGAACATCTGTCGGGTGATGCCCACCTGCTCCCGCGCCGATTGCCCGCTGCGCGTGGTGACGAACAGAAACGGGCTGTCCCTCCCCTGCAGCAGCGCTGGACGTGCGTCGTGCAGATAACGCTGCAGCCAGGCGTGCGCGGCATCGCCGAACGGCACCAGCCTCTCCTTGCCGCCCTTGCCGGCGATCTGTACCACCCCCTGGTCGAGCGACAGCCGCACCACCGGCAGTGCCACCAGCTCGCTGACCCGCAGACCGCTGGCGTAGAGCAGTTCGAGCATGGCGCGATCGCGCAGACCCTGCGGTGTTTGCACGTCCGGGGCGTCAAGCAAGGCTTCGACCTGCGCCTCGCTCAGCGTCTTGGGCCGACGCGGCGGCTGGCGCGCCATGTCGAGTTGCAAGGTAGGGTCGTCGGCGCGCAGGTGCTCGCGCAAGGCCCAACGGTAAAACCGGCGCAGCACCACCAGCCTGCGATTGGACGAGGTGGCCTTGCTCTGGGCGAAGCGGGTGGCGATGTAGGCCTGCACATCGGCCAGGCCTGCCTGCATCAGCGCCGGACGCTGGCTGAAGGCCAGCCAGCGCGCCAGCAGGGTGAGGTCGCGCCGGTACGCCGCCAGGGTGTTGGGCGCCAGACCGTCCTCCAGCCACAGGGCGTCGCAAAACCGGTCAATCAGGGCGGCGCAGGCCTGCGGCGCGACAGGCCAGTCCGTTTGGGGCGCGGCCTCAGGCATGGAGACGCGCGCCTTCGTGGCGCAGCAGCCAGCGCTTGATGCCCAGCAGCTTGTCATCCGGCGCCGTGGCATGGGCAAAGCCCCCCAAGCCGCCCTGTGCAACGATGCGGTGGCAGGGCACGATGGGCGCGAAGGGATTGGCGGCGCAGGCCTGGCCGACGGCACGCGCGGCGCTGTGCAACTCGGCCGCAGCATCGCCGTAGCTGCGAGTGCGGCCCGGAGGAATCTGCCGCAGCAGCGCCCAGACGCGCTGCTGGAACGGCGTTCCCCTGGGCTGGAGCGGCAGATCAAAACGGTAGGCCGGATCGGCGCAGTACGCCAGCAACTGCGCCTGTAACTCGCGGCCCAGCGGCGTGCTTGGCGCGCGCAGCGGCGTGTCGGCGGGCAGATATTCCAGCAGCGTCACCGCCTGGTCGGTGCCATGCAGGCCCATGCGTCCGAATGGCAGGGCGATGACGGCGTGTGTCTCGGTCGATGCCGCGGCGTTGTCTGGGTCGGTGAGCGCAGAAGACAGCATGGCGTGAAATCGGTCATGGGAATGCGGCAAGGATACCCCGCGGCCCTCACGGCCACAGGCTTTCTCCGAAAATGCGCGCATGACACCGCCTTGGCCCGACCTGGCCCCGCCCGCCTCCCGCGCCCATGCAACGCCAGCGGCCCCGCCTGGCCTGACCTGGCCTCCCCTGGGGCAATCGTTTGCCGCGCTCGGCGACGCCTTCAGCGTGCCCGTCGCAGTCAGTCCTCTGCCCGATCCGCAGTTGGTCGCCTGCAGCGCCGACGCCGCCGCGCTTGTGGGCCTGCAGCCGCCATCCACCCCGGAACAGGAGCAGGCCTGGGCGCTGGCCTTCGGCGGCCATGTCGCCGCCCTCAGTGGCCGCAGCCGCGCCACGGTCTATGCCGGTCATCAGTTCGGCAACTGGGCCGGGCAGCTCGGCGACGGCCGGGCCCTGCTGCTGGGCGACTGGCCCGGACAGCACGCTGACGCGGCCCGCTGGGAGGTGCAGTTCAAAGGCAGCGGGCGCACCCCGTTTTCCCGCATGGGCGACGGCTGGGCGGTGCTGCGCTCGTCCATCCGCGAGTTTCTGTGTTCCGAAGCCATGGCCGCGCTGGGCATTCCCACCACGCGGGCCTTGTGTCTGGTCGGCTCCAGCCGCCCGGTGCGGCGCGAACGCCTGGAGACGGCCGCCATGGTGACGCGGCTGGCGCCGAGTTTCGTGCGCTTCGGCCACTTCGAGCACTTCAGCTACAGCGGCCAGACGGCGCAGTTGCGCCAGCTCACCGATTGGGTAATCGCCCGCCACTGCCCGGCCTGCGTCGACGCGGCACAGCCTGCGCTGGCGCTGTTGCAGTGGGTTGTGGCAGGCACCGCGCGGCTCATCGCCCAATGGCAGGCCGTGGGCTTCATGCACGGGGTGATGAACACCGACAACATGTCCATTCTGAGCTGGACCATCGACTACGGCCCGTTCGCCTTCCTCGACGCCTACGACCCGCTGCACACGCCCAACACCACCGATCGCACCGGCCGCTATGCCTATGGTCGCCAGCCTGCGGTGGCCCACTGGAACCTGCTGGCCCTGGCGCAAGCGCTGCTGCCGCTGATCGACCAACCGGAGCAGGCACGCGATGCGGTCGACAGCTTCCGGCCGCTGTTCCTGCAGGCGTTGCAGCAGCAGCTCGGCGCCAAGCTCGGGCTGCAGCAGACGCTGCCGGACGATGACGCGCTGATCCAGGATCTGCTGGCGGCCATGCACGCCAATCGCAGCGACTGGATCCTCACCTTCCGCGCCCTCGCCCATGTCGAGGAGAATCCACAGGCCGCCCTGCCGCCGCAGCTCGTCGCGCAGTTTGCCCTGGCGCCCGGGCTGCTCGCCGACTGGGCCAGGCGCTATCGCGACCGGCTGCGGGCCGAACCGCGGGAGGCGGCAGCCCGCGCCCAGGCCATGAACGCGGTGAACCCCGCCCTGGTGTTGCGTCACCACCTGGCGCAGGCCGCCATCGCCCAGGCGGAGCATGGCGATTTTTCCGAGGTGCGGCGCCTGCTGGCAGCGCTGCGGCGGCCGTTCGACCCGGCTGGCCTGCCCGCACACTACACCGCGCCGCCCCCGGACGATGCACCGCCGCCCAGCCTGTCCTGCTCATCCTGAAAGGAACCTTCATGTCCAAGCCCACCGCCCCGCCCGCCGACGATGCCGTCTGGCGCAGCAAGCTCACCGAGGAGCAATACCGCGTCACGCGGTGCAGCGCTACCGAGCCGCCGTTCACCGGCCTGTACTTGGACCATCACGGCGACGGCGTGTACCGCTGCGTGTGCTGCGGCACGCCCCTGTTCGATTCGCGCACCAAGTTTGAATCGGGCAGCGGCTGGCCCAGCTTCTGGCAGCCCACGGCGCAGGCCGTCATTCGTGAAGTGCGCGACACCAGCCACGGCATGGTGCGCACCGAGGTGCAATGCGGCCAGTGCGGCGCGCACCTGGGCCATGTCTTCCCCGATGGGCCCAACCCCACGGGGCTGCGCTACTGTATCAACTCCGCGGCGCTCGACTTCACCGAGCGCGAGCAGCCCGGGAGCTGAACCTGCCCTAGCGGCGCCACAGCCAGGCGGCGCCGCGGATGCCGGACGAGTCGCCATGCAGCGCCGGCGCCAGGCGGGTGCGGACGACGTCGGAGAACACCCAGGCGCCCCAGCGCCGCGGCACTTCGGCGTACAACTCGGTGACATTGCTCAGGCCCCCGCCGAGCACGATGACTTCCGGGTCCAGCAGGTTGATGACATGCGCCAGGGCGCGTGCCAGGCGGTCGCAGTAGCGGATGAAGCTGGCGCGGGCCGCGGCGTCGCCCGCGCGCATCGCCGCCACGATGGCGTGCGCCGGGATCGACGGGCCGCCGTGCGCGGCGTGGTCGGCGGCGAACGCCGGCCCGCTCAGCCAGGTTTCGATGCAGCCGTGCAGGCCGCACCAACAGTGCGGCCCGGGCAACTCCCGCCAGGCCGGGCTGGGACGCGGCCAGGGCAGCGGGTTGTGGCCCCACTCCCCGGCCACGCCGTTGCAGCCCAGCCAGTCCGTGCCGTCGATGGCCATGCCGGCGCCAACGCCGGTGCCCAGAATGACGCCGAACACCACGCGTGCGCCCTGCCCGGCGCCGTCCACGGCCTCGCTCATGGCCAGGCAGTTGGCGTCGTTGTGCAGCCGCACCGGGCGTTGCAGTGCCGCTTCCAGGTCGCGCTGCAGCGGGCGGCCATTGAGCACGGTGGAATTGGCGTTGCGGATCAGGCCGGTGGTGGGCGAGATGGAGCCGGGAATGGCCACCCCGACCGGCAAGGCCGCAGCCCCGGTGCGGCCGAGTTGCGCGTCGGCCCGCAGCACCAGCGCGGTCATGGTC
>JAKAFC010000002.1 GCA_021818065.1 Pseudomonadota bacterium
GGCCTTTTGCGCGATACGCAGCAGGTCAATGTCGAGACTCGCGCGGTTGATGATTTTGCCGGCTTCGCGCGCTGCGCGAACGGCCACGTTGAGCATGGGGTGCATGGTGTCGGGGCGCCAACGGCGACAATGGCGCGAGAGATTCGGGGAATGACAAAGAACAGATGAACGATCAGGATTTTATCGAGGCGCCGCCGCAGCCCGGTGTCGCGGCGCTGGACGACACGGTTTTCGTCCTCGTCGGCACCAGTCATCCGGGCAACGTGGGCGCTGCGGCGCGGGCCATCAAAACCATGGGCTTCAGCCATCTGCGCTTGGTGGCGCCACGTCTCCCCGATGTGCAGGAGCACGCCGAGGCCGTGGCCTTTGCCAGCGGCGCCGACGACGTGCTCCGCGCCGCGCAGGTCCATGCCGATCTGGCCAGCGCCGTGGCCGATTGCGGCTGGGTCACGGCATTGTCGGCCCGGGTGCGCGACTTCGGACCGCCGCTGCACACTCCCGACTGGCTGCCCGACCTAGCGCAGCGCAGCACACAACAGGGCCGCCGCGCCGCGTTTGTCTTTGGCAGCGAACGCTTCGGCCTGAGCAATGCCGATGTGTACCGTTGCGATGCGCTGCTGAGCATCCCGGCCAATCCCGCGTACACCTCGCTCAACCTGGCGCAGTCGGTGCAACTCATCGCTTGGGAGTGGCGCAAGGCTGTCGGGCTGCACGCCCTGCCTGCACCGCCGCAGGCCGAACCCGCCACGGCCGGCGAGGTGCAAGGGCTGTTGGCGCATGTCGCGCAGGCGCTGGTGGCGCTGGACGTGCTCGATCTGCAGGCACCCCGCAAATTGCTGCCGCGGCTGCAGCGTTTGGCTTCACGTGCCGAACTGACCCGCGAGGAAGTGCAGATCCTGCGCGGCGTCTGCGCGGCCATTCTGCGCAAACTGCCGCCACACTGAGGTGCGTGCCGCGCAGCTTCGGCACGTTTGACCCCGCTTCAATACACTGGTTGACGATCGTCCCCTGCACAAGTCAACCCATGCTGCAACGCCTGCGTGAAACCATCCAGATCATCCTCGAACGCGACCCGGCGGCGCGCTCGTCCTGGGAGGTGCTCACCTGTTATCCCGGCGTGCATGCCCTGCTGTTTCACACCCTGGCCCATGGCTGCTGGACCCGTGGCTGGCGCTGGCTCGGGCGGTGGATTTCGCATTGGGGCCGCTGGTTCACCGGCATCGAAATCCATCCCGGCGCCACCATCGGCCGCCGCGTGTTCATCGACCACGGCATGGGCGTGGTGATCGGCGAGACGGCGCAGATCGGTGACGACTGCACCATCTACCAAGGCGTGACCCTGGGCGGCACCTCACTCTACAAGGGCACCAAGCGCCATCCGACGCTCGAAGCCGGGGTGGTGGTGGGCGCGGGTGCGCAGGTGCTGGGCGGTTTTGTGGTGGGCGAGGGCGCGCGCATCGGCTCCAACGCGGTGGTCGTCAAAGCCGTGCCGGCGGGTGCGACCGCGGTCGGCAACCCGGCCCGCATCATTCAGAAAGAGGCTGACCAACAACGCGAGGCGGCCGCCGCCCGTATGGGTTTTTCCGCCTACGCCGTGACACAGAATGGCGACGATCCGCAATCGCGCGCAGTGCTCGGCTTGATCGACCACGCCGCCCAACTCGAACACCAGGTCGCCCTGCTCTGGCAAGCCTTGGAGCGCCACGGTGTCTGTCCCGCCGAAGCCTGTCCGCCGGAAGCCCTGCGCACCGAACACTTCGACAAGTCGGGGTTGGAAAAGCTGGTGGAGTGAGTCGGTTGTGGATCGGTGCTGCTTCGAAGCGCAGCCGAGCCGTGGATGACGTTCGCGACCCAAGCAAACAAAAAGGCCTCGCGGCACACCAGCGAGGCCTTTTCATATTGAGATTGCTTGGCTGCTCGACCTGGGCTCGCCCAAGTGATCTCGACATTCACAGAGGGCGATCCTAAGCCGCATACGACGAAATCCCAAATAAAACCAGCAAGTTAGGCGACAGAAGACGTCACGCGTCTCGAACCGAGCGCTGGAAGCGCCAGCCACATGCGCTGCAGCGAATGCCCGGAGGATTTTGGTACCGCTCAGCGCAACCCACCCGCCTCGGCCGTCACCAACTCAATGCCCGTCCAGTCGATGCCGCCCCGGCCCTTGGCCAGGCTGGTCAGCAAGCGTTCATGCAACAGGTCTGCCAGCGGCATCGGCAGCGTGGCGTGTTCGGCCACGTCCCTCACCAGTCGAACGTCTTTGAGACCGAGCTCCAGCTTGAACCCCGCCGGTTCATACTGCCGCTGTGCCAGCAGTTTGGAGTAGTTCTGGTAAATCGGGCAGCCAAAGATGGTTTCGCCCCAGAACGCCGCCAAAGAACTCCGGTCGATGCCGCTCTTCTCGGCCAGCGCCAGGGCTTCGCCCATGGCTTCCACCGCCGAAAGAATGAGGAAGTTGCCGCTGAGCTTCACCACGTTGGCCGCTCCCGGCTCCTCGCCGAAGTCATGGATGCCTTGCCCCAGGGCCCGCAGCACGGGCTCGGCCCGCGCCTTGGCCTGCGCCGAACCGGACTGGACGATCCACAGCTTCTTTGCCGCGGCGGCCTCGGGGCGACCGAACACCGGCGCACTGAGGAACAGACTGCCGTGGCGGGCATGTTCTGCCGCCAGCAGACGCGTGGTTTCGGGCGAGACCGTGCTCATGGAAATGTGTAGCCCCCCAGCGCCAAGCGTCTTGGCAAAGCCATGCGAGCCGAGGGTGACCTCTTTCAACGCCGCATCGTTGGCCACCATGGTGACCACGATGCCGCCGGGGCGCACCGCCTCCGCCGGGGAAGCGGCCAGGGTGGCCCCGGCTTGTACCAACTGGGCCGCCCGCTCGCGGTTGCGGTTGTAGACGGTCAGTGAAGGAAAGATGCCGAGCAAATTGCGCGCCATGGGCGCGCCCATGCTGCCCAGCCCGATGAAGGCGACGGAATCGTTGTTGGTCATGGGAACCTCTCAGGGAATGGGTTATGGGCCAAGCCGCCTGGGCTCGGAATGAACCCACATTCTGCGTCTCCCTACCGTCCTGTGCTGCGCTGCGGAAACTCTTGATTTGCGTCGACCTGTCCGCATCTCGATGGCATCGACAAGACCGGACAAAACCCGACACGGCCCGTTTCCCCAGGAGTTGTCATGACCGAATCCCCAACCTCAGCCCAGCCCACGGCCTCGCGCCCGGTCGTGCCTGCGGTGGTTGTTCTGGCGCAGTTGCTGCAAAAGCTCGACAGCGAACCGCTGCAGGCCAGTGCCGAGCAGTATCGGTCCCTGGTCAAGCGCCTCGAGACCGAGTTACGCCGCCTGCCCGCCAGTCCTTGGTTGGACGGCGTGCTGCGCCGCTTCCCGGCCGCCGCCGAGGTGTATGAGAACGCCCGGTACGACATGGCTGGGCTGTGCCGTGCACCTTTGGAACAGGCCACGGAGGCAGAGATCCGAGCCAGGGAGTTGCTCACGGCCGTCGCCAAGCGCGCCAAGCCCGTAGCCGGGGTCGATTGACCGCGGCTAGTGACCGTCGAAAGAAGGCGCCGATCCTTAAGGGGCCAGCGTCCTGATCATCACTACAAATCAATCGCTTTGAGCAAGAGCGGTGGAGAGCATGGGAAAAACTGCGCCAAATGCACTGGTAGAGCCGTAGAAGGCTGCAAACTTTCCAAACGCTCGCAACGCTAAAAGTTGCTCTCGTGGAATCGACCATGCGGGAAGTCTAACCAATCATCATAAGGCTTGCATTTCCTCCGGCCGCTGCTGTATTGACGCTGACCGCTTCCTCATCAAGCAGCAATTCCAGCGGGTAGTCGGTAGTCTCGCGGTGATCGATTGGGAGCGCGTGGACGACGACCGCGGCATGTCTGTACTGGGCGACTTCGCGAAGGAGAGCCTGCAGCACGGCGGGGTCACCGTCATACAGTGCCACGGCGGGCTGATCGTCCGCTGTAATCTCACGTACCGAGTCGCGTAGCGCGTCAGGAATCGCCTCGACGATCTCTCGCGCCGAGTTGCCACTGAGCAGCGCAGTATTGCCGCTGGCCAAGGCAGCGCCGATTTGCCGAACTAGGCTGGCTCGGTCGTCAGATCGGCAAAGCAGGGCACCTTTAGGGCGAAGGTGGTAGCGGTTGGACTCTCCGACGGGGCCGGCTAGTTCCTGCGCCTGTGTGGCCGGGGCACACTCGGCGTAGCGCTGCATCGGCTGCGGGTCGATGCCTGCGGCTTCAAGCGCCTGCATCACGTCGGTGAACGCCTGGCCGGCCGCAGTGCAGGGGAGGAAGGGTGCGCAGGTCGGTTTGAGCAGGCGACGTAAATACAACGGCCCGCCGGCTTTCGGGCCGGTTCCCGACAGGCCATGGCCGCCGAAGGGTTGAGCGCCGATGACGGCGCCGATCATGTTGCGGTTGACGTAGATGTTGCCCGCACGGATGCGTTCCTGGGCGCGAGCGATGGTTTCGTCGATACGGCTGTGGATGCCGAAGGTCAAGCCGTAACCCAGTGCGTTGACCGCGTCGATCGCCGCGTCTAGCGCGTCGCTGCGGTAACGCACGACGTGCAGCACCGGACCGAAGACTTCGCGGCCGAGCACGCCAACCTCCGGGATTTCGATCACCGTCGGCGCGAGGAAATGACCATGAAGGGTGTCGGCAGGCAGCGGTGGTGCGAATACCGCATACTCTTTGCTGCGCATGGCGTCAATGTGCGCCGCCACAGTATCGCGTGCTTCGCTGCTGATAAGCGGCCCGACGTCCGTGTCGAGCCGATCGGGGCGGCCGATGCGTAGTTCGTCCATCGCGCCGCGCAACATGGTCAGCAGGCGATCGGCGGCTTCTTCCTGCACCAGCAGAATGCGCAGCGCCGAGCAGCGCTGCCCCGCGGAATCGAACGCGGAGGACAGGATGTCGCTGACGGCCTGTTCGGGCAGCGCCGACGAGTCGACGACCATGGCGTTTTGCCCACCAGTTTCGGCGATGAACGGAATGGGCAGTCCCTGCGGATCCAGCCGCTGCGCCAGTTGCGCCTGAATCAACCGCGCCACCTCGGTCGATCCGGTGAACACCACGCCGCGCACGCGCGGGTCGGCGACGAGGGCCGCGCCGATGCGCCCATCGCCGGGGAGAAGCTGCAGTGCGCCTGCGGGCAGCCCAGCGTCGATGAGCAAAGTAGATGCGGTATGCGCGATAAGCGGCGTCTGCTCGGCGGGTTTGGCCAGGACGACGTTGCCGGCAGCCAGCGCCGCAGCAACCTGGCCGATGAAAATCGCCAGCGGGAAATTCCACGGGCTGATCGCCACAACGGGACCAAGCGGGCGGTGTTCCCCGTTGTGCAAACGCGTATCGACCTGGGCAGCGTCATAGCGCAGCGCGTCGATCGCCTCGCGCACTTCGCCGATGGCGGCTGGGATGGTGCGCCCGGCTTCGCGCACAATCAGCGCGACGAGGTGCGGCAGTCGCGCTTCAATGGAGTCAGCGGCACGCCGCAGGACGGCGGCGCGTTCGTCGGGTGGGGTGGCTTGCCACACTGAAGCCGCTTTGAGAGCCAAAGTGACAGCGTGCTGGACCAACTCGGGGATGGCCTCGGTCACATGGCCGACTACGTCGCGGCGATCCGCCGGATTGCGCACCGGGCGCGAAGGACCATTGGACAACTGGCCGTCGGCCAGAATTGGCTGCGCATGCAACATGACCTCCAGGCCGGCGAGACCAGCAGCGGCGAGCGAGGCCAGCCGTTGCTCGTTGCTCAAATCCAAGCCGGCGGAGTTGTCGCGCGACTCACCGTACAGCGCTCGCGGCAATGCGATTCTGGGGTGGGGCGACCCAAGCGGCTGGATGCTGCGCGCAAGCCGCACTGGGTCGGCGACGATGGCATCGAGCGGCAATCGGGGATCGTTAACTTGGTGGACGAACGAGGTGTTGGCACCGTTTTCCAGCAAGCGCCGTACCAGATACGCCAACAGGGTTTCGTGCGTGCCCACGGGTGCGTAGATCCGGCAGGGCCGGTTCAGCCCATTGGCGGCCACGACTTCCTCGTAGAGTGGTTCGCCCATGCCATGCAGGCACTGGAACTCGTATTGACCGAGATAAAAATTCTCGCCGGCCATTGCGAGAATCGCAGCGACCGTGTGCGCGTTGTGCGTGGCGAACTGGGCAAACACCGCCTGCGGTGCGGCCAGCAGCTTGCGCGCGCAAGCCAAATACGACACATCGGTGTAGACCTTGCGGGTGTATACCGGAAAGCCCTCCAGGCCGTCGAGTTGTGCGCGCTTGATTTCCGAATCCCAGTAGGCGCCTTTAACCAGCCGCACCATCAGCCGGCGGCGCGAACGCTGCGCCAGGTCGATCAGGTAATCAAGCACGGAGGGCGCGCGCTTTTGATAGGCCTGCACGACAAAGCCAATGCCGTTCCATCCCGCCAGTGTCGGTTCGAAGCACAGGCTTTCGAGCAGATCGAGAGACAATTCCAGCCGGTCGGCCTCTTCGGCGTCGATGTTCAGGCCAATGTCGTATTGACGCGCCAGGCGGGTGAGGTGAATCAGGCGCGGTAGCAGCTCCTGCATGACCCGCTGCCGCTGCGCCCGGCTGTATCGCGGGTGCAGCGCCGAGAGCTTGATCGAAATGCCGGGACCCTCGTAAATACCCCGGCGCTGCGCTGACTTGCCAATGGCGTGGATGGCCTGTTCGTAGTCGTGAAGGTAGCGCTCGGCATCTGCTGCGGTCAGTGCTGCTTCGCCCAACATGTCGTAGGAGTGACGGAATCCCTTAGCTTCGGATTTTCGGCTATTGGCCAGTGCCTCGCCGATGGTTTGGCCGAGAACGAACTGCTCGCCCATCAGCCGCATTGCCAAGTTCACACCGCCACGCACTAGGGGCTCGCCGCCGCGGGCGACCAAACGGGTGAGCAGGTTCGACAGCGACGTCTCGCTATTGGTCGCCACCAGTCGTCCGGTCAGCAGTAGTCCCCAAGTTGCGGCGTTGACGAACAGCGAGCGTCCGCCGCCCAAATGGCTTTGCCAATCGGCCGAGCGCAGTTTGTCGCGGATGAGGGCGTCGCGCGTCACGGTGTCGGGAATGCGCAGCAGCGCCTCGGCCAAACACATCAGCGCAATGCCTTCCTGGCTCGACAGTGCATATTCCTGCAGCAGGGTCTCAACCAAACCGCGCGAGGGTTTGGCGCGTAGGCGCTCGGCAAGCTGCCGCGCCATTTTCTCTGTCAACTGAGCCTGCGCTGGGGGCAACTCCGCCTGCGCAATGAGCGCGGGCATGCAGTCGGACTCGGGACGGCGGTAGGCCGCGGTGATCGCAGAGCGCAGCACGGATTGCGGCTGCACGTCCTGGGCCAGATCCAAAAAAGGAATGATGGCTCCAGCTTCGCGGTGGTCATCGGAGCCCGTTACGCCTCCGCCGCCTTCTTGTATCCCGCCGGCTTCGGCGCGCTCCAGACCTTGAAGAATCATGTCCTTGACCATGGCATGCGGTGAGCGGCTCTGCGCGTCAGCCACCTGCCGGATACGTTCCCGGATGCGTTCGTCCACCTTCACACCGATTGTCGTTGCCGCCATGAGTTGTACCTGCTTAAAAAATGTCGAGCTACTAAAATGTGGAAGGTTATACCGCATTTGATTGTGGTTTTACCAGAATGGTGATCTAGGTAAAACCCTCATACGTCTTCCAGGTTGCACCGCTACGCTACGTCCAATGTTGGTGATCAGCATGCGTGTCAACAGGCCCACGCACTGGTCAAGTCGACTCGGCTGCAACCAAGCCGCAGGCGGCACCTAAACCGAGCCTGTCCGACGGAGACTCTCATGAACCCTTTTCGGAAATCTCTTTTTCCAGTTTTATTGACGGCAGGTTTGATGGCTACCGCCACTGTGGCGCAGGCTGCCACGCCCATCAAAATCGGCGTGCAGGCCCCGATTACCGGGCAATACGCCAATGATGGGCAGGGGATCGCCGATGCGGTCAAGCTACTGGTGAAGCAACAAAACGCCAAAGGCGGTTTGCTCGGTCATCCGCTTGAAGTCAAGGTGTGTGACGACCAAGGGGAGGCAGCGCCAGCGGCGATTTGTGCACGACAATTGGTCAACGACGGCGTGCTGGCTGTCATTGGCAGTTACACCAGCGGTGCTGCTCTCGCGGCGCAACCGATTTACGCCCGCGCCAACGTCATCCAGACGTCTGATGGCACCAGCGATGAGTTGACCGCGCGCAGCTACAAGACTTTTTTCCGTAACGCGCCGCCCAATAGTGCCGAGGCGATTTTCACCGCCGGGTACTTCAAGGTTGCAGGACTGAGCAAAATTGCGGTCATCACCGACCATTCCAGCTTTGCGACCGGCTTGGCCGACGCGGTGGTTGCCGACGCCAAAAAAGAGGGTATCGATGTGCTCGACAAGGCCTACATCAATGCCGGTTCGCAAAACTACACCCCGGTACTGACCAAGCTCGCTGCGCTGCATCCGCAGGCAATTTACTTCTCGGGGTATTACACAGACGGTGGATTGATCAAGGCGCAAATGGCGCAACTGGGTATGAAGGCCAAATTCGTTGGCGGCGACGCCAATCAGAATGTGGCATTTGCCAAAATCGCTGGAAACGCTGCGGCGGGAGCGATCATTATCAATGTACCGGCGCCAGAAGACCTGCCTTATCCTGCCGCCAAGGAATTTCTTGCCCAGTTCAAAACGGCCTATGGGCATCAGCCGCCGAGTATTTTCACTCTGACCAACGCTGATGGTTTGCGGGCGATTCTCTACACGGCGGAAAAAATCAAAAGTGTCGATGCGGCTAAACTGATTCCTGCCTTGCACGAACTCAAGGACTTCGAGGGTTTGACCGGAACGTTTTCCTGGAACGCTGTGGGTGAACGCACCGGCAGTCCCTATGTTGCCTTCGAAGTCACGCCTAGCGGCGCTTATAAAATCATCTATCCGGCAACCGCGGCAGGCAAATAATCTGACGATCAGGTGACGGCGCAGCCGAAGGGGGCGGCATTCACAGGGTTATACCCTGCGGCAACGCAACGCATCCAGGAGATCACCGATGCTTGGTACGGTTGTTCAACAATTCGTCAACGGTTTGACTGTGGGCGGTATTTATGCGCTGATTGCCCTTGGTTACACCATGGTCTATGGCGTGCTGCGGCTGATCAATTTCGCTCATGGTGATTTGTGCATCTTTGGTGCATATGTCGGCTTGGTGGTGCTTGGCTCCGAGGCGGGCAGCGGCCATTCGCAGTTGTTGTGGCTTGGTGCCGCCTTCATCATTGCCGCTGTAGTCGTGGCGGTGGCGGGCGTTGTGCTCGAGTTGTCTGCTTATCGTCCCTTACGGCGTGCAGACCGGCTCTCGGCGGTTGTGTCGGCGCTTGGTGCCTCGCTGTTCATCGAGAACGGCATCATGCTGATCTGGGGACCGCAGTTGCGCGTGTTTCCCAGTAATTTGCTGCCGTCGATGCATTGGACGGCGTTTGGGGCGCGGATCGATCTGGTACAAGTACTGATCATCGCCGGTTCGGCCTTGCTCATGGCTGTGTTGTACTGGTTCGTGCACCACACCCGTTATGGCACGGCGATGCGCGCCACAGCCAGCGACCAAGATGCCGCGAGGCTGATGGGAATCAATGTCAACCGGGTGATCATCAGCGTGTTTCTTGTCGGCCCGGCCATCGGCGCGATCGGCGGCTTGTTCATTGGCCTGTACTACCGGCAGGTGTACTTCACGATGGGGTGGAATTATGGCCTGAGTGCGTTCATCGCCGCGATCATCGGTGGGATCGGCAACATCCCGGGCGCGATGCTTGGCGGCGTGCTGCTGGGTTTGTTCAACGCCTTCGCTGCGGGGTTCATTTCGAGTTCTTGGCAGGAGGCGATCACCTTTGCGCTGCTGATCGGCATTTTGCTTGTCCGGCCCAACGGCTTGCTTGGCGAGCGGGTGGTGGAGAAGGTATGAAGGCTCTTGTCGACTGGATCCATCGCCCTTGGGTTGGGGCGCTGTTATGGCTCGCGGGTCTGGCGGTTCCTCTGGCGCTCGACCAAACTTGGATATTTATCGCCTCATTGTTTGCTGTGTATGCCATCGTCGCGCTCAGCCAAGACATCGTTCTGGGACGGGCAGGCATGTTCGACATGGGGCATGCGGTGTATTTCGGCATCGGGGCGTATGCCACGGCGATTCTCAATACTCAGTTCAACTGGCCAATCCTGGCCACTTGGCCGGTGGCGGTGCTGCTGGCGGCTCTGGCCGGGGCCATATTGTCGGCGCCAATCGTCAAACTGCGTGGCGATTACCTTCTCGTGGTGACCATTGGCTTAAACGCCATTTTCGTGCTTGCACTGAACAACAATTTGGCGCAGATGACCGGTGGGCCAGACGGGATTTTCGGCATCGGCGTGCCGAGCATTTTCGGCTGGCAGGTGGCTAGCGCCTCAGCGCAGTTCTGGCTCGACTGGGTGGCGTTTGCAGCGACGCTTGTACTGATCCACAACCTCGACCGTTCACACCTCGGCCGCACCCTGTACTACATCAAGCACGATCAACTCGCGGCAACGACGATGGGGATCGACACCCGCGCCTACAAAGTGCTCGCGTTCGCGCTGAGTGCCGCATTGGCCGGTTTTGCCGGCACGCTGTTTGCCGCTTTGATGGCTGCTGTCAGCCCAGGTGCGTTTGTGTTCACCGAATCCGTGACGTTATTTGCCATCGTTCTCGTCGGCGGCCAGGGGTCGATTCCTGGCGTGCTGCTGGGTACTGCGCTAATGTTCGTTGTTCCGCAGGCGTTCCGACAGTTTGCTGAATACCGCTACTTCGTCTTTGGCATCGCGATGGTCGTGGTGATGGTGCTGCGGCCGCAGGGTATTTGGCCACGCCGCCGCAGCGCCGGAGCAAAGACATGAACGCCGCGCTGCTGGAACTCAAGGATGTCGGGATTCGTTTCGGTGGCCTGCAGGCGGTGGCTGGTCTGAGCTTTGCGGTTGGGGCGAATCAAATTGTCGGCCTCATCGGCCCGAACGGCGCGGGTAAAACGACGGCGTTCAACCTGATCACCGGTGTGTACAAGCCTAACTCGGGTTCCATCAAGTTCGATGGCAGCGACATTACCGGCTGGGCACCGCACCGGATCGCCCGAGCCGGAATTTTCCGTACCTTTCAAACCATCCGGCTATTCAACGGACAGAGCGTGCTGGTCAATGTGCTTGCCGGATTGCATCTTCAAACGCGGCAGACGTGGTGGCAAGGTCTGCTGAGCACTCCAGCGCAACGACGCGAGGAAGAGTGGTTACGACAGACGGCGATGGAGCTGCTGGCAAGGCTGCAGCTCGACCAATTGGCTGATACCGATGTCGCTTCGCTGCCCTATGGAGTGCAGCGTCGGGTGGAGTTGGCGCGCGCATTGGTGGCGCGGCCGAAGCTGTTGATACTCGACGAACCCGCTGCAGGGTTGAATGACCACGAGTCAGCAGCGCTCAACGACACCATTCTCGCCGTGCGCGACGAGGGTATTAGCGTGCTTTTGGTGGAACACGACATGAACGTGGTGATGAACGTTACCGACCACATCGTCTGCATCAACTTCGGTCGCATGATTGCCGAGGGCAGCCCCGAGCAAATTCGCAGCCATCCTGATGTTATCGAGGCGTATCTTGGCAAAGACGACGAGGATCTTTTCCCTGAGTCCAAAGGGAGCGCGGCATGAACGCATCGGTCAGATGCCCAGTGCCCACGGTGCGGAGCGCAGCACGGAGGGCTAAGCGGTGAGCCTGCTCCAAATTGATCAGCTTGACGTGCGTTATGGCGCGATTCAGGCACTCAAAGGCGTGAGCCTGCAGGTTGACGAGGGGGAAATCGTTACTTTGCTGGGTGCAAACGGTGCGGGAAAGACAACGTTGATGCGCACCATCAGTGGGCTTCTGCGCCCGCACGGCGGTAACGTCAAGTTTCGCGGTCGCAGCTTGGTTCATCTCGGCGCTGACCGCATTGTTCGTCTCGGCATTGCGCAAGTCCCCGAGGGGCGCCGGGTCTTTCCCACGTTGACGGTACTCGAGAACCTTGAGCTGGGCGGCTATACCCGCCCGCTGTCCCAAGTCCGTCAGGCGCTTCCTAGTGTACTGGGCATGTTTCCTCGGCTCGACGAACGCAAAGCACAGCTCGCGGGCACACTGTCTGGAGGAGAACAGCAGATGCTCGCGATCGGCAGGGCACTCTTGGCCCAACCCACCTTGTTGCTGCTGGATGAGCCCAGTTTGGGGCTTGCTCCCATCATTGTCCGGGACATTTTTCGCGCCTTGCATCAGATCCGTGAGCAAGGGATGACAATTTTGTTGGTCGAACAAAATGCGCGGATGGGATTGCGATTGGCAGATCGCGGCTATGTGATGGAAACAGGGGTGATTCGGCTTCAAGGCAACGCAACGGATCTGCTGAGTTCAGACGAAATTCAGTCGTCCTATCTTGGCGGTGGAAGGCACTGAATCGCCCCGGGTCCAATAGGCACCTACTAGCCTTAATCTGAGGCTAATAAGAGGTGCCATGAAGACCAATCAACCCTATCCCGAAGAATTCAAGCGCGCCGCAATATTCTGAGACATTTTGGGGACTCTCAGGGGCAGATTTGTCCCCGAGAAGGCACAGAGAAGCGACTGTCAGACTACGGACAGCGCTCGCAACATAGTGATTTTTATGAGGATTTGGTGCCGACTATCCGAATCGAACGGATGACCTACCGCTTACAAGGCGGTTGCTCTACCAGCTGAGCTAAGTCGGCGTGGGCGTCACCAAGGGGCGACGGGGTTTACTTCACGCGTTTGAGGTGCGAGCCGCCGGAACGGGGGGCTGGCGGCGGTTCGGGAGGCGAGGACTCATCCTCGGCGACGCCAGATTCTACCGGGCGCAAGTGGCTGGTCGTCCGGGGCGGAGAATCCGCAGTGGGTGCAGATTCTGCCGCGACGGGGGCATCGTCGGCCTGGCCGCCATGCGTGTCGTCGCTGGACGATTCGACGGGAAAGGCCATGCCCTGATTGTTCTCGCGGGCGTAGATGGCTGCGACCTGTTCAATGGGGACGAGAATGTCGCGGGCAACGCCGCTGAACCTTGCCTTGAAGCGGATGGCATCGTTGCCGATCGTCAGGGCGCTCGTGGCATCGAAGCTGATGTTCAACACGATTTCACCGTGCTTGACGAACTCCATCGGCACCCTGGCTCCGGCTCCCACGCGCACGGCGAGGTAGGGCGTGAGGCCGTTGTCCGTGCACCACTCATAGAGCGCGCGGATGAGATAGGGCTTGGTGGAGCCGATGTCCTGGGTGTCGCCTGGCATTGCGTTGGCAGGGTTACTTGCGCATGATTTTTTCGGACGGCGTCAGCGCTTCGATGTACGCCGGGCGCTGGAAAATGCGCTCGGCATACTTGGCGAGCGGCAGCGCCGACTTGGGCAGATCGATGCCGTAATGGTCCAGGCGCCACAGCAGCGGGGCGATGGCGACATCGAGCATGGAGAAATCCTCGCCCAGCATGTACTTGTTCTTCAGGAACACGGGCGCGAGCTGCGTGAGGCGGTCGCGGATGGCGCTGCGGGCCTTTTCCAGGGCCTTCTCGTTGGACTTGGTGGCGCGCGACTCCAGCGTGCTGACGTGGACGAAGAGTTCCTTCTCGAAGTTGAACAGGAACAGACGCACGCGGGCGCGGGCGACCGGGTCGCCGGGCATGAGTTGGGGGTGGGGGAAGCGCTCGTCGATGTACTCGTTGATGATGTTGGATTCGTACAGGATGAGGTCGCGCTCGACCAGGATAGGCACCTGGCCATAGGGGTTCATGACGCTGACGTCTTCGGGTTTGTTGAACAGGTCGACGTCACGGATTTCGAAATCCATGCCTTTTTCGAACAGCACGAAGCGGCAACGCTGCGAGAACGGGCAGGTCGTGCCGGAATAGAGCACCATCATGAATGCAGACTCCTATCTAAAAAGCGAAGGGCCGCCCCGAGATTGTTGACCCCCTCGGAGGGCGGGTCGGGGAAGGCCCGACCTGGGGGCGCAAAAAAACAGAACGGGGTGGCATGCCACCCCGGTGATTCGGTTCGTGCAGTCGGCCCGGCGAGGGCCGCTGCCTGTGTCAGGTGACGTCTTTCCAGTATTCGGACTTCAGTTTCCAGGTCAGGAAGCTGAAAAATCCAAGGAAGATCAGCACGATGACGCCAAGGCGCTTGCGAAACAGTTGGTCGGGTTCGGCCATCCACTGCATGTAGGCGACAAGGTCGGCAACTGTCGAATCATACTCGGTCGGCGTCTCGCTCCCCGGGGTCAACTGGGTGTAGCCAACAAAGGTCTTGAGTTTGACCGAGGGGTCGGCCGGATCGGGACCGATTCGGAAGTTGGCTGCGCGCTCGCCTTGCAGCATCCACAACGGGTTGGGCATGCCGACGCCGGGGAACACCAGATTGTTCCAGCCGCTGGGACGCGTGTCGTCACGGTAGAAGGTGCGCAGGTAGGTGTAGAGGTAGTCGGTGCCATTGCCACGGTGTGAGGCCAGGGCTTTGGTGATGATGGACAGATCGGGCGGGTCGATGCCGAACCACTTTTCCGCCTGCGCTGTGGTCATGGCCACGCGCATGGTGTCGCCGATCTTGGCGTCGCCGAACATCAGGTTGTGCTGGATCTGGTCGTCGCTCAGGCCGATGCTGCGCAGGCTTTCGTAGCGCATGTATTTGGCCGAGTGGCAACCCAGGCAGTAATTGACGAACAACCGGGCACCGTTCTGCAAGGCCAGCACGTTGTTGACCCGGTAAGGGGCGTGATCGAGCGGGATTTCTTGCTCTTCCGACGCGGCGCGGGCGGCGCCTTGCAGCATCAGCCCGAGGAGCAGACTCAGGCAAAGTCGTTGCAGGAGAGAGGTCATGGCAGCGCGCATCAGTGGGCTTTGAAGGTCAGGCGTTGCGGCACGGGTTTGAAGGCGCCGAGTCGGCTCCACCAAGGCATCAGGAAGAAGAAGCTGAAATACAGCAAGGTGCACGTCAATGCCACGGCATAGGCCACGGGCGAGGGCGGCTGGATGCCGAAGTAACCCAGCACGATGAAGTTGATGGCGAACAGGGTGTAGATGGCGCGATGCCACGAGGGCCGGTAGCGGATCGACTTGACCGGCGACTTGTCCAGCCAGGGCAGGAAGAAGAAGATCACCACGGCGCCTCCCATGCTGACCACGCCCCAGAACTTGGCGTCCACCGCGGCCAGCGCCCAGAACAGCAGGCCGCCGCCCACGGCAAACACGACCGCGCGTGCGGGCTTACCGCGGTTGCGCCAGATGGCAAAGAGCGTGGCGGCGACGACCACACCCATCCAGATGTGCACGGTGTTGCTGGTGGTGGCGCGGAGGATGGAATAGAACGGCGTGAAGTACCACACCGGCGCGATGTGCGGCGGGGTTTTGAGCGGGTTGGCCGGGATGAAGTTGTTGTGTTCCAGGAAATAACCGCCAAACTGCGGCGCGAAGAACACCACGGCGCAGAAAATCAGCAGGAACACCGACAGCCCGAACAGGTCGTGCACCGTGTAGTACGGGTGGAAGGCCACGCCGTCGCGCGGGATGCCGCGGCCGTCCTTGTTGTCCTTGATCTCCACGCCGTCCGGGTTGTTCGAACCCACCTGGTGCAGTGCAATGATGTGCGAGCCGACCAGGCCGATGAGCAGCAGCGGAATGGCGATGACGTGGAAGGCGAAAAAGCGGTTGAGGGTGACGTCGCTCACCACATAGTCGCCGCGAATCCACACCGCCAGATCAGGGCCGATAAAGGGGATGGCCGAGAACAGATTGACGATGACCTGCGCTCCCCA
The DNA here is from genome assembly GCA_021818065.1 of Pseudomonadota bacterium. Lineage (GTDB taxonomy): Bacteria > Pseudomonadota > Gammaproteobacteria > Burkholderiales > Burkholderiaceae_C > Thiomonas. Next base: position 15,851 of record JAKAFC010000002.1, read on the forward strand.
GAACGACATCTGGCCCCAGGGCAGCAGATACCCGAAAAAGGCCTCGGCCATCAGGCACAGAAAGATCAGGCAGCCGAAAATCCAGATCAGTTCGCGCGGGGTGCGATAGGAGCCGTAGATTAACCCGCGGAACATGTGCAGGTACACCACGATGAAAAACGCTGACGCCCCGGTGGAGTGGATGTAGCGGATCAGCCAGCCCCAGTTGACGTCGCGCATGATGTACTCGACCGAGCCGAACGCCAGTGCGGCGTCGGGCTTGTAGTTCATCACCAGGAAAATGCCGCTGACGATCTGGATGGCCAGCACCACGATGGACAGCGAGCCGAAGTAGTACCAGAAGTTGAGATTCTTCGGCGCGTAATACTCGGTGAGGTGGGCGCTCCACAAGGAAGAGAAGGGAAAACGCTTGTCGATCCAGCCGCGCAAGCCGCCATGTTCCGGCGCGGCGTGCGCGCCATGCAGCGAGTGATCTGCCATGCAAAGTCTCCTTCGGGTTCTTGTGGGGGTACTGCCAGGGATACTGCAAGTCGCCAGCGGCCGCCTTCAGGCTCGGGCGGATTCAGGCTTTATCGTGCTCGCCGATGCGGAGCTTGGCATCGGTGACGTACATGTAGGGTGGCACGACCAGGTTGTCGGGCGCGGGCATGTTCTTGAACACCCGGCCTGCGAGGTCGAACATCGAACCGTGGCAGGGGCAGAGAAAGCCACCGTCCCAGTCGGAGGGCAGCGACGGCTGCGGGCCGGGGGTGAAGCGATCCACAGGCGAGCAGCCCAGATGGGTGCAGATGCCCACGACCACCAGGTACTCCTTCTTGATCGAGCGCCACTGCGTCTGCGCCCACTCCGGGGTGGGGAAGGCGGTGCGCTTGGAGTCGGGGTCGGCGACCAGGCTTTGCGTTTCGTTCAGCGACTCCAGCATGGCCGGGGTGCGGTGCAGAATCCACACCGGCTGGCCGCGCCACAACACCGTCATCTTTTCACTCGGGCGCAGGGTGCTGATGTCCACGTCCACAGGGCCGCCCTCGGCACGCGCCTTGGCAGAGGGCGCGAGCGAGTCGACAAAGGGAACCGCCGCCCCCCCTGCCGCAACGCAACCGGCACAGCCCGTTGCGATCAACCATGTGCGACGCTTTGAATCCATAGTGGTACTCCGCAAAAGATGGCGCATTGTTCCTTGCACGTTCCCTCTTGGACATTAGGACAACCCTCTATAAGCGCTCACTGATTTGGGCTTTTGTCGTTGACAAAAATCAACGCCTCTTATGTTGCAATGCAACATTGTGAAACTCGGCGTGGCGTGCTTCGCAGCAAATCCGAGACGGCGATGGACCAGAGGACCGACCGGTCTGCGGCAATCACGCAGTGGACGCTGCCGAGCGCAGCGGGTCGGGCAGGGCGGCAACTGAGAGCGGACGGCGCAGGGCCATGCGTTTGGCGTAGTGCCCCTCCATCCGTTCGAGCACGCCGGACAGAAAGCGCACAGCCTCGGTGATGTGCGGTCCCTTGTTGAGCATGGCGCATTCGGCGCGGATGCTCATGGCGGCATCGGTGACTTCCGGGCGGGTCGGCTGCCCGCTGCGCGCCAGGGTGTCGAGGATCTGTGTGGCCCAGATCACCGGCAGGTGCGCAGCCTCGCACAGCCAAAGCATTTCTTCCTGCACCTCGGACAGGCGCTCGAACCCCAATTCCACCGCCAGATCGCCGCGGGCGACCATGATGCCGACCTTAGGATGGGCCAACGCTTCGAGCAGGATCGCGGGAAGCTGGGCGAACGCTTGGCGGTTTTCGATTTTGAGCACGATGCCCACTTCGCTGCGATTGAGCGTCGCGAGTTGCGTGCGCAAGGCAGCCACGTCCTGCGGACTGCGCACGAAGGACAAAGCGACCAGATCGGCCTGTGCGGCCATGGCGGCGAGATCAGCGCGATCCTTTTCCGTCAACGCAGGGGTGTCGAAGCAGGTGTCAGGGAAATTGATGCCTTTTTCCGCCTTGAGCTTGCTGCCCTCGGGCGCAGCGTGGATGATGCGCAGCTGCATGACATCGTCGGTGCAGGACTCAATGGTGGCCCCGATGCGCCCGTCGTCGAGCCACACCGATTGCCCGGCCCGTGCGGAGGTAAACGCTGCCGTCAGCGTGCAGTGAACTTGCGGCGGCGTGATGAAGGCGCCTTGCTCGTTGCGCACACCAGGGTGCCCGGGTTCGTCGCGGCGCAGCAACAGCAGCGGGTCGCCAATGCACAGCCGCAGCTCGCCCGGCACCGCGGCAATGCCCTCGAGCTTGCCCGTGCCCAGCAACGTGGTGCCATCCATCAGGCTGAAGGCCATGGCCTCTTCCAGATAGACCGAGCGCTCAAAGGCAAATTGCAGCAAGTCGCCCTGACACCACACCAGGCGTCCGTGGCGGGTGCGTTGACGTGTGTCGGTCAGCCGCAGATGCAGGGATTCCCCTTGGGCATCGGGCGGTGGCGGTTGCACCCCGCGTGCCAGTAGCACTGGCGCTCCGTCGTCGGTCTGGGTTGGTGCGCCCGGGCCGAACCACAGGCGCAGCATGGCGGGCTGGAGGGTTTTGCCACGCAGGTTGCGCTGCGGCCGCAGGTGCAGCAACCGGCCGGGCGACTGCAGCCTGCCCGTGCGGGACTTGGGGCCGGGCAGATCGATCTGAATCAATGGGGCCGAGCCATGCGGCCCTGAGGCAGCGCGAACCTCGGCGGCCATGCGGTGCCAGATTGCGGCGTCGTCATGCGCGCAGTTGATGCGGGCGATGTCCATGCCAGCGTCGACCAAGGCGCGCATTGCCTTGGAGTCGGCGGCGTTCTCGGTTGCCAGCGTCACCATGATGCGGACATCGCGCTGCGGCCGTGGTGGGCCGAGCAGCTCGGCGGCATTGCGCTGCAGGCATTCCATTCCCTGGGTGTAGGCGCTGGCGGTGCTTGCCGACGGCGTGGACGGCGAGCCGGAGCATGCGTCCAGCCGTGCAGCCACCGCATCGAGCGCGGCGAGCACATGCGCCTCCAGATTGCCGAGGGAGGACAGCCCCATCTGCGCCAGTTGCAGTTGCAGGGGGCGAAGATCGTGCTGCCGTACGGCGAGGTAGTGCAGCAGATTGCGGGCGCTGGCCTGCCGCGCTGCGGGCAAGGCGGCAATCCGCGGCGCGTGGGCCTGCTCGTAGCGCAGCGCGGCATCGCGGAGTTGACGGATGGCTTCGCGTGGCGAAGCGGACAGGGGCGCGGGGGGCAAGGCGGGCATGGCAGCTTGGTACCACGCCAAGGTGTCGGCGCCATGTCAGACCGGCTCGCCGCTTGAACTCTGCGGGCGCCGGGCTGCAAGAAGGGAGGCTAGAACTGCTCGTCGTCGCGCAGGTAGCGCCATGCCCCGAGCGGCAGCGCGCCCAGGCGGATCCGGCCCATGCGCACGCGCTTCAGGCCGGTGACGTGCAGGCCGACGAGTTCGCACATGCGGCGGATCTGGCGCTTCTTGCCTTCGCGCAGCACAAAGCGCAACTGCTGCGGATTGATCCATTCAACCTGCGCGGGCCGCAGCGGCTGGCCGTCGAGCGCCAGGCCGTGACGCAGCAGGGCGAGTTTGCTGGCGGGAAACCGGGCCTGCACGTCGTCGTCGGGCTGGCTCGGCGCATCCATCAGGCTGACTCGGACCAGATATTCCTTCTCCACGCCGCTGTCCTCGCCGATGAGTTGTCGGGCAATGCGGCCGTCCTGCGTCAGCACCAGCAATCCGGTGGAGTCGATGTCCAGCCGCCCGGCCACCGCGAGATGGCGCAGATGCGCCGGCGAAAACGTCTGCCGCGCAGTGCATTCATCCCAGCGGTTTTCCGCCCGGATGAGCGACACGGCCGGGGTGTAACCATGCTCGGCTTGCGCGCTCACATAGCCCACGGGTTTGTGCAACAGGATGGTGACTTGCGCGGCCTGCTGATGGTGCGCCGCCTTACGAATGACGATGCGCGAGCTCGGCAGATCGGCCGCCACCTTGGTACCCAGCACGGCCGGGGTGCCGTCGAGCAACACCCAGCCGCGTTCAATCCAGTCGTCGGCTTCGCGGCGCGAGGCGAGGCCGAGTTCGGCCATGCGCTTGGACAGGCGCACCAGGGCGTCGGTCGGGCTTGTGCTCGGCGCTTGCGATGCGGCGCGGCTGGGTTCGGGGCGCGCGGCAGCCGGGCGGGCGGGCAACGGGCGGCCGGGCCAGACGGAGCGCGCAGGTGGCTTGTTCGGCATGGTCAGGGATCGATCGCAGGGGCGGCCAACGCGGCACGCAGGCGCGTGCGCAAGCCGCCTGCCAATGCCCTCAGTGGCAGTTGCGACACCAGCAGGCCGCAGAACACCAACAGGCAGCCCAGGCCGGCGCGCAAGTCCAAGGTCTGCTGCAGCACCAGCCAGGCTGCCAGTGCGGCGAACACGCCTTCCATGCTGAAGATCACCGCCGCATGGGCGGGAATGGCGTGGCGCTGGGCCACGACCTGCAGGGTGTAGGCCACCCCAACCGAAAGCGCGCCACCATAGACGATGGTGCCAGCGGCGCGCCATAGTGCATCAAGGCTCAGCGTTTCCAGTAACACGCCGGCGCCGAGGCAGAGCACGGCACAGACCAGGAATTGGACGACGGCCAGGTGCAGCGGGTCGTGCCGTGGCGCGACGCGCCCCAGCAGCAAAATCTGCCCGGTGATGAACAGCGCGCCACCCAACTCCAGCCAGTCGCCGTGGCGCACGCTGTAGCCGCTGCGCACGCTGAGGAAGTACATGCCGATGGCGGCCAGCAGCGCGCCCAACCATACCCCCGCGCCGATGCGCCGTCCCCAAAGCAAGCCGAGAAGCGGCACAAGCACGACATACAGCGAACTGATGAAACCGGCGTTGGCCACGGTGGTGGATTCCAGCCCGATCTGCTGCAGTGAGATGGCAAACGCCACCAGCACGCCGAGCAGGCTGCCGTCGCGCAGCAGGCTGCGCGGGGTGGACAAGGGGTGCGCGGCGGGGTCGATGCGGGGACGCAGCGCCATCACCGCCAGGACGACAGCGGCACCGAGCACGAAACGCAGGCCGGTGTAATAGAACGGGCCGATGGTGCCGATGCTGGCGGTCTGGGCGACGAACGCCGAGCCCCAGATCAGCGAGGCCAGCAGCATCAGGGCGCTGGCGCGCAGCGAAGCGGTGGAGGCGGACATGGTGGAGCAAACGAAAACCGCCACGCAGAGGGCGCGGCGGCACCAGCGCAATGATAGAGAACGCTCACATACTGCGCCGGTATTGCCCGCCCACCTCGAACAGCGCGGTAGTGATTTGCCCCAGGCTGCACACCCGCACGGCGTCCATCAGCACGGCGAACACGTTGCCGTGCTCGATCACCGCCTGCTGCAGCCGCTGCAGCATGGCCGCGGCCTCCGATGCATGACGCTGGTGGAATGCACCAAGGCGCTGCAGTTGCGACTCCTTTTCCGCCTCAGACGAGCGGGCCAGTTCGATGTGCGCCGGCACCGGGTCGCCATGCGGGTTGCGGAAGGTGTTGACGCCGATGATGGGCAGCTCGCCGGTGTGCTTGAGCATTTCGTAGTGCAGGCTTTCCTCCTGGATTTTGCTGCGCTGGTAGCCGGTTTCCATTGCCCCGAGCACGCCGCCGCGGTCGGCAATTGCCTCGAATTCCTTGAGCACGGCTTCTTCCACCAGGTCGGTCAGTTCGTCGATGATGAACGCGCCCTGGTTGGGGTTCTCGCACTTGGCCAGCCCCCACTCGCGGTTGATGATGAGCTGAATCGCCAGCGCGCGGCGCACGCTGTCTTCGGTCGGCGTGGTGATGGCTTCGTCGAAGGCGTTGGTGTGCAGGCTGTTGCAGTTGTCGTAAATCGCGATCAGCGCCTGCAGGGTGGTGCGGATGTCGTTGAACTGGATTTCCTGCGCGTGCAGGCTGCGGCCGCTGGTCTGCACGTGGTACTTGAGCTTCTGGCTGCGCTCGTTGGCACCGTATTTGTCGCGCATCGCCACCGCCCAGATGCGCCGCGCCACCCGGCCGAGCACGCTGTATTCCGGGTCCATGCCGTTGCTGAAAAAGAAGCTCAGATTGGGCGCGAAGTCGTCGATGTGCATGCCGCGCGCCAGATACGCCTCAACAAACGTGAAGCCGTTGGCGAGGGTGAAGGCGAGTTGCGAAATCGGGTTGGCGCCGGCCTCGGCGATGTGGTAGCCGGAGATCGACACCGAGTAGAAATTGCGCACCTTGTGGTGGACGAAGTACGCCTGAATGTCGCCCATGACCTTGAGCGAAAACTCGGTGGAGAAGATGCAGGTGTTCTGCCCCTGGTCTTCCTTCAGAATGTCGGCCTGCACTGTGCCGCGCACGTTTTCCAGCACCCAGGCGCGGATTTTGGCGGCCTCGTCGTCGGTCGGCTCGCGCTGGTTGTCAGCGCGGAATTTGTCCAGCTGCTGGTCGATCGCGGTGTTGAGGAACATCGCCAGAATGGTCGGCGCCGGGCCGTTGATGGTCATGCTCACCGACGTCGCCGGGTCGCACAGATCGAAGCCGTCGTACAGCGCCTTCATGTCGTCGAGCGTGGCCACGCTCACGCCCGAGTTGCCGACCTTGCCGTAGATGTCGGGCCGGCGGTCGGGATCGGCGCCGTACAGCGTGACCGAGTCGAACGCGGTGGACAGCCGCTTGGCCGGCATGCCTTCGCTCAGTAGCTTGAAGCGGCGGTTCGTGCGAAACGGGTCGCCCTCGCCGGCGAACATGCGCGTGGGGTCTTCGTTTTCGCGCTTGAAGGCAAACACACCGGCAGTGAACGGAAAGCTGCCGGGCACGTTTTCGCGCATCAGCCACTTCAGCAGCTCGCCGTGGTCTTCGTATTTGGGCAGCACGACCTTGCGGATTTTGTTGCCCGACAGCGTGGTGTGGGTCAGCGCGGTGCGGATTTCCTTGTCGCGGATTTTCACCACGTATTCGTCGCCGGCATACGCCTTCTGCATGTCCGGCCACATCGCCAGCAGCTTGCGCGCGGCGGGCTGCATGGCCTGTTCGCGCTGCTCTGCCAGTTCCTCGGCGGCCTCGGCGGCGCTGGGTTTGAGCGGCTTGGCGGCGCGCAGCATGCGGGCGGCTTCGCGTAACTGCTGCGCCTCGCGCGCCAGCCGCGTCTGCTCGGTGGTCTGGCGGTGGTAACCGCGAACGGTGTCGGCGATGTCGGCCAGATAGCGGCTACGCGCCGGAGGCACGATGGGCGTTTGGTGCGTGCTGTGGCGGCCCGCAACCGCAGGCAGGCGGCCGCTTTGCAGCCTCAGGCCGCGTGCGGCGAACTGCGGCTTGAGCGCCTGGTACAGGGCGGTAACGCCGTCGTCGTTGAAGCGACTGGCCATGGTGCCGAACACCGGCATGGCCTCGGCGGCACGTTGAAACGCACCGCGATTGCGCTGCACCTGCTTGGCCACGTCGCGCAATGCGTCCATCGCACCCTTGCGGTCAAACTTGTTGATGGCGACGAAGTCGGCAAAGTCGAGCATGTCGATTTTTTCCAGCTGGCTGGCGGCGCCGAATTCCGGGGTCATCACATACAGGCTGAGATCGACCAGCGGCACGATGGCGGCATCGCCCTGGCCGATGCCCGAGGTCTCGACCAGGATGAGGTCGAACCCGGCAGCCTTGGCTGCGGCGATCACCCCCGGGAGCGCCTTGCTGAGTTCCGAGCCAGCGTCGCGCGTGGCCAGACTGCGCATGTACACCATGCCTGCGCCGCGGTCGGCCGGTCCCCCGGTTGCGGTGGTTGGCCTGTCGGCGCGCATGGGGGTTGTCCACGCGCCAATGGCGTTCATGCGGATGCGGTCGCCCAGCAGCGCGCCGCCGCTTCGGCGCCGTGTGGGGTCGATGCTGATGACGGCGATGCGCAAGCTGTCGTCCTGGTCCAGACGCACGCGGCGGATCAATTCATCCACCAGGCTGCTCTTGCCCGCACCGCCGGTGCCGGTGATGCCCAGGGTCACGCCGTGCGCGGTGTCGGCGCGCGTCTTGATCTGCTGCATCAGAGTCGAGTCAACCTCGCCCGATTCGATCTGGCTGATGACGCGCGCCAGCGCTGCGGCGTCGGTTTGCAGGGCCGCAAGCGGGTCGGGCACGGCCAAGGGGGGCAAAGCGTGGTCGGCGCGCTGCAGCATGTCGCCGATCATGCCCTGCAGGCCCAGCCGTTGCCCGTCTTCCGGGCTGTAGATGCGGGCGACGCCGTCGCGCTGCAGCGCCGCGATTTCCTCGGCCACGATGACCCCGCCGCCGCCGCCGAACACCTGGATGTGCCCGGCGCCGAGCGCGCGCAGCCGCTCGATCATGTAGCGGAAAAACTCCACATGCCCGCCCTGGTAGCTGGAAATGGCGATGGCATGGGCGTCTTCCTGGATCGCTGCCGTAACGATCTCATCCACCGAGCGGTTGTGCCCGAGGTGAATGACCTCGGCGCCCATACCGATAAGGATGCGGCGCATGATATTGATGGCAGCGTCGTGTCCGTCGAACAGTGCCGCCGCCGTGACAAAACGCAGCCGCCGCTGCGGCGTGTAAGACGCCAGCACCTTGGCATCGGACAAATCGGTCATTCCAGTCTCCTCGTGCATGGCGTGCTTGGCGCCTGCCCCCTCTGATTGACGTTTACGTCAACTTGCAATGTAGCCGATGTCGTGCGGCGTTGCGATACTTTGAACAACGCCAGCCCCCAGATCGGGTCAAAACCCTAAGCCCGGTTTCATCATTCCCGCCTAATCTGCGCACCAAGGCCAGTCCGTTGCGGGCAATGGTGCCCGGGGCGCGTGTCGGGCCGTCCTCGAGGAGACTTTCATGCGCAGACTCTTTTTTCTGGCGCCGGATGTGGCCAGTGCCCATGCCTTGGTCGACAGCTTGCTGCTGGCGCGGATTCCCGAGAAGCACATTCATGTCTTGGCCCGCGAGGGCACGCCGATGGGCGATCTGCCCGAGGCAGGCGTGGCGCAGCGCTCCGATTTGATTCCGGCCATCGAGCGCGGCGCCGCAGCCGGCGGGGCGACGGGTCTGATCGCCGGGCTGGTGGCGGTGGCGCTGCCTGGCATGGCCATCATTCCGGCCGGAGGCATTGTCATCGCCCTGGCCGCGGCCGGAGCGTTGGTGGGAAGCTGGGCCAGCAGTCTGGTGGGTGTGAGCGTCAGCAGCACCCGATTGGAGCGCTTCAAGGAGGCGATCGCGTCCGGGCAGTTGCTGGTCATGGCCGATGTGGCGCACGAACAGGTGCAGGGCATTCTCGATCGCATGAAGGACTGCTGCCCAAGCGTCGCCGCCGAAGGCATGGACACGGATATTCCGGCGTTTCCGTAGGCTGGGGCATGCCGCGTTGCCCCCGCGAATGACACGGGCGTGAATCGGCCCTAGCTGGAGACGCCCAGCAGGTCCTTGGCCACACGGGTGATCTGCGCCACGCCGGGGTGGGTGATGCGGCGCTCCACCGAGATGGCGTAAAACTCTTGGTGCATCCCGGCACAGTGGCCGAGCAGAGCCGCGCCGAGTTCGCGGGCGATGTCGTGCTGCAGCACGCTGGGGGCGGCGAAGGCACCGCGGCCTTCGCGGCCGAAGGCGGTCATCAGGGCGCTGTCTTCGAATTCGCCGGCGATGTGGGCGGCGATCTTGTGTTCGCCCAGCCACTGGTCGATCTGCGCGCGCACCGCCGACGATGCCGCAGGCAGCAGCAGTGGCAGTTCGGCAAGACATTGCGGAAAGGGCTGCGTCGTGCGCGCCTGCAACTGCGGGCTGGCGTAGAAGCTCAGGGTGGTGCGTCCCAGGCGGTGGTTGAAGGCCCGGACGTTGACATGTGCGGGCAGGGGCGCGTCGGCGATGACCAGATCGAGCCGGTGCACGGCCAGATCGGCCAGCAGATCGTCCATGGCGCCTTCCTCGCACACCAGCCTGGGCGCCTGCTCGGGGTGCAGAGCCGGTTCGATCAGGCGATAGGCGATGGCTTTGGGCACGGCGTCGGTGACGCCGATGCGCAGGGGCGCCTGGGGCCGGGCGGGTTGATCGTGCTGCAGCGCGGCTTCGAGCTCCGCGCCCAGGGTGAAGATTTCATCGGCGTAGCGCAGCGCGAGCTGACCGGCCTCGGTCAACTCCAGCGTGCGGCCGCTTTTGCGCAGCAGGCGCCGGCCCAGTTGCTCCTCCAGCAGTTTGATTTGCCCGCTCAGGGTTTGCGGCGTGATGTGCAGCTGTTTGCCGGCGCGCACCACGCCGCCGGTCTTGGCCGTGACCCAAAAGTAATGCAGGTGCTTGAAGTTCATTCAAAAGCCTGTCTCATTGTTCGTAAAAATCGAAATGAAAAATTCAAAAATACGAATTTACGCGAAATGACTGGCTGCCTAAAGTACCGGGCATCGTCTGTTTCTTTTAGGGAGCCTGCCATGAACGAGAGCAATGCCTGGGGCAAGAGTGCCATGGTGTATTCCACCGGCACAGCCACCGCATCCATTCCCGCGCACCGCGTGCTGCGCAACACCTACGCCCTGCTGGCGCTGACGCTGACCTTCAGCGCAGCGGTGGCCGCGGCGAGCGCCGCGCTCAAGCTGCCGCATCCCGGCATCATCCTCACGCTGGTGGGCTACTTCGGTCTGCTGTTCGCCACCTACAAGCTGAGCAACAGCGCCTGGGGCCTGGGCGCCGTGTTCGCGCTCACGGGCTTCATGGGCTACACCCTGGGGCCCATCGTCAACCACTATCTGGCGATGCAGGGTGGCGGCGAGATCGTGGCCATGGCCTTCGGCGGCACGGCGTTGATTTTCTTCGGGCTGTCGGCCTGGGTGTTGACGAGCAAGCGCGACTTCAGCTTCATGGGCGGCTTTCTCTTCGGCGGCATGATTGTGGCGCTGCTGGCCGGGCTGGCGGCGGTGTTCTTCCAGATGCCCGCGCTGTCGCTGACGGTGTCCGCTGCTGTGGTGCTGCTGATGTCGGGCATGATTCTGTTCGAGACCAGCCGCATCGTGCAGGGTGGCGAGACCAACTACATCCTGGCGACGGTCAGCCTGTTCGTGAGCATTTTCAACCTGTTCACCAGCCTGCTGCAGCTGCTCGGCTTCCTGGGCAGTGACGAGTAAGGTCGCGGTTCCGCACACGTTCCATGCAAGGAGGTTTCGTATGCAATGTCCCCACTGCACTGGCACGACGCTGGTGATGGCCGAACGTCAGGGCATCGAGATCGACTACTGCCCGAGTTGCCGGGGTGTCTGGCTCGATCGCGGCGAACTCGACAAGATCATCGAGCGCGCCATGGTGGCGGAGGGGGCAGCGGCCCCCGCCGCCCCGAGCCATGCCGCGTCTCCGGCGTTGCAGCGGCCCGTGCCGCGTCAGCCGGACTTCGACGACAGCGATTTCCGCCGTTCAGGTCACGATCCGCGCCACGGCCAGCAGCCCTACAAAAAGCGCAAATCGCTGCTGTCCGACCTGTTTGATTTCGATTGACACACTGCGCTCCAACCGTGTCATGTCTTGGGGGCTATGGCCCCCTTTTTTCAGGGTTCTGCTCCCCCATCATGGATGTCTTGCAACTCCCGTTTCTTGGCCACGCCCTCTGGCTCTGGCTGGTGTTTGGTGGCGTGGTGGTCACCTTGCTGGCGCTCGACCTGGGGGTGTTGCACCGCGATGGGGGTGAGATCGGCGTGCGCGAGAGCCTGTGGCTGTCGGCGGGCTACATCGCCGTGGCGCTGGTGTTTGGCGCCTGGCTGTGGTGGCAGGTCGGGGCGCAGCAGGGCATGGACTACTTCACGGCGTATGCGGTGGAAAAGAGCTTGTCGCTGGACAATGTGTTTGTCATTTCGCTGGTCTTCGCCGCCTTTGCCGTGCCGCGGGCGTATCAACATCGCGTGCTGTTCTGGGGCATTCTGGGGGTGATCGTGATGCGTGCCCTGCTCATCGGTGCCGGTGCCACCTTGGTGCAGGAGTTCCACTGGATGCTGTACCTGTTTGCCGCGTTCCTCATGTACACCGGGATCAAGATGCTGTGGGTTGCCGACCACGCGCCCGACCCCATGCGCAACCCCATGCTGCGGTGGATCCGCCGCCTGGTGCCCATGACGCCGCACCTGCACGGCAAGGCCTTCTGGGTGCGGCAGCCCGATGCCAGCGGGCGCATGCGCCGCATGGCCACGCCGCTGTTCATGGCGCTGGTCACGGTGGAGCTGGCCGATCTGGTGTTTGCCGTGGACAGCGTGCCCGCGGTGTTTGCCGTCACATCCGACCCGTTCGTGGTGTACACGAGCAACATCTTCGCCATACTCGGCCTGCGCGCGCTGTACTTTGCGCTGGCCGCCATCCTGCACCGCTTTACTTACTTGAAGTACGCGCTGGCGCTGGTGCTGGTGTTCATTGGCGGCAAGATCGTCGCGGCGGAACTGGTCGGCAAGATTCCTTCGGCCATCAGCCTGGCGGTGACTTTCGCTTTGCTGGCCGGGGGCGTGCTGTTCTCGCTGTGGAAGACGCGGGGCGAAGCCGCGGCGCTCAAGACGTCTGCGCAATGACGGCCAGCAGCCCGGCGCCGTAGGTGTCGCGTTTCTTGTCGCCCACCCCGGAGATGCCACGCAGCGCCTCCAGGCTGTCCGGACGCGCCAGGGCAATGGCTTGCAGTGTGGCATCGGGGAACACCACATAGGCGGGGACGCCGTGCTCCTTGGCCGTGGCCGCGCGCCAGGCGCGCAGGCGGGCGAACAGTTCGGCATCGGCGCTGGACATCGCCTGCATGGTCAGGCGGGTGCCCGTGGAGGCGGTACTGCCGCTGGCGCTGCGGCGTCGGCGTTCCGCGCCGGGCTCGCGGTGCTTGAGATGGATGCGCTGCTGGCCTTTGAGCACGGCGCGGCTGGCATCGGTGAGGTGCAGCACGTTGAAGTGCGTGGCGTCCACTTCAACCAGCCGCTGCGCCACGAGCTGGCGCAGCAGCAGACGCCAGTCGGTCTCGCTCAGGTCGGCGCCGATGCCGAAGGTGGACAGCGCATGGTGGCCGTGGCGCTCGGTCTTGTCGGTGCGCTTGCCGCGCAGCACGTCGATGAGGTGGCTGGCGGCGAAGCTGGTGCCGCTGGCCTGGCGGCAGCGGTAGATGGTGGAGAGCAGCTTTTGCGCCGACTCGGTGACGTCGATGAGCTGCGGTGGGTTCAGGCAGTTGTCGCAGTTGCCGCAAGGCGTGCTCGATTCGCCGAAGTAGCCCAGCAGACGCACGCGGCGGCAGTCGGCGGCCTCGGCCAGGGCGAGCATGGCATCGAGCTTGGCGGTGGACAGGCGCTTGTAGGCATCGTCGGCGTCCGACAGGTCGATGAGGCGGCGCTGCTGCACCACGTCCTGCAGGCCGTAGGCCATCCAGGCTTGCGCGGGAAGACCGTCGCGCCCGGCACGGCCGGTTTCCTGGAAGTAGCCTTCGATGGACTTGGGCATGTCCAGATGAGCAACAAAGCGCACATCGGGCTTGTCGATGCCCATGCCGAAGGCAATGGTCGCCACCATGACGATGCCGTCTTCGTCGAGAAAGCGCCGCAGGTGCGCCGCCCGCGTGGCCGTGGGCAGGCCGGCGTGGTAGGGCAGGGCGCGCAGGCCGTGGCCGGACAGCATTTCGGCCACTTCCTCCACCGTGCTGCGCGACAGGGCATAGACCACGCCGCAATCATGCGGATGCTCGCTGCGGATGAACTGCAGCAGTTGCGCGCGGCCGTCGCGCTTTTCCACCACGCGATAGCGGATGTTGGGGCGGTCGAAGCTGGAGACGAACTCGGCGCCGTCGTGCAGCAGGCGCTGCACGATTTCGTGCCGCGTCGGCGCGTCGGCGGTGGCGGTCAGCGCCACGCGGGGCACGGCGGGCCAGCGTTCGCGCAGGATGGAGAGCTGGCCGTATTCCGGGCGGAAGTCGTGGCCCCATTGCGACACGCAATGCGCCTCGTCGATGGCGAACAGGGCGATGTGCAGGTCGTCGAGCAGGGCCAGACCCGAGTCGCTGAGCAGCCGCTCCGGCGCCATGTAGAGCAGGTCGAGTTCGCCCGCACGCGCGGCGCGCAGCACGGCGCGGGCTTCGGTGGCGTCGAGCGTGGAGTTGAGAAAGGCCGCGCGCAGGCCCAACTCGCGCAGCGCGGCGACCTGGTCTTGCATCAGCGCGATCAGCGGCGAGACGACGATGCCCACGCCCTCGCGCAGCAGCGCCGGGATCTGGAAGCACAGTGATTTGCCGCCGCCCGTGGGCATGAGCACCAGGGCATCGCCGCCCGCGACCACCTGATCGATGGCCTGGGCCTGCAGACTGCGGAATGCGGGATAGCCCCAGACGTGTTGCAGCGCGTCCAGGGCGGTGGGGAACTTCGAGGGCATGGCGCCATTGTCGCAGCGCCGCCGCACCGCCTTACTTGCGCATCAGGGTGGACTTGCCGAACAGGCTCTCGATCAGATCGACCGCGACTTCGGCCGTGCGGTTGCGCACGTCGAACGCGGGGTTGAGCTCGACCACGTCGAGCGAGGCCAGCAGCCCGGTGTCGGCGATCATTTCCATGCAGAGCTGGGCTTCGCGGTAGGTGGGGCCGCCGGGCACCGTGGTGCCCACGCCCGGGGCGATGTCGGGGTCGAGGAAATCGACATCGAAGCTCACATGCAGATGGGTGTCGGCATCGAGCCCGGCCAGGGCCTGGTTCATGGTTTCGCGCATGCCGTGCTCGTCGATGAAGCGCATGTCGAACACGTCCAGCCCGGCGGCGTGCACCAGCCGCTTTTCCTCAGGGTCCACACTGCGGATGCCGATCTGCCGGATGCTGTTCGGGTGCAGTTGCGGCGCCGCGCCGCCCAGGGTGGTGAGCGCCTGCGGGCCGTTGCCGCACAGGCAGGCCACGGGCATGCCGTGGATGTTGCCGGTGGGCGTGACGGTATGGGTGTTGAAGTCGGCATGGGCGTCGAGCCACAGCACGCGCAGCTTGCGGCCCTGCGCGCGGCAGTGCTGCGCCACCGCGCTGAGCGAGCCGATGGCCAGGCAATGGTCGCCGCCGAGCAGGATGGGCAGGGCCTCGGCACGCAAGGCATCGCCCACGGCTTGGTGCACGGCGGTGTTCCAGGCGATGACTTCGGGCAGGTGGCGATAGCCGTCGCGCGGTGGCAGCCAGGGGTTGTGCGGCCCGGTGAGGTTGCCGGTGTCGCGCACCTCCAGCCCCAGGCCGCGCAGGGCGCGGTCGATGCCGGCGACGCGCAGCGCCTCTGGTCCCATGGAGGCGCCGCGGGCGCCCGCGCCGATGTCGGCGGGCGCCCCGATCAGGTGGATGCTGGCGGGCGGGGGCGTCACGACGGTTCGGCTGCGGTGTCGAGTTCGAAGGCGCGGGCCAGGGTGTCCCAGGCCTGCTCTGCGGTTTCGACAAAGTGGAACAGGTGCACGTCTTTCGGCGAGATCATGCCAGTCTCGACCAGATGATCGAAGTTGATGAGCTTGCGCCAGAACGATTCACCGAACAGCAGGATGGGGCGATGCCGTACCTTGCTGGCCTGCGTCAGGGTGAGGACCTCGAACAATTCGTCGAGTGTGCCGAAGCCGCCGGGAAAGCACACCAGCGCCACCGAGCGCATGAGGAAGTGCATCTTGCGCAGCGCGAAGTAGTGGAACTGGAAGCACAGTTCAGGGGTGATGTAGGGGTTCGGCCGCTGCTCGTGCTGCAGCACGATGTTCAGGCCCACGCTCTTGCCACCCGCCTCGAAGGCGCCGCGGTTGCCCGCTTCCATGATGCCCGGGCCGCCGCCGGTGACGACCACCAGCGGTGCGTCGGCATCGCAAGTGGCTCGGGTGACGATGGCGGCAAAACGTCTGGCCTCCTCGTAGTAGCGCGACATCGCCACCTGCGTGCGGGCGCGGGCGATGGCTTGGGCCTCGCCCTTGGCGAGCGCGGCGTCCAGGCGCTGCTGCGCCACGTCGGGGGGGAGCACGCGGGCGCTGCCGAAGATGACGATGGTCGATTCGATACCGTGCTCGGCCTGGATCAGCTCCGGCTTGAGCAGTTCGAGCTGCATGCGCACGGCGCGCATTTCTTCGCGCAGGATGAACTCGGTATCGGTGAACGCCAGCTTGTAGCTGCTGCCGGGCTGGTCGTACGGCGAGGGTTCGACGGCGACGCGGGCGGCATCTTCGCCCGCGCTGGGGAAGTTGCGATCGGCCAGCTGGCCGCGCTTGTGGCGCAAGAGACGTTGCTTATTCATGCGGCAAGCATAGCGAATCGGGGGGTGGCGTCAGCGGATGTTTCGCACCGACCCCGCTGTTACCTTTTCTGACGGTACTGACACCGATTTCGGCCTAAAACTCCCGGACCAAAACAAGTCCGAGGAGCACGACTATGGCCAGCGTTCACATCGACCACGCCCCCGACCCGGCAACACCGGCAAAACGCATCCGCAAGGCTGCTGGGATCTGGAGCCTGCTGTTTGCTAGTCTCACCGCCATCATCGGTTCGGGCTGGCTGTTCGCGCCGCTGACCGCGGCCACGCAGGCGGGCCCGGCCAGCATCCTTTCGTGGGCCATCGGCGGCGCGGCCATTCTGGTGCTGGCCTTCGTCAATGCCGAACTCACCAGTTCGTTTCCCGGCATGGGGGCGGTCATCACCTTTCCCAAACTCAGCCATGGCCACCTGGCCGCGGCGATCGTCAGCTGGGTAGTGTTTCTCGGCTACGTCACCGTGGCCCCGGCGGAGGTGTTGGCCGTGGTGACCTACGCCAACAACTATCTGCCCGGCATGGTGGACGCCAAAACTGCGCTGCTCACCGACGAGGGCATGGCCATCAGCGTGGCGCTTCTGGGGGCGTTCATCCTCATCAACGCCTGGGGGGTGCGGGCCTTGCTGCGGCTGGGCAACACCTTGATGATCTGGAAGCTCATCATCCCCATCCTCACCATCGTGGCGCTGATGCTGGCCTCGTTCCATGTCGGCAACTTCACCGCGCAGGGCTTCGCCCCGTTCGGCGCCAAGGGCACGATTGCCGCCATCGCCACCTCGGGCATCGTCTTCAGCTACCTGGGGTTTCGCCAGGCCATCGAACTCTCGGGTGAGGCGACCAACCCGCAGCGCGACGTGCCCATTGCCATCATCGGCTCGGTGCTCATCGCCGGGGCCATTTTTGTGCTGCTGGAGGTGGCGCTGATCGGCGCGGTGAACCCGGCGGACATCGCGCAAGGCTGGGCCAAGCTGCACTTCACCGGGGTGTCCGGGCCGTTCGCCGGACTGGCGGTGATTCTGGGCATGAGCTGGCTGGCCATCCTGCTCTACATCGACGCCGTGGTCTCGCCCACAGGCACCGGCCTGGTGTACGGCGGCACAACGGCCCGCGTGGTGTACGCCACCGGGCGCGATGGTCTGTCCACGCCCTGGTTCGCCAAGCTCAACAAGAACGGCGCACCGTCCACCGGGCTGTGGATCACCTGGATCGTGGGCATTCTGTTTTTTCTGCCGTTTCCGTCGTGGCAGAAGATCGTGACCTTCATCTCCTCGGCCACGGTGCTGGGCTACGGCATCGGCCCGGTCGCCTTGATGACCCTGCGCCGCAGCCTGCCGCTGGGCACCTATCCGCGTCCGTACACCCTCAAAGGAGCAGGGCTGTGGGCACCCTTGGCGTTCATCGTCTCCAACTTCATCATCTACTGGTCGGGCGCCAGCACTGACAACTTTCTGTTCGGCGGTCTGGCGGTCATCTTCATCCTGTTCGTGCTGTATCAGGCCGCCACGCACGGCGGCAAGCTGGGCCACCTGCAGTGGAAGGGCGCGTGGTGGCTGGCGCCGTATTTCTTCGCCATGTGGCTGGTGACTTATCTGGGCCCCAAGGACCTCATCGGCGGCACCGGCATGCTGACCTTTTATCAGGGCATGGTGGTCGTGGTCATCATCAGCATCGCCATCATGGCCCTGGCCGTGGCCAGCGGCCTGCCAGAACCGGAGGAGGCGCGGGAGATGATTGCGCTGACCGGCAAGACACGCTCCTGACAGCACATGCGCCAGGCGCGGGCTTGGCCTGGAGTGCGCGCCTGGTGCTCAGCCGACCTTCTTCTTGAGCAGCCCCAGCACCAGGGCGCTGACCACTGTGCCGACGGCCAGCGCGACGACATACATCCCCAGGTGCGAGACCGCGTTGGGAATCGGCAGGACGAAGACACCGCCGTGCGGCACCCGCAGTTGGACCGCCGCGACCATCGAGATCGCCCCGGCGACCGCCGAGCCGATCATGTTGGCCGGAATGACACGCAGCGGATCGCGCGCGGCGTAGGGGATCGCGCCTTCGGTGATGAAGGACAGGCCGAGCAATCCGGTGGCGCCCCAGGCCTCGCGTTCGTCCACCGTGAAGCGGTTGGGGAACAGACGGGTGGCCAGCGCGAGCCCCAGCGGCGGGGTCATGCCCGCAGCCATGACCGCGGCCATGGGCGTGAAGATCTGGCTCGCAAGCAGGCCCGTGGCGAAGGTGTAGGCCGCCTTGTTCACCGGACCACCCATGTCGAAGGCCATCATCGCCCCCAGCAGCAGACCGAGCAGAATGGCACTGGTGCCTTGCATGCCCTTGAGCCAGTCGGTGAGCCAGGCCAAGGCATGGGCGACGGGTGTGCCGACCACATAGATCATCAACAGGCCGGTGAGCAAAGTGCCGAGCAGCGGCAGGATGAGCACCGGCTTGAGGCCCTCGACATGGCGGTTGAGCTTGAGGTGCTTGTTGAACCAGTCAGTGCCGTAACCGGCGATGAAGCCCGAGACGATGCCGCCCAGAAACCCGGCGCCGATGGACGAGGCGATCATGCCGCCGATCATGCCGGGGGCGATGCCCGGGCGGTCGGCAATCGAGTAGGCGATGTAGCCCGAGAGTGCGGGCACGATGAGTGCAAACGCCGCCTTGGCGCCGATCTGAAACAACTCATAGCCCAGCGTGCCGGCATGCTCGGGTTTGAACACATAGATGCCGCCCAGGGCAAACGACAGGGCGATGAGCAGGCCGCCCGCCGTGATGAACGGCAGCATGAACGACACGCCGGTCATCAAATGCTTGTAGGGGCCGGCGCGCAGCACGGCGGCCTTTTCCCGCTTGGCCGAGGCCTCGAAGCCAGCGCCGCCTGCCGGACGCAGAACCTGGGCGTCGCGCAGAGCGCGCTGGATCAGCGCCTGCCCGTCCTGGATCGCGGGTTTGGTGCTGACCTGCAGCACGCGCTTGCCGTCGAAGCGCGACAGATCGACTTGGCGATCGGCCGCGATCAGCACCACGTCGGCCTGCGCGATGTCCTCGTCCGTCAGGGTGTTCTGCGATCCCACCGAACCCTGCGTCTCCACCTTGACGGTGTGCCCCAAAGCCTTTGCCGCCTGCTCGATGGCCTCTGCAGCCATGAAGGTGTGGGCGATGCCCGTGGGGCAGGAGGTGATGGCGACGATCCGCGCCGCTGCAGGCGCACCTGACGTCGCGGCTGCGGCCGGCGGCGGCGCCTGCAGCGCGCGATCGAGCACGGCGCCGGCATCAGCCAAGACGGCGTCGAGTGTCGTCACCGCTCGCTGCAAACCTGCCATGCGCGCATCGTTGGCATCGGTGTCACCGACGGCCAGCCAGATGCCGCCTGCAGCGGTCTGCGAGCGCACAAGCGGGTTGAGCACGCCCTGCGCAGTGGTGACCTCGATGTCGATGGCTTGTTGGCGCTTGGCCGCCGCCTGGCGTAAGGCCTCGGCGGCGAGCACCCCGGCGACTGTGCGGTCATCGGCCGCGATGGATACGAAGAGCTGAGGCATGCTGGTCTCCTGTCGTGTTGGGGCCTTCAGCGCACAGGCTGAATGCGGACTTGTGCTGCGAGGTCGTCGACGCGCGGGCGCGGGCCGAGGTTGGGGCCGATCTGCCCGAGTTTGCTGTAGGCGAATGCGCTGCCAAGCCGGGCCACGCCTTCGAGCCCGGCGCCGTTGGACAGCGCGGCGACGATGCCCGCCACCATGGCATCGCCGGCGCCGACCGTGCTGGCCGGGCGGATGGCGGGCAGGCCGGCGTGCAGAGCGGCATCGGCCGTGATGAAGAGGGCACCGTCAGCACCCAGAGAGACGACCACCATCTCCAGCTCCCGTCCGAGCAAGGCACGGGCGGTGGCGACGAGTTCGGTTGTCGAGGGCAGGGCGCGGTTGGCCCAGGCTTCGAGTTCGGCGCGGTTGGGTTTGATGACACTGGGCCGTCGGTTCGCCGCCAGCGCCGCGTGCAGCGGCAAGCCGCTGGTGTCGAGCACCGTGCGCACGCCCCGGGCGCTCAACGTCGCCACCAGATCGGCATAGGTGCTGTCGGCAAAGCCAGCCGGCAGGCTGCCCGCCAGCACCACCAGGCTTTCGGCGTCGGCGTGTTGCAGCACGGCGTCGCGCACTGCGGGCAGCCGTTCCACCGGAACTTCGGCACCGGGCAGATTGATGTCGGTGGTGTCCGTGGCATCCACCAACTTGACGTTGGTGCGCGTCAGACCGGGGTAACGGCAGAAGGCGTCGACGATGCCCTTGGTGGCGAACAGCGCGCTGAAGGTGTCGGCATTGTCTTCACCCAACAAGCCCGTGGCGATGACCGCCTGGCCCCAGTCGGCCAGACAACCCGCCACCATCACCCCCTTGCCACCGGCGTCGAACTGCACCGCTCTGGCGCGGTGGACTTGGCCCGGATGGAGCGCGTCGAGCGTGATGGTTTCGTCGATCGCAGGGTTGAGCGTGACTGTAATGACAGGAGAGGCCGGTGCGTTCATGCCGCCTCCGCCGCCAACGCCCGCACGGCCTGGGCCGACTCGGCGGCCAGCGCGCGCGCGGCGAGTTGCTGCAAAGCCGACAGGGTGCTGGCGCGCAACCGGGCCTTCACCGCCGGAATATCGCGCGGCGTCATGGAAAGCTCGTGCACGCCCAGCCCGGTCAGCAGCGCAGCGCCGAACGGATCGCCCGCCAGGCCACCGCAGACGCCCACCCAGCGGCCGTGCTGTGCCGCGCCCTCCACCGTGGTGCGGACGAGGCGCAGCACGGCCGGGTGCAGGCTGTCGGCGAAGGGGGCGAGTTCCGGGTTTTGCCGATCCATCGCCAGAACGTATTGCGTCAGGTCGTTGGTGCCGATGGAGAAGAAGTCCACATGCGCGGCAAGCGCATCGGCCTGCAGCGCGGCCGCAGGCACCTCGATCATGATGCCCAGCGGAACCGGCGGGGCGCCCAGTTCGGCGCGCAGGCGCTCGCACACCGCGCGCAGGGCCAGCACCTCGTCCACACTGGTGATCATGGGAAACATGATGGACAAGTCGCCACCGTCCTTCGCGGCGCGATAGAGCGCGCGCAGTTGCGGTTCGAGCAGGTCGGCGCGGCGCAGCAGCAAGCGGGCGCCGCGCACGCCGAGGAAGGGGTTGGCCTCTTGCGGCAGATGGAGGTGGGCCACTTGCTTGTCGCCGCCGATGTCCAGGGCGCGCACGATCAGCGGTCGCGTGCCCAGCGCGTCGATCATGCCGCGGTAGGTGGCAAACTGGGCCGCTTCGTCGGGCGTTTCGCCGCGTTCCAGAAACAGGAACTCGGTGCGCATCAGTCCCACGCCTTCGGCGCCTTCGTCCAGCGCCATGGGGACCTGGCCCGGCAGGTTGACGTTGGCGCCGATCGCCACGGTATGGCCGTCCTGCAGGCGGGCAGGTTGGCTGCGCTCGGCCTTCTGCGCGGCGCGGCGGGCAGCCTCGGCGGTGATCGCGTCTTGCGCCGAGGCGAGGTCGGCGGCACTGGGGTCGAGGTAGAGCTTGCCGCCCACGCCGTCGATCACCGCGGTCGTGCCGCTTTGCAGCGCCAGCAGTGCGGCGCCTGCGCCAACCAGCGCAGGCAGGCCCAGGGTGCGGGCGAGGATGGCGGTGTGCGAGGTCGGGCCGCCCTGCGCGATGGCCAGGCCGACGACGCGGTGCATGTCGATGGCGGCGGTGTCGGACGGCGTCAGATCGTCGGCGACGAGGATGCAGGGCTGGTCTGGCAAGTCGCGCAGGTGCCCCAGTTGCAGCGTGGGTTCCAACTGTCCCAGGACACGGCGGCCGACGTCGCGCAGATCGGTCGCACGCCCGGCGAGTACCGGGTTGCCCAGGGCCGCAAGCTTGCAGGCCATGCGCTCGACGGCGCTGTTCCACGACCAACCCACGCCGTGGCCTTCGACGAGGATCTGGCAGGCCAGGGTGATGAGGTCGCTGTCCTTGAGCAGTTCGCGCTGGGCTTTGAAAATGCGGGCCTCGGCCTCGCCGAGCCGGCGGGCCGTGTCGTCGGCCAGGGCGGCGAGCTGCTGGTCGGTGACCTGCAGGGCATGATGCAGTTGATCGGCGCCCCGGTCGAGCGGCACGGGCAGGTCGGGGATTTGCAGGTCAGCGGGAGCCAACACATGCAGCCGACCGACCGCCAGGCCAGGGCTTGCCGGCATGCCGGCCACCACGGCAGGCGTACCGGGCGGAGTCCAGGCGCCCGCGCTGGAAGCGGCGGGAATCGCTGCGCGCTCGGCATCGGCGCGCTCCTGCGCGGTCAGGCTGTCGAGGACCTGGCGAAAACGCGCCAACGCCTCCTCGGCGCCCTCGCCGTCGGCCGACAGCCGCACGCTGTCGCCCTGGCGCAGCCCCAGGCTGAGCAGCCCGACGAGGTTGCGGGCGTCGGCGATGTCGCTGTCGTGGCGCACCTGCAGCCGCACGCCGGATCGCCGCGCTGCCTCGACCCACTGCGAAGCCGGACGGGCGTGCAGGCCTGCGGGGTAGGGCAACACCCAATCCACGGCGTGTGCCAGATCGGCAGCCGCGGTGGGCGGTGCTGTCGCGACCTCATCGCCCAGCGCCAGCACCAGATCGGCTGGCTGGGTGGTGGTGAACAACGCGCTCATGCGTCTGTCGTTCTGCATCAGGCGGGTCAGCCGCCGCAGCAGGGCGATGTGGCTGTCGGACTTGGCGGCAATGGCCACGACCAGGCGCGCCTGCTGACCCGGGTTCCATTCCACGCCTTGCGGCACCTGCAGCACGGCGATGCCGTCGCGCAGCACCAGATCGCGGTCCTTGCCCAGGCCGTGGGGAATGGCCACGCCGTGACCGAGAAAGGTGTTGGCGACGCCTTCGCGTGCGAGCACGCTGGCGGTGAAGCCAGGTGCCACGCAGCCGCTCGCGCTGAGCAAAAGACAGGCTTCGCTGATGGCGTCGTCCTTGCTCGCCGGGCGGGCGCCCAGACGGATGCGAGAGTCGGACACCAGGTCTTCGGGGGAGGTCACCGCCATGTTCATCTCCTGTGGTAGTGGCCAAAATGATAACGTTTACATTGCGAGTTGCAACCGAAATGTCTGCGTGAAAACCCGAATTTTCAGGAAGATTTCAAGAGATTTGGCTAAGATGGAGCCTAGAACTTGGCCAATGTCGGCCTACGCAATGTTGACGTTTTCAGATGACTTCCAGCATCAAGGATGTGGCCCGCGTGGCGGGTGTCTCGGTGGCCACGGTCTCGCGAGCACTCAGCGGCAGCACGGTGGTCAGCCCCGAACTCACCGCCCGGATTCAAGCCGCCATTCATGAAACCGGGTACCGCCCCAACCTGTCGGCGCGGCGCCTGCGCTCGCGCGACTCCGGCACCATCGGCCTGATCGTGGCCGACATCCGCAATCCGTTCTTCACGGCGGTGAGCCGTGCCGTGGAAGACGAGGCCTACCGCGCCGGCCTGCGCGTCATCCTGTGCAACACCGACGAAAACCCCGAGAAGGAAGCCATGTACCTCAACCTCATGGAGGAGGAGCGGGTGACGGGCGTGATTTTTGCGCCCACGCGCCAGACGGCCGATCAACTCGCGTTGCAGGCGTGGAGCTTTCCGCTGGTGCTGATCGACCGCGTCAGCGCACGAGGTGGGCACGACGCGGTGGCGCTCGACAACGCCGCCGCCAGCAGCATGCTGGTGGAGCATCTGCATGCGCAGGGCTATCGGCGCATCGCCGGCGTGTTCGGCAACGCCAGTAGCAGCGGGGCCGAGCGGCACGACGGCTATGTGGCGGCCATGTTCCGCCTGGGGCTTGAGCCGCGTTCGATGTTCGTGCCGCCCCAGGCGCAGGCCGCCGAACAGGCCGCGTTGCAATGGCTGGCCGAAGCAGCCAGACCCGATGCACTCATCGCCAGCAACGGGCTGCTGCTCATGGGGTTGGTGCGTGCGGTGCGGCAAGCTGGGCTGGCCCTGGCGCGCGATGTCGCCGTGGCCGGGTTCGACAACGAGAGCTGGACCGAGATCGTCGAGCCGGGTCTGACCGTGATCGCGCAACCGGTGGATGCGATCGGTCGCAACGCCATGATGCTGCTTGCCGCGCGCCTCAAAGACCCTACTCTGCCAGCCCGCAAATTGCTGCTCAGCGGGCGCTGTATCGCGCGGGGATCGACTGCGCGCCGCGTCAGTCCCGCGCTTCCTGGGTCTGCCGCCGGTTGAAATCGGCTTGGTTGTAAAACGACCGTTTTGCCGCGTACATCTGCTGGTCGGCGCGGTTGATGGTGGCTTCCAGGCGTTCCCCGTCTGCACGGGTGGCCACGCCCATGGAGAAGCTGAGGTGAGGCGCCTGGTAAAACTGGTTGTTCAAATCAACGAGTTCGCGCAGGCGCTGGGTCAGGGCCTGGGTGGCATCGGCATCGGCATCGGGCAGGAGCAGCACGAATTCATCGCCGCCGATGCGCGCCGCGACCTGCGGCTTGTCCACCAGCTTGGCGAGCACTTCACCGGCGCGTCGCAGCAGGGCGTCGCCGCTGGCGTGGCCGAGTTCGTCGTTCACAGCTTTCAGGCCGTTGAGGTCGAGCATGATGACGCTGACCGGCCACGCCTCCTTGCGCTCCAGGCGGTTGATCTCGTCGGCAAAGAACGTGCGGTTGCGCAGGCCGGTGAGCACGTCGTGATTGCCCAGGTATTCGAGGTAAGCCTCGGCCTTCTTGCGAGCAGTGATGTCGGTGAGCGAAACCAGCACCAGGGCCCAGTCGGTCTCGTGCCCGGGCATGACGGCGAACTGCATGTGGGCGTTGATGGGCTGACCGTTGAGGCTGTAGTTGATGACTTCGCGCTGCTGCTTGAGCTTGCCGTTCCACAGGTCGATGAGCTGATCGGCGAAGTGGCTGCGCATGTCGTCGCGGAACACCTCCGGCAAGTGGCGCAGCAGGTGGGCCTTGTCGCTGGCGCCAACCATGTTCAGGGTCTGCTGGTTGACGTCGAGCACGCGAATCTCCTGCATGCAGCGATCGACGAACTCGGGATGCACGCGCAGAAAGGTGGTGAAGTCGGTGATGCCTTGCGCGCGCAGCATCTCCAGCAGTTGCCGCACGGCGCTGAAGTCCTCGACCCAGAGCGACACTGGCGAATGCTCGAACAGGCCGCGGGCGTACTGCTCGCTGCGGTGCAAGCGGCGCTCGGCCTGCAGGCGCTGGGTGATGTCTTCGATGGAGAACAGCACGCGGCTCCAGGTGGCTTCGTGGCCCGGCAGGACGTGGGCATTGAGCAGGATGTCGAGGCGGCGGCCGCCCAGGGTGTAGTTGACGGTTTCGCTGCTGTAGCGGGTGGCGCCGTTCCACAACTGGATGAGTTCCTCCAGGTGCTCGTTGTGCATGTCGTCGCGGAACACCCGGTCGAGGTTGGCGGTCAGGTGGTCGAGGTCCCGCGCCTCGAACAGTTCGAGGGTGCGGCGGTTGACCTGCAGCACCCGAATCAGGCGGGAGCAGGTGGTGATGCGGTTGGGATCGGCCAGCAGCCAGGCGCGCAGGTCGGTCACGCCCTCGGCACGCCAGCACTCGAACTGCTGCCGCAGGGCGCTGAAATCCTCGACCCAGAGAGACACCGGGGCGCGCTCGAACAGTTCGGCCAGGGCCTCCGGAGCGAGCAAGGGTGTGGTCATGGTGGGCGCGTCGCGATGTTTCGGTCGGCGGATTTTAGGAAGCCGGGGCGGCAGCGAAGCCGTCGCAGCGCCCAGAAAACCGGGCCTTGTGTGAACGAATCGCGGTTTACCCACGGTAACAGCGCGCAGGCGCTCGAAACGATAGGCTCGAACCCGATACCCGCGCGTGGCTGGGTATGCAGGAGGAGCAAGAATGCAGTACCGACAATTGGGAGCCGACGGGCCGGATGTCTCGGCGCTCGGCCTGGGATGCATGGGCATGTCCGAGTTCTACGGACAGGGCGACGACGCGGAATCGATCGCCACCATTCACCGCG
>JAKAFC010000116.1 GCA_021818065.1 Pseudomonadota bacterium
GATGACGAACAGAGTGCGCTGCAGGCCATTCTGGATGGCAAGATCCAGGCGGGCGACATCATGGTGCTGCGCTACCTCGGCCCCAAAGGCGGACCCGGCATGCCGGAAATGCTGGCCCCCACGTCGGCCCTGGTGGGCGCCGGTTTGGGCGAGTCGGTGGGCCTGATCACCGACGGCCGTTTCTCCGGCGGCACCTGGGGCATGGTGGTCGGACACGTCGCTCCCGAAGCCATGGTCGGAGGGGCGATTGCCCTGGTGCACGACGGCGACCGCATCACCATCGACGCCGATTCGCTCAGCCTCACGCTGCATGTCGATGCCGACGAACTTGCCCGCCGCCGCGCCGCCTGGACGCCCCCGGCCAAACGCTACACCCGCGGTGTGCTGGCCAAGTTTGGGGCTCTGGTCGGCAGTTCACACCGCGGTGCGGTGCTCGACGCGCAGCTTCCCGAATAGGCGTTTCAGCCTGCTGGCCCGGCCTGGCCATCGCGCCAGCGCCGCCAGCCGTGCGCCAGGCCGTAGATCACAAAGCTGAGCGAGGCGATCCAGGTGCTTGCCGGGTAGCCCAGCGCATACGACCCGGCGAGACCACCCCAGGTGATGGCCAGCCCCAGCAGCATCGACAACACCACGCCACCGACCACACTGCGGCTCAGGACTTGCGCCGCGGCCGCCGGGCCGATCAGCAAGGCGAAGATCAGCAGGGCGCCGATCACCGGCACCGCAATCGCCACCGTGACGGCCAAGAGCACGATGAACCCCAGATCGAGCCAGCGCAGACGCACGCCGCGCGCCTGCGCGCCCTCGGGGTTGAAGCTGGCGAAGCACAGCGGTCGGAACATCACCGCCAGCGCAACCAGACCGGCGAGGCCGACGCCCAGCGACAACCAGGCTTGCCCCGCGGTGATACCGACGATGCTACCGAACAAAATGCTCATGGCCGACTGCGCGTTGGCGGTGTAGAGGTTGAGAAACAGCACCCCCAGGCCCAAGGCGAACATCAGCACCATGCCGATGCCGATGTCGCGCTGGCGGATGCGCCCGCCGGCCAAGGCCAGGGCCACACCACTGGCCAGGGTGAAGGCAAACAGCCCGATGTACGGACTCAGGCCCAGCAAAATGGCTCCGGCGGCGCCGGTGAAGCCGACATGCGACAGCGCATGCGCGGCAAACGCCTGACGTCGTAGCGTCACGAAGTAGCCCACGGCGGCGCTCAGCACCGCAATGGCGCTGCCCGCGAGCAAGGCATGGCGCATGAAGCCGTATTCCAGGCCGAGGATCACGCCCCCTCCCCGCCATCGGCGTGGCCGCAGTCGGCGCCGTGTCCACAGTGCACCGCACCCTCGGGCATGAACCCAGCCGCCGGATGGATGAACACATAGCCGGCATCGCGCGACACCGCCATCGGCATACCGTAAAGGTCCGTCAGCACCGGTCCGTTGAGCACGGCATCCACGGTACCCAGACGCCCCTGTCCGCCAGCCAGATACAGCACACGGTCCATATGCGGCAGCAAGGGGTTGATGTCGTGCGCCGTCATCAGCACGGTGATGCCCTGCTCGGTGCACAGGCGGCGCGCGGTGTGCAGGATGCGCTGCTGCGCCTGCGGGTCGAGGTTGGCCAGGGGCTCGTCGAGCAGCAGCATGCGCACCGGGTTGACCAGCGCCTGAGCGATGCGCACCCGCTGGCGCTGCCCACCCGACAGCGCGTCCATGCCGCGCGCCGCCAGATCGTCCGCCTCCACCGCGTGCAGCGCGGCATCGACCGCCTGCGTCCGCTCGCGCGTCTGGCCCAGGCCCAGTCCCCAGCGCTCGCCGCGCCAGGCCGCACCGACGTAGCTGCGCACGCTGAGAAAGCTGTCGGCCCCCACCGGGTCACGCTGCGCCACGTAGCCCACCTGGATGCGCTGCGCCACGCCGTCTTGCCCGAGCAGGCGCAGCCGTCCGCTTTGCACAGGTTGCAGACCGAGCAAGCAGCGCAGCAGCGTGGTCTTGCCCGCGCCGTTGGCGCCGAACACGCCGACGAATTGTCCCGCGGCGATGCGCAAGTCCAGGCCGTCGAGCACGGGGCGTCGGCCGAGTACGCAACGCAGCCCGGCGGTCTCGACTGCCCAGCTCGGCGGCGACGGATCGACGCGAGGCGGTGTGCTCACCGCGCCCTCGCGCCTGCCAGCGCTTGGCGGATGGCGTCCAGGGTCTGCAACTGCCATTGCGGGTACGACGTGTCCGGCGGCACGAATTCGTCCACCCCCACCACCGGCACGCCTGCCTTGGTGGCGATGGCGCGCAGCCGGTCGGTCAGCGGATCGGTGACCTGCCGGTTGTAGAACAGCAGCGCCACCTTGTGCTGGCGCAGGTTGTCCTCGAACTGCGCCACTGCGGCAGGTGACGGCTCACTATCGTTCATCACGGCGAACTGCAGCGAATGCCCCAGACTGCGCCAGCCGAGTTGCCGCAGCAAGTAGCCCACCACCGGCTCGGTGGCGGTGACTGCAAGCTGCGGATGGGCCTTGGCCAGCGCCGCCTGCGCAGCCGTCACCTGCGCCAGATCGGCCTTGAAGCGCGCCAGGTTGGCATCGATCTGCGCCACGGCGTCCGGCCGATCGGCCCGCAACAGCGCCGCCAATCGCTCCGCCACGGCCAGGGCAACCTGGGGGTCGTAGAACACATGCGGGTTGCGATCGGCCTGGAGACGGGATGGCAGCAGCGCAGCGGCGACGATGACATCGCGCCGTGCTGCCGGGTTGGCGGCGAGCATCTTCTGCATCCAGTCGTCATACCCCACGCCGTTGAGCAGCACGATGCGCGCCTGCGCCACCTTGCGCGCCACCGCCGGAGTCGCCTCGAAGCTGTGCGGATCGACATTGGGATTTCGGATGATGCTGTCCACCGTCACCAGCGGCCCGCCGATGGCTTGGGCGATCACGCCGTAGGTGCTTTCCGCCGCAACCACAGGCAACGGCGCTGGCGCGGCACCGGGCGCGGCAAACGCCGGCCCAAGCAGACCACTGCTCAACAGGACCAAGATTCCACGACGCCACCAACGCATGCTGCGCATAAGTCACTCCACCGGATGCAATGACGTTACTTTATAACGCAACAGACGCAAGGCATGTATCGAAATGCAAACGCCAAGCGTCACGGCACGGCCGTGCAGCACCGCTTGCCTCAGTCAACGCTCTCGGGCGAGGCGGTCGGAACGCCGACCTGGAGCTGGTGCTTGAACTTGTGGCTGGCGTGGAAGATCACCACACGCCGTGCGGCGATGGGAATGATCTCCCCGGTGCGCGGATTGCGCCCCGGCCGTTGCGCCTTCTGCCGCAGCTGGAAGTGACCGAAGCCGGACAGCTTGACGTCTTCGCCGCGGGCCAGGGCGTCGCGAATCCGGTCGAAAAACGCGTCGACCATATCCTTGGACTCGCGCTTGTTCAGGCCGATGCGCTCGTAGAGCTGCTCGGCCAATTCGGCTTTGGTCAGTGTCGGTGTCTGCACCGATTCGATCTGGATGCGTGCCATGTCTCTCCCCTATTGATCTGCTCTGCGCTTCGGGCCTCAGCTCCGAAGCTGCGCCCCGGTCTCCTGCGTCACGCTCGCCACCAGTGCCTGGCAGGCCGCGTCCACCCTTTCGTCGGTGAGGGTCTGCGTGTCCTGGAGTTGCAGGCGGAACGCCAGGCTGCGGGTAGCGGCATCGGCGCTGGGCACGAAGACATCGAACAACTCCACGGCGCGAATGATGCCGCACACCGCATGCTTGCTGATGGCCGCATGCATCGCCTGCTGCATGCGGCCATAGCTCACGGCCGACGGCACCTGGAACGCGAGGTCGCGCTGCACCGCAGGGACGCGGTTGATGGGGGTGAACGCCGGGGTGTGCTGCTCCTGCAGCAGGGCGGCGTCGAGTTCGAACACCACCGGGGCGAACGGCAGCGCATAAGCCTGCACCCACTGCGGATGCAACTCGCCCACCACCCCGAGCACCTGCCCTTCGCGCAGCACCTGGGCACTGCGCCCCGGATGCAGTGCCGGATGCGCACAAGCCTGCCACTGCAACGCGCCCGCGCCATGGCACAGGGCCTGCACGTCGCCCTTGACGTCGTAGAAATCGACGCGCCGTTCAGCCTCGCCCCATTGCACCGGACGCGCCGAGCCGTAGGCCAGACCGGCCAGCCGCACCGGCTGGCGAACGCCGGCGACCTGCATCGGCCCGCTCGCAGCCTGGGCATCGCGCAGGAAGACGCGGCCAAGCTCGAATAACCGCAGGCGCTTGGCACGGTGCTTGAGGTTCTCTGCCAAGACGTTGACCAGCGAGCCCAGCAACGTCGACCGCATGGCCGACATCGGGGCGACGATGGGGTTGAGCAGACGGATGGGATCGGGGTTGCCCGCGAAATGCAGCTCCCACTGCGGATCGACAAAGGCAAAGTTGATTGTCTCCTGATACCCCAAGGCGGCCGCCTTCAGCCGCAGCGCGTGCTGACTGCGCTGCGCCTCGGGCACGGGCAGCGGCTCGACCCGGGCGGTGGGTGCACGCGCCGGAATGCTGTCGTAGCCATGAATGCGCGCGACTTCCTCGATGAGGTCTTCTTCGAGGGTCAGGTCGAAACGCTCGCTGCTCGGCGTCACCACCCAGGCGGGATCCGTGCCCGCCTCAAAACGGGCCTGCAGACCCAGCCGGGCAAAAATCGCGCCCATGCGTTCGGCGCCGATGGGAATGCCGATCACCTTCTCGCAACGCGCCACCCGCATCCGCACGGGCTCACGCGCAGGCAAGCGCGTGATCTGGTCGGTGGCTGGCCCGGCCTGGCCGCCGCAGATCTGCAGAATGAGCGCGGTGATGACGTCGAGATGCTCGAGGGTCGTGGCGAAATCGACCCCGCGTTCGAATCGCGCCGCCGCATCGGTGGAAAAGTTGAGACGGCGCGCCCGCCCGCGGATGGCCTCGGGCCACCAGAACGCCGCTTCGAGATAGACGTCGGTGGTGTCCAGCGACACCGCCGTCGCCTCGCCGCCCATGATACCGGCCAGCGATTCAACACCGCTGTCAGCCGCGATCACGCCCATGTCGGGGCGCAGGGCGATGGTCTGCCCATTGAGCAATTCGAGTTGCTCGCCCTCGCGTGCCCAGCGCACGCGCAAACCGCTACTGATCTTCGCCAGGTCGAAGACATGGCTTGGACGGCCGAGCTCCAGCATCACATAGTTCGAAATATCGACCAACGCCGAGATGCTGCGCTGGCCGCTGCGCTCCAGCCGCTCGCGCATCCATTGCGGCGTGGCGGCGCGGGCGTTCACGCCCCGAATCACCCGCCCGGAAAAACGGCCGCACAACTCGGGCGCGTCGATGTGCACGGGCAGCGTGTCCGCCAGCGTGGGCACCACCGCTGGGGCGGATGGGCGGCGCAGCGGCGCGCCGGTGACTGCGGACAACTCGCGTGCAACCCCCAGGACACTCAGGCAGTGCCCCAGGTTTGGCGTGAGCTTGATGGTCAGAATGGCTTCGTCCAGTGCCAGCGCTGCGCGCAGATCGGCGCCGGGCTGCAAGCTCTCGGGCAGGACCAGCAAACCGCCATGATCGGACGACAGCCCGAGTTCGCGCGCCGAGCACAGCATGCCCTGCGAATCCACCCCGCGCATCGTCGCCGCGCCGATGCGTAGCATGCCCTGCCCTTCTTGCGGCGGCGGCAGCTCGGCGCCGACCAGGGCACAAGGTGCCCGCATGCCTGCCACCACATTGGGCGCACCGCAGACGATCTGCAGCAGCGCGGGCTGGCCCACATCCACCTGACAGACGCGGAGTTTGTCGGCATTCGGGTGCGGCTGCACCGATCGCACCAGGCCGACGACCACGCCGGAGAACGCCGGAGCCGCGGCGTGCACGTCCTCGACTTCCAGCCCAGCCATGGTCAGCGCATCGGCCAGCGCCTCGGTGCTCAGGTCGGGGTTGCAAAATTGGCGCAGCCAGGATTCGGGAAACTGCATGATGGGTTCCAGAGTTCAGGGTGGGCTGGTGTCTTCACCCGCACCGCCGAAGGAAAGCGCAACGCGGACGCGGCACGCTCAGGCGAATTGCTGCAAGAAACGCAGATCGTTTTCGTAGAACAGCCGCAGATCGGAAATGCCGTAGCGCAGCATGGTGATGCGGTCTAGTCCGCTGCCAAAGGCAAAGCCGATGAACTGCTCGGGATCGAGACCGAAGTTGCGGATGACGGTCGGATGCACCTGCCCCGACCCCGCCAGCTCAAGCCAGCGGCCCTTGAGAGGCCCGCTCTCGAACATCATGTCGATTTCGGCCGAGGGCTCGGTGAACGGGAAGTACGACGGCCGAAACCGCACCAGAATGTCGTCACGCTCGAAAAAGGCCTTGAGAAACAGCGTGAAGGTGCCCTTCAGATCGGCCATCGACACGTCGCGGTCGATCCACAGCCCTTCGAACTGATGGAACATGGGCGAGTGCGTGGCATCGCTGTCCACGCGGTAGGTGCGCCCGGGGGCGATCACCTTGATCGGCGGCATGGTCGCCGCGTCGGCGTGGCGCTGCACATGGGCACGGGCATAGCGCACCTGCATCGGCGAGGTATGGGTGCGCAACAGCAGCGACTGCCCGTTGGGGTCGCGCGCATCGACGTAAAACGTGTCCTGCATCGACCGCGCAGGATGGTCCTGCGGCGAATTCAGCGCGGTGAAATTGGTCCAGTCGTCCTCGATCTCCGGACCGTCCGTCACATCGAAGCCCATGGAGCGAAAGATCTGCTCCATGCGCATCCAACTGCGGGTCAAGGGGTGCAGGCCGCCTTGATCGGCCACCCGACCGGGCAAGGTGACATCAATGGCCTGCGCCTGCAACTGCGCCTGGAGTTCGGCCTGCTCGATCCCGTCACGGCGTTGCTGCAGCGCACGCTCGATCGCCTGCTTGGCCGCATTGATCTCCGCGCCCCGCACCCGTTTTTCGTCGGCGGCCAGCGCGGCAAGTGCCTTCATCTCGGCCGTGATCAGGCCCGATTTGCCGAGATAACGCGCCTTGGCGTTTTCCAGGGAGGCCGAGTCGGCCGCCTGCGCGAAGTCGCGTTCAGCCTGTTCAATCAAGGTCTGCAGAGCATTCATGGGCGAAAAATCGACAAAAGACCAACCGGCCGGAACCAAACGAGGAGTGATTCAGATGCAGCCGCAAAAAACAAAGGCCTGTCGCAGCAGGCCTTTGCACAACAGGACGCCGCCTCGATGGGCGGCAGTCCCTCAGGCCATCGAGGCCTTGACCTGGGCGACGATCTTGGCGAACGCCGCAGCGTCGTGCACGGCCATGTCAGCCAGCACCTTGCGGTCGATTTCGATGTTGGCCTTTTTCATGCCGTTCATGAACACGCTGTAGGTCATGCCCGACTGACGCACGGCGGCGTTGATCCGGGTGATCCACAGCGAACGGAATTCACGCTTCTTGGCACGGCGGTCACGGTAGGCATATTGCCCGGCCTTCATCACCGCCTCTTTGGCGATGCGATAGACGTTTTTGCGACGGCCGCGGAAACCCTTGGCGAGGTCGAGAACTTTTTTGTGACGTGCTCGTGCAGTCACACCACGTTTGACGCGAGGCATTGCAGACTCCTAATCCTGATGAGTGGGTTCGAACGAAACGACGCGCTTCAGGCGAACGGCATCATGGCGGCGATCTGCTTCAGATCGCTGTCATGCACCGCCGTGGCCCCGCGCAGGTGGCGTTTGTTCTTGGTGGTCTTCTTGGTCAGGATGTGGCGCTTGAACGCTTGACCACGTTTGACAGTGCCGCCCGGACGCACGCGGAATCGCTTTGCGGCACTCTTCTTGGTTTTCATCTTGGGCATGATTGCTCCGTTCAATATGACATATCCGCAGGCGGTCTGACGATGAAGCAGACACTTTCAGGCCCACGCACACGAGTTTTGCGGCATTCGCCCCTTCGAGCCAAACACACGCGCTGCAGCTTGCGCCGCAGGTTGGTTCGCTGCGCACGCAGCAGAACCGCACCACCATGCTCCGGTCGCCAACGGCCATTTGACCGTCGGCAGCCAGGAGCCGCTTATTTCTTCTTCTTCGGCGCGATGACCATGATCATCTGCCGCCCTTCGAGCTTGGGCATCTGCTCGACCTGACCGACATCCTCGACATCCGCCTTGACGCGTTCGAGCACCCGCATGCCGATATCCTGGTGCGTGATTTCGCGCCCGCGGAACCGCAACGTGACCTTGCCCTTGTCGCCTTCTTCCAGGAAGCGGCGCAGGTTGCGCAGTTTGATTTGGTAATCGCCGTCATCCGTAGCCGGACGGAACTTGATTTCCTTGATCTGGATCTGCTTTTGCTTGAGCCGCGCTTCGTGTGATTTCTTCTGTTCTTCGTACTTGAACTTGCCGTAATCCATCAGGCGGCACACCGGGGGCGAGGCGGTTGGCGCGATCTCGACCAAATCGACATCGTGCTGCTCGGCAAGCCTGAGCGCCTCGGACAGAGAAACCACGCCAATGGCCTCACCTTCGGGGCCAATCAGGCGCAATTCAGGCAGGGTGATCTCGCGATTGAGACGATGGGCGCGCTTCTCTGGTGTGTTACGGCTCTGGAACGTAGCGATGGCTCAAACCTTTCAATTCATTCAAACAATATGCTGCCCGACCAGTGCAATTACTGCTGGTCTGGTTTGCGCGACCGCACTTCCTGGGAGAGTT
>JAKAFC010000117.1 GCA_021818065.1 Pseudomonadota bacterium
CTGGTGTTCGCCTATGTGATGGAGGAGTTCGGCATCCCCAGCCTGCTGGGCACGCCCAGCGGTTTCGACACCCTGACCACGCGCATCTACGGTCTGGCGACCACGCCGCCGCTGGACTTGTCGGGGGCCTCGGTGCTCGCGCTGGGTCTCGGGCTGATCGCGCTGGGGGTGTTGTGGATGCAGTTGCGGCTGCTCGCCGGATCGCGTCTGGAAACGCTGGCGGGCAAGGCCAGCCGCCAGAGCCGGGTGCGTCTCGGGAGCTGGCGCTGGCCGTTGGCCGTTCTGGTTTGGGCGGCGCTTCTGGCCGTGGCGCTGGCGCCGTTTGCCGCGCTGATTCTGGTCAGCCTGCTCGACAGTTGGGGGCAGGGCTACGGCCCGAGCCACTGGACCGGGCTGCGCTACGCCGAATTGCTGCGCAGCGAGGAACTGCGCCGCGCCGTGCGCAACACGCTGAGCTTGGCACTGGGCAGCGCCGTGGTCGGCACGGCGATCGCCGTGGCCATCGCCTACGCTGCGCAGCGGTTTCGCCAGCGCCTCGCCGGGCGGCTGGCGCTGCTGGCCGATCGGGTGAGCTTTGTCGCCTTCGCCGTACCCGGTCTGGTCATCGGTCTGGCGCTGATTCTGGCGTTCAGCGGCGGCTGGCTGCCGCTATATGGCACGCCGTGGATTCTTCTGGCCGCGTACACCCTGCGCTTTTCCGGTGTGGGGGTGCGCACGGTGGCGGCGCGGCTGAGTCAGATCGGCATCGAACTGGAAGCGGCCGGCCAGGTAGCGGGACTGAGCCGGCTGCGCATTCTCTCGGGCATCGTCCTGCCCCTGCTCGGCCCGGCGCTGGTGGGCAGCGCGGTGCTCATCTTTGTCAACGCCGTGAAGGAAATTTCCGCCACCAGCCTGCTGGCCTCGCAGGGCAGCGAAACGCTGGCGTACGAGGCCTATGTGCGCTTTCAAGAGGGCAATTACACCCAGGGCAGCGCGGTCAGTGTGGTGATGATCGTGCTGGTCATCGCCGTGCTGCTGGCGGGCCGACTGCTGGGGCGCTCCAAGCCAACGGGAACCACGACATGACCACGATTCGCATGGAACGGCTGGCAAAGTCCTACGGCGACCAGCCCGTGCTGCACGAGCTCTCTCTGGAGGTGCGCGCCGGTGAACTGCTCACCTTGCTCGGCGCCTCCGGCAGCGGCAAGACCACGCTGCTGCGCATCCTCGCCGGGCTGGAGCGCGCCGACACCGGGCGGGTGGTGTTCGGCGACACCGTGGTGCAGGATGGCGCGGCATGTCTTGCACCGCAGAAGCGCGGTTTGGGCATGGTGTTCCAGAACTACGCGCTGTGGCCGCACCTCGACGTCCTGGGCAATTTGGCGCTGGCGCTGCGCGAACAGGGCCTACCCCGGGCCGACATCGCGCAGCGGGTGGACGAGGCACTGCAAACCGTGGGCCTGGCGGGCCTGCAGCGCCGCGCCATTCATCAGCTCTCGGGGGGGCAGCAACAACGCGTGGCTCTGGCCCGGGCTCTGGTGGCGCGTCCCAGGGTGCTGCTGATGGACGAGCCGCTGTCGAATCTGGATGCCGGGTTGCGCGAGCAGTTGCGCGACGAAATCCGCGCGCTGCAGCAGCGTCTGGGCATCACCACGGTGTTCGTCACCCACGATCAGACCGAAGCCCTGGCCATGTCCGATCGCATCGCCCTGCTGCACCAGGGACGGCTGGTCGAGCTGGGCTCGCCGGAACAGGTCTATACCAGGCCGCAGAGCCCGTACGCCGCGCACTTCCTGGGCAAGGCCAATGTGCTCGACGGCCATGCTGAGGCCGAAGGCTGGGCCCGCGTCGGCCAGATGCGGCTGCGCTTGGCGGCGCCGTCAGGCTCGGGGGCGGTGCAGATTCTGATTCGCCCCGAGGCCCTGAGTTGGGCGCAGGGGCAGGTGGACAACGTGGTGGACTGCAGCATTGCACAGGTCCACATGCTGGGGCCGCTGCGCGAATACACGGTACAGGCCGACAGCCTGGGCTGCAGCATGGTGCTTCTTGAACCCTCATCGCTGCCGCCGCACAACGGCAGCGCCCGGGTCCACCTGCCGCCCCAGGCGCTGCGCGCCTGGAGCGATGGCGACGCTGCGCAACCGCCGTCTTACAACACCGCCAGGGCCGCGTCGTAGTTGGGTTCGTGGGCGATTTCCGGCACCAGCTCGGTGTGCAGCACGGTGTTGTCCTTGTCGAGCACGATCACGGCCCGCGCGCACAGGCCGGTGAGCGCCCCGCCGGTGATGCCCACGCCGTAGGCCTGGGCGAAGCTGCGGTCACGCATTTCCGACAGGTTGACCACCTTGTGCAACCCCTCGGCGCCGCAGAAGCGGGCTTGGGCGAACGGCAGATCGGCCGAGATGCACAGCACCACGGTGTCGGGCTTTTCGCTGGCCCGGGCGTTGAAGGCGCGCACCGATTGGGCGCAGGTGGGGGTGTCGATGGACGGGAAGATGTTGAGCACCTTGCGCTTGCCCGCGTAGTCGGCCAGGGTGCGGTCGGTCAGGTCCTTGTCGGTGAGGCGGAAGTCGGGCGCCTTGCTGCCTTTGGCGGGCAAGTCGCCGCTGGTGGGTACGGGGGTGCCGTGCAGATGGGTTGTGGCCATGCGAGTCTCCTTCGGTGGGGATGGGCAATGCGGCTTGCGCCTGCTGCCCCGCATGGTAGGCGCGCCGCCGCTTTTTTTCAGGCGCTGCGCCAGATGCTGCGGGCGCGTCGGCGCCCTCTCAACCTTTGCCTGTGACCTCGGCAGGCACCTGCCCGGAGGGCACATGGCGCGCGGCCGACTGCACGTGCCCGGCCTGATCGTCGAAGAAAAAGTCGGGCTGGAATTCGCGCAGGAACGGACCTTTGTCCAGACCGCCGAGGAACATGGCCTCATCGACCGTGATGTTCCAGTGCATCAAGGTGCGGATGGCGCGCTCGTGGGCCGGAGCGCTGCGCGCCGTGACCAGGGCGGTGCGCAGGCGCATGGGGGTCGAGCCGTCGGAACTGGCGCGCTGCAGCCTGTGCAGGGCTTCGAGCAAGGGCTTGAAGGGGCCAGGCGGCAGAGGCAAGGCGGCCTTGCGCGCCTCGTGTTGCTGAAACGCCGGCAGCCCCTCGCTCTGGAACACGCGCTCGGCTTCGTCGGAAAACAGCACGGCATCGCCGTCGAAGGCGATGCGCACTTCGTCGGGATGCGCTGCAGACGCCCGCGCCGAATCGGGATAGACCTGCGCCGCCGGATAGCCCTCGTGCAGCGCGGCGCGCACGTCGTGCGGCTCGGCGGAGAGGAACAGGTTGGCCTGCAGCGCGTGCAGGTACTGGTAGGGCGCGCGGCCCCGGGTGAACACCCCGCGCTCGATGGGCGTGCCATGATGCCGCGCCGAGTTGAACACCCGCAGGCCGGACACCGGATCGTTGCGCGACAGCAGCACCACTTCCACCCGGTCACGCTGCGCGTCGCTGGTGTTGAAGGCCAGCAGCTTGCGCACCAGTTGAAACGCCACGCCAGGGTGCGCCGGACGCTCCAGCCGGTCGAGTTGCAGGCGCATGTAGGCGGCGTCGTCGGCTTGCTCGAACACCCGGTTCTCCTCCTCGAAGTCGAACAGCGCGCGCGAGGAGATCGCCACCACCAGACGGTCGTTCAGATCAGCGGGCATGGCGCAGTTGGATAAAACCCGCAGGGCCGCCCCAAGGGTTTTGTGCCCCCATGGGGGAGCACCGAGCGCGGCGAGGTTTTCGGGGGGTGCATCACTTCACGAGATTGTTCATCTGGATGATGGGCATCATCACCGCCAGCACGATGAGCAGCACCATGCCGCCCATTACCAGAATGAGCAGCGGCTCCAGAATGGTGGTCAGCGTCATGGCACGGCGCTGCACCTCCTGCGCGTGCTGCACGGCGGCGCGTTCGAGCATCTGCGGCAGCGTGCCGGTCTGCTCGCCCAGGCGGATGAAGGTGATGAGCACGGGCGGAAACCGCTTGTGCAGCGCCAGCGACTGTGCCAGCGAGGCGCCTTCGCGCACCAGGGCGATGGCCTCCTCGGCATCGGCCTTGAGCAGGGTGTTGCTCAGG
Source organism: Pseudomonadota bacterium (assembly GCA_021818065.1). Lineage (GTDB taxonomy): Bacteria > Pseudomonadota > Gammaproteobacteria > Burkholderiales > Burkholderiaceae_C > Thiomonas. The sequence continues at coordinate 4,076 of JAKAFC010000117.1, forward strand.
GTATCGGCCGCGGCCTGCAGGGCGCGCAGAATGGGCACGCCGGCGGCACCCAGAATGGCCAGGGTGCTGGCGAAGCGCGCGGTGTTGAGGCCGCGCACCAACCGCCCCAGCAGCGGACTGCGCAGCAGGAAGCCGTCGAACGCCAGCCGCGGGCCGGGTAGCTTCATGGCCTGGGCAAAAGCGATCCCGCCGACGACGAGGATCGCGAGGATGAGCCAGCCCCAGGCGCGCAGAAAGTCGGACAAGGCAATGAGGCCCACAGTGAGCATCGGCAGCTTTTGATGCGCCCCCTGGAACACACCCACCACTTGCGGCACCACGTAGGTCAGCAGCAGCACCACCACGGTCACGGCCACCAGCACGACGATGGCCGGATAGGCGAAGGCCTGCACCATCTTGCCGCGCAGCGCCTGGCGATCTTCGAGGTAGTCGGCCAGCCGCTCCATCACCAGGCCCAGGTCGCCGGTGTCTTCGCCGGCGTTGACCAGCGCACGGTAGATCGGGGTGAACTCGCGCGGATACTGGCCCAGCGCCGCGCCCAGGCTGTGCCCGGCCGAGACTTCGCTCTTGAGGCTCGACAGCAGATTGCCGACCTCGGCGCGGTCGGCGTCATCGGCCAGCGCGGCCAGGGCCTTTTCCACCGGCAGGCCCGAGACCAGCAGCCCGGCGAGTTGGCGGGTGAACAGCGTGCGCTCCTGGTTGTTGAACACGCGGCGGGCGAAACGCCGCCCGCTGGCCTGCGCCACTTCCTCGTGAATGCCCTCGACCTGCAGCGGGATCAGGCCACGGCTGCGCAACAGGGTGCGGGCGCTGCGCGCGCTGTCGGACTCGAGCACGCCCGACTGCTCGGCACCGGCGGCGTCCAGGGCGGTGAAGCGGTAGGCGGGCATGGGCGGAGCGGGCGCTGGGCTCAGTCGCGCGTGACGCGCACCAATTCGGCCAGACTGGTGATGCCGCTGTCGATGTAGCGCTGGCCGTCCTGGCGCATGGTGCGCATGCCCGCCATCTGCGCGATGCGGCGCAACTCGGCCTCGGCGGCGCGGGCGTGGATGGCGGCACGCAGGGTGTCGTCCACCTCGAACAGCTCGAACACGCCGGTGCGCCCGATATAGCCGGTGTGATTGCAGGCCGGACAGCCCACGGCTTCCAGACCCTGGCCGTCGGCCGCGGGAGTTTTGCAGGCGGGGCAGAGTTGACGCACCAGCCGCTGCGCCAGCACGCCGAGCAGCGAGGACGCAAGCAGAAACGGCTCGACCCCCATGTCGATCAGGCGGGTGACGGCCGAGATCGAGTCGTTGGTGTGCAGGGTGGCGAGCACCAGGTGGCCGGTGAGCGAGGCCTGGATGGCGATCTGCGCGGTTTCAAAGTCGCGGATTTCGCCGATCATCACCACGTCGGGGTCTTGCCGCAGGATGGCGCGCAGGGCGCGGGCGAAGGTGAGGTCGATGCGGGCGTTGACCTGGGTCTGGCCGATGCCCGGCAGGTCGTACTCGATGGGGTCTTCCACCGTCATGATGCTGGTGGTGCTGGCGTCGAGCCGGCTCAGCGCCGAGTACAGCGTGGTGGTCTTGCCGCTGCCGGTGGGCCCGGTGACCAGCAGGATGCCGTGCGGCGCGCGGATGAGGGCGTCGAAGTGATCGAGCATGGCCGGCGCCATGCCCACAGCCCGCAGGTTGAGCCGGGCCGACGATTTGTCGAGCAGGCGCAGCACGGCGCGCTCGCCGTGGGCGCATGGCAGGGTGGACACCCGCACGTCGAGGGTGCGACCGCCGATGCGCAGGGCGATGCGGCCATCTTGCGGCAGGCGTTTTTCGGCGATGTCGAGCTGCGACAGAATTTTCACGCGCGAGATCAGCGCGCCATGCAAGGCCTTGTTCGGCCGCACCACTTCGCGCAGCGTGCCGTCCACCCGGAAGCGCACCACCGACGAGGTTTCGTAGGGCTCGACGTGGATGTCCGAAGCCCCCTCGCGCGCCGCCTGGGTGAACAGGGCATTGAGCATGCGGATGATCGGCGCGTCGTCCGCGGCTTCGAGCAGATCTTCCACCGCCGGGATGTCTTGCATCAGACGGCCGAGATCGACATCGCCCTCGACTTCGCTGATCACGGCTGCGGCACTGCCGTCGCGCGCGGCGTAGGCAGCGCCGATGCGCGCCTGCAGGTCGTCGGCGGTGGTGCGGTGCACGGCGCGCAGCACATGCTGCCGCTGCACCTCGGCGAGCGCGGCCGGGCGGGTGGTTTCGCACATCCACAGCTCCACGCCCTGGCCGTCGTCCTCGGCGAGCACGGCCTGGTCGCGGCAGAAGGTGTAGGGCAGGGGATGACGCACGGACATGGCTGCGCTGGCTGCTCAGGGCTGCGGCGTGAGGGTGACGATGAGCTGCTTGCCCTGCACGGCGGTGACGTAGCGCGTGGTCTGCCCCAGGTTGAGGATCACCCGCGTCTTGCCCTGGCCATCGAGCACGCTGGCCGACTGCAACGGCCCGAGCTGAAAGTTCTGGGTCTTGCTGCTGAGCTGCGACAGCGCCCGCGGAAAATCGAGCACCAGGCGAATGGGATCGCGCATGGTGAAGGCACTGGGCGGCGCGGCCAGCGGCTGGGCAAAGCCCAGTTCCACCACCGTGGCGGCGCCCTGCTGGCGCGCCTGCAGGCTTTGCAAGGCGTTTTCGCCCGAGGCCGCGGCAGCGGCCATGGACAGCGCCGCGCCCGGCGACGCCGCGCTGCTGCTCGGGCCGCTCGCCGCCGACGCCAGATCGAGCGAGGGCAGGACCGGGCCCGGCAGATCGGGCATGCCGAACTGCGAGGGCAACTGAGCGTTGCCCTGCAGCCCGCGCATGGCGTCATAGCGCTGCTGGCTCAGGGCGTTGCCTTCATCTTCGGTGCGCACGACGATGGGGCGCAGGAACACCATCAGATCGGTCTTGGTGGCGGTGCGGGCGTTGGAACGGAACAGCGCACCCAGGCCGGGGATGTCGCCCAGCCCCGGGATCTTGCTGTTGTTGGAGCTGACGTTGTCCTGCATCAGACCACCCAGTACGATGGTCTGGCCGTCATTGACCAGCACCGCGGTCTGGATGGAGCGCTTGTTGGTGATGATGCCCGCGGCATTGGTGGTGCTGGAAATGCTCGACACCTCCTGATAGACGTCCATCTTGATGGCGCCGCCCGAGGTGATTTGCGGCCGTACCTTGAGGGTGAGGCCCACGTCCTTGCGCTCGATGGTCTGGAACGGCGTGACCGTGGCGCTGGACCCGGTCTGCGCGTACTGCCCGGTGACGAAGGGCACGTTCTGGCCGACCACGATCTTGGCCTCCTCGTTGTCGAGAGTCATGAGGTTGGGGGCCGAAAGGATGTTGGCGCCGTCCTGCGTCTGCAGGAAGTTGGCCAGCAGCCCCAGCGTGGCCATGCCCGCCACGTTGTGCAGGATGCCGATGTTCAGCCCGTTGGGAATGGCCAGCGTGCCGTTGGCAATCGCCGTGCCCGCAGCGCTGCCACCGCCCGAAATGGCCGCCTGCAGGTTGATGATGTTGGAGCCGCCGCTGCCGTAGTTGCTGCCGCCGTAGATGGCGTTGTTGTTGCCCGAGCTGCCGGCGATGGCCTGCCACTGAATGCCCAGTTGCGCCGCCTTGTTGGCATCGACCTCGGCGATCAGCGCTTCAACATAGACCTGGGCGCGGCGCACGTCCAGGCGCTCGATCACCCGGCGCAGTTGCAGGAACACCGGCTGCGGCGCGTTGATGATGAGGGCGTTGAGCGCGCTGTCGGCATACACCGTGCCGCCCTGCGGCAGGGTGACGGTGGAATCACCGCCGGTGGCAGCGAACTCCGGCGTCTGCCCCAGCCCCGGGCTCGACGCGCTGGAGGCGCCGGAGGTGGACGAGGGGCTGCTCATCTCCGTTTGCTGTTGCCGCTGTTGCGCCTTGCCCTGCCCGCTCGTGCTGCCGCCGCTGGCGCCGCCCTGCGCCGCCAGCACGCCGCGCAGGGTACGGGCCAGATCGGCGGCATTGGCGTTGCGCAGATAGACCACGTGGATGTTGTCCTGATCGTTCTGGGGCCGGTCGAGGCGGCGGATCATCTGCTCGATCTCGCCCAGCTGGGCGCCGTTGGTGGCGCGCACGATGAGCGAGTTGCTCGCCGTCTCGGGGAGGATGACGGCGCGCATCGCCGCACTGCCCACCAGCCCAGCCTGCGCCGCCGGAGCTCCGGGCCCGGTGGAACTGATGGTTTGCATGTCGATCAGCTTTTGCAGCGTCGGCGCCAGATCGCTGGCCACGGCGTACGTCAGCGGCACCACGGTGACTTCGGTGCCGGTGGGCACGTCGAGCGCGGCGATGATGCGCGCGATGCGCTTGAGGTTGTCGGCGTAGTCGGTCACCACCAGCGCGTTGCCCGACGGGCTGACGTTGATGGTGTTGTTCGGCGAGATCAACGGCCGCAGCACCGGCAGCAGGCTGCTGGCCGAAGCGTTGCGCAGCTGGAAGATCTGCGTCACCACCTGGTCGCCACGGCCCGGAATGTGCGACGGTGCCAGCCCCACGCCCA
>JAKAFC010000118.1 GCA_021818065.1 Pseudomonadota bacterium
TGCACAGCTACGAGGAGCGGGCGCTGGGCCTGGGGGCCGACGCCAAGGCCTCGGCCATCGTCGAAATGGCCATCGAGGGTCTGCCCACGAGCACCTATGGCGTGGGCATGGATGCCAACATCGTCACTGCCTCGGTGCGGGCGCTGATTTCCGGCGCCAACCGGCTGCTGCATCGGCTTCCCGCCGTCGTTGCCGAGCAGCAGCTCGACGCCCTGCGCGCCCCGCTGCGCGCCGTGGCCTGACGCCTGGCCTCCTGCGGCGCGGGCACGCGCCCGGCACCGTTTGCCGTTCTGCCAGAAACCGCCCTCCGGGGCGGTTTCTGTTGTCGCAGCGCAGGGTGTGGGCCACCCCGCTTCCTAGAATGGGGCAGGTCTGCCCACGTCCCGCCAGCACCCATGCAAAACCGCCAATCCAGCACCAAGCTCGCTCCGCGCTCCAAGGAGGGCTGGCGGGCGTACTGGTACCGCGTGATGTATTACCACGACACGCGCGACGAAAAGCTGTTCGACCTGGTGCTGATCGGCTTCATTCTGCTGAGCGTGCTCATCACCATCCTCGACTCGGTGCAGGCGGTGCATGCCCGCGCCCATGGCGTGTTTTACGCGCTGGAGTGGGTGTTCACCGTGGCCTTCACGCTGGAGTATGTGCTGCGGCTCGCTGTGGTGCAGAACCCCTGGCGGTACGCCCGCAGTTTTTTCGGCGTCATCGACCTGCTGTCTTTTCTGCCGGCGTATCTGGAATTGGTGTTCCTGGGTTCGGTGCATCTGAGCGTGATCCGCACCCTGCGGGTGCTGCGCATCTTCCGCATTCTCAAGCTGATGGAGTACACCAGCGCCTCCAACCAGATGCTCGACGCCCTGGCGCGCAGCAAGAACAAGATCTTCGTCTTCGTGCTCAGCGTGCTCACCCTGACCACCATCTTCGGCTCCATCATGTACGTGGTGGAGGGGCCGCAAAACGGCTTCACCAGCATTCCACGCGGCATCTACTGGGCCATCGTCACCATGGCCACGGTGGGCTTTGGCGACATCACGCCCAAGACGGCGCTGGGGCAGATCATCACGGCGGGCATCATCATCGTCGGCTACGGCATCATCGCCGTGCCCACGGGCATTTACTCGGCCGAGTTGATCAACTCGTATCGCAACCAGCGCCGGCTGGAGGAGCACCGGGTGAATGACAGCACCACCTGCCCGCGCTGCGGCCTGGTCGGGCATGCCGACGACGCGCGCTATTGCCGCCGCTGCGGCGAGCCGTTGCCGGGCATCAGGGAGCCGGAACATCCGGCAGCAGCTTCCCCGGATTCATCAGATTCTGCGGGTCGAGCGCCTGCTTGATGGCCCGCATCTGCGCCAGCGCCACCGGGCTGGCATAGCGCGCCATATCGTCGCGCTTGAGCTGCCCCACGCCGTGCTCGGCGGAGAAGGTGCCGCCACACGCCACCGCGGCATCGTGCACCAGACGATTGCAGGCGGCCTGGTGCGCAGCCAGAAACTGTGCCGCATCGCTCCCCAGCGGGGCCTGCACGTTGTAGTGCAGATTGCCGTCGCCCAGGTGCCCAAAGACCACCAGCCGCGCGCCGGGCAGAGCCTGCGTCAGCAACTCGGCGGTGGATTCGACAAAGGCCGCCATGCGCGGCAGCGGCACGCCGATGTCGTGCTTGATGTTCAAGCCCTCCTGGGCTTGCGCCAGGGGAATGGATTCGCGCAGATGCCACAGCGCACGGCTCTGCGCCAGGCTCTGCGCCACCGCGGCGTCGAGGATGGTGCCGGTCTCCAGCGCGGTCTGCAGCACCGCTTCCAGCCGCGCTCGGCCCTGCGTCTCGCCTTCGTTGTCGCTCGCTTCGAGCAGCACACACCAGGCGCTCTGTAACGCGAAAGGCAGGGTCTGCTGCGGAAAGTGCTGCCGCACCAAGTCCAGGCTGTGGGCGCTCATCAGCTCGAAGCCGGTCAGCCCCGCCCCCAGACGAGTCTGTGCCAGGTCGAGAAAGGCGATGGCGGCCGACACGTCGCGCACCGCTGCCAGCGCCGTGCAGTGGGCGGCGGGCTGGGCAAACAGCTTGAGCGTCGCCGCGGTGATGATGCCCAGCGTGCCCTCGGCGCCGACATAGAGGTCGCGCAGGCTGTAGCCGGTATTGTTCTTGCGCAGGGTGTTGAGGGCGTCGAGCACCTCCCCTTGCGCGGTCACCACCTCCAGCCCCAGACAGAGCTCGCGGGCGTTGCCGTAGCGCAGCACTGCGGTTCCTCCGGCGTTGGTGGCCAGATTGCCGCCGATGGTGCAACTGCCCTCGGCCGCCAGCGACAGCGGAAACAGCTTGCCGTGTTCGGCTGCAGCGTTTTGCACCGCCACCAGCAGGCAGCCGGCCTCGGCGATCAGCGTGCCGCCCTCGGGGTCGACGGCGCGAATGCGGTTGAGCCGGCGGGTGACGAGCACGATCTGCGTGCCGCTGGCGTCCGGTGTGGCGCCACCAACCAGGCCGGTGTTGCCGCCCTGCGGCACCACGCCGACGCCGTGCAGTGCGCAGAGTTGCAACACTTCTGCCACCTGCGCCGTGCTGCCGGGAAGCACCACGGCCAAGGCGCGTCCACGATAACGCTTGCGCCAGTCGGTCAGGTAGCCGGCGCAGTCGGCTTCGTCCTGCAACACATGGGCGCTGCCCAGCAGCGCGCGCAGGGCGTCGAGAAAACGCGTGCGTTCAGCGGCTTGCATGGTGCATCGCGCCGGTCCGCAAGAACCCGGCGACACAGACGAACAAGGCCAGCGCCAAGCCCAATTCCACCCAGCCCAGGCCACGCGATGCCGGGGCCACGTCGGTCAGGGCGCGGGTGACGCCCTCGGCGGCGTAAAACCACAACAGCAGACTGAGCCAGCGAAAGGTGAAGGCCTTGCCGCGCAGCACGCCCGGCACCGCGGGCAGCAGCGGCAGCACCTTGAGCACCAGCAAGGAGCCGCCCGCATGCAGCGGCGCCAGCCAGAGCTCCCAGGCTACGCCCAGCAGAATCAGCGCCAGAAGGCACAACACGGCGCCGCGATGCCAGACGTGCTGCCACCGGGCGGCGGAGGCTTCGGTCAGAGCCGTCATGGCGCGGCACCATCCTCGGCCAGTTTGAGCGCGACCTGCGCCAAGCGCTGCCCCAGGGCCACGGCGAGGCGGGCCTCTTCGTCGCGGAGCGCCGCATGGCCTTGCGCCTCGGCATGGTGGCTGGCACCGTAGGGCGAGCCGCCGCTGCGCGTGGTCATCAGATCGGGTTGACCGGCGTAGGGCAGACCGACAATGAGCATGCCGTGGTGCAGCAGCGGCAACATCATCGACAGCAGGGTCGATTCCTGCCCGCCGTGCAGACTGCCGGTGGAGGTGAACACGGCTGCCGGTTTGCCGGCCAGCGCCCCCGACAGCCACAGCGTGGACGTCTGGTCGAGAAAGTGCTTGAGCGGCGCCGCCATGTTGCCGAACCGCGTGGGCGAGCCCAGCGCCAGTCCGGCGCATTGCTGCAGATCGGCCAGTTCCACATACGGCGGGCCGTCATCGGGCACGGGCGGTTGCGGGCGCTCGACCACCGCACTCACCCGCGGCACGGTGCGCACGCGCGGCAGGGCGCCGGGGGTTTGTGCAACGCCTTGTGCAATGCATTCGGCCAGCGCCCGGGTGCTGCCGTGTACGCTGTAATACAAGACCAGAATCTCTTTCATCGCGCTATCGTATTGCCATGTCCCGACTGCGTCCTTCCGAAGCCCTGATCGCCAGCCTCCGCACCCTGGCGCGACGCTTCGCCCAGGACAATCTGGCGCAGACGGCGGGCAGCCTGACCTTCACCACCCTGATTTCCCTGGTACCGCTGCTGACCGTGGCGCTGGCGGTGTTCACCGCGTTCCCTGCCTTCAGCAAGTTGCAAGGCCAGGTGCAGGCGCATCTGACGCAATCGATGCTGCCCGACGGCATGTCCGACAAGGTCTACCACTACCTCAGTGATTTTGCCGCCAAGGCCAAGAGCCTGGGCGTGGCCAGCGTGTTGTTCCTCATCGTCACCGCAACGTCGATGATGCTGACGGTGGACCGGGCGCTCAATGCCATCTGGCGCACCCCGCGGCCCAGGCCACTGGCGCAGCGTGTGCTGCTGTACTGGGCCGGCTTCACCCTGGGGCCGCTGGTGCTGGGCGCCAGCATCGGTCTGATGAGCTATGTCGCCGGAGCCCACCGCGGCTTGCTGCACCAGTTGCCGGGTGGCGCCGGTACCCTGCTCAGCATGGCCTCCTGGGCAGTCATGGCCGCTGCGCTGGCGGCCATGTTCCGCTTCATTCCCAACACCGAGGTCGATTGGCGCGACGCCCTGATCGGCGGGCTGGTGGCGGCCCTGGCCTTCAGCCTCGGCGGGCGGGCGCTGGCCTGGTACTTCTCCACCGTGACCACCTACACCGCGGTGTACGGCACCTTCGCCGCCCTGCCCTTGCTGCTCTTGTGGCTCTACTTCAGCTGGATCGCCGTGCTGGTGGGCGCCATGATCGCCGCCTACCTGCCGTCACTGCGGGTGCGCGCCATTCGCCGCGACGGCTATGCCGGAGCCGACTTCCTCAATGCCGTGCTGGCGGTGCGGCTGCTGCACCGTGCCCGTGAAGCGCCTGACTGCGGCTTGGCGTCCGACGTGCTGTCGCAACGCTTGCGCATGGACCCGCTGCAGCTGCGTGAACTGCTCACCGTGCTCGAGTCGCTGGGCTGGGTCGGCCGCGTGGCGCCGAAGCAGCGCGGCAAAAGCCGCTGGGCGCTGCTGTGCGACCCGCAGACCACGCCCATCGGCCCGTTGATCGACGCCCTGCTGCTCGACAAGCAACGCGCCTTGCACGCCTCGCCGCTGCTGGGGCGCATGCTCAGCGACGACGAGCGCGACTGGACACTGGCTCACTTGCTGTCGGAGCCGGAGGCTTCAACCGCCCCGTCAGCATCTGCCACCACATCACCCAGTCCGCCATCAAGCTGAACAGTGGACGGCTGAAGGTGGCGGGGCGGTTGTGTTCCACCAGGAAATGCCCGCACCAGGCGAAGGCATAGCCGCACACCGCGGCCGCCAGCAGCCACCACGGATTGCCGGTGAACACCAGAAAAAACAGGCAGACCAGCGCCAGGGTGGAGCCGATGAAGTGCAGTTGGCGATTGCGCGGATGGCGATGCTCGGCGAGGTACTGGGGATAGAACGCAGCAAACGCCCTGCACCAGGGCCGGGGCGCATCAGGCGGCGCTGCCACTTTCGGCTGGATGGAGGGACGGTGGCGCTTGCGCATTGCGCTCTCGCGGTGGTGAGGTCAACAAAGCCGCGCGGTGCGCGGTCAGCCGGCGCAGAGCCGCGCCTTGGCTGCGGCGTAGTCTTGCGCGAGCTGGGCCACCAGCCGGGCTGCGGGTCGCACGCTGTGGATGGCGCCGATGCCCTGGCCGCAACCCCAGATGTCCTTCCAGGCCTTGGCACCGCCCAAGGCGGCGGCAAAATCCATCTTGCTCGGGTCGCCCTCGGGCAGGTGGTCGGGGTCCATGCCAGCGGCAAGGATGGAGCCGCGCAGGTAGTTGCCGTGGATGCCGGTGAACAGGCTGGAGTAGACGATGTCCTGCGCGCTGCTGGCGACGATCATCTGCTTGTAGCCATCCACCGCACGCGCTTCGTCGGTGGCGATGAAGGCGCTGCCGATGTAAGCCAGATCAGCACCCATCGCCTGCGCCGCGAGGATGGACTCGCCACGAGCGATCGCCCCCGACAGCACGATGGGCCCGTCGAACCATGCCCGCGTTTCCTGCACCAGTGCAAACGGCGACTGCGTACCGGCGTGCCCTCCGGCACCGGCGGCGACCAGAATGAGGCCGTCGGCGCCCTTCTCGATCGCCTTGTGCGCGAAGGTCTGGTTGATGACGTCGTGCAGCACGATGCCGCCCCAGCCGTGCACCGCCTGATTGACCTCGGGTCGCGCGCCCAGCGAGGTGATGACGATGGGCACCTTGTACTTGGCGCACAGCATCATGTCCTGCTCCAGCCGGTCGTTGCTCTTGTGCACGATCTGGTTGACGGCAAACGGCGCGGCGGGCTGATCGGGGTGCGCGGCGTTCCACGCCGCCAGCGCCTCGGTGATTTCGGCCAGCCACTCATCGAGCTGCGACGCCGGCCGGGCGTTGAGCGCCGGAAAGCTGCCGACGATGCCCGCGGTGCACTGCGCGATCACCAGCTTGGGGTTGGAAATGATGAACAGCGGCGAGCCGATCACCGGCAGGCGCAGAGCGCGCAGTGAGCTGGGCAGGGTCATCAGAACGCCTCCACGGGCAAGGCCATGACGCTGTCGGCGCCAGAGAGCACCGCATCGCGCAGCGCGCCGCAGCGCGGCAGGATGTGGGCGCAATAGAACGCCGCCGTCGCGCGCTTGGCTTGGGCAAACGGGGCCTCGGCCGCGGGCAGATCGCGCGTGGCCAGCCAGCTCTGGCCGAGCTGCCAGCCGGCCATCAGATTGCCCGCCAGCAACAGGTACGGCACGCTCCCCGCAAACACAGCGTTGGGATCCGCCTTGCCGTGGGCAGCGACAAAAGCCACCACCTGCGCATAGGCCTCGCGTGCCGCACCGAGTTGACCGGCCATGGCCACAGCCTGGGCATCGCCTGTGGCCTGCAGCGCCTCCTCAGTCTTGCGCACCCGCGCGGCAAAGTGCAGGGCCAGCGCGCCGTTGTCCCGCAGGGTCTTGCGGCCGACCAGATCGTTGGCCTGGATCGCCGTCGTGCCTTCGTAGATGGTGAGGATGCGCGCGTCGCGGTAATACTGCGCCGCGCCGGTTTCCTCGATGAACCCCATGCCGCCGTGCACCTGCACGCCCAGGCTCGCCACCTCGATGCTCATTTCGGTGGAATAGCCCTTGACCAGCGGCACGAGGAATTCATACGCCGCCTGATGCGCGGCGCGCTGCTGCGCGTCCGGGTGGGCGTGGCCGACGTCGTGCAGGCTGGCAGCCACCAGCGCCAGCGCGCGGCAGCCCTCGGTGAGCGCGCGCATGGTCATCAGCATGCGGCGCACATCCGGGTGGTGGACGATGGGTACCGCCTGCGCGCTGCTGCCATCGACCGGACGCGACTGCACGCGATCCTTGGCGTAGGCCGCGGCCTGCTGGTAGGCGCGCTCGGCCACGGCAATGCCCTGCAGCCCGACAGCGTAGCGCGCCGCGTTCATCATGATGAACATGTATTCCAGGCCGCGGTTGGCCTCACCGACCAGCTCGCCGATCGCCCCGGCACCGACCTCGCCCTTGCCGTCGCCATACACCAGCACCGCGGTCGGGCTGGCCTTGATGCCGAGTTTGTGCTCGATGGACGCGCACCACACATCGTTGCGTCGCCCGTCTTCGAGCACCTTGGGCACGATGAACAGCGAAATGCCCTTGACCCCGGGCGGGGCGTCGGGCAGGCGGGCGAGCACCAGATGGACGATGTTCTCGGCCATGTCGTGCTCGCCGTAGGTGATGTAAATCTTCTGCCCAAAAATGCGATAAGTGCCGTCGCCCTGCGGCTCGGCGCGGCTGCGCACCAGCGCGAGGTCCGAACCGGCCTGCGGCTCGGTCAGGTTCATCGTGCCCGTCCACTCCCCCGAGATCAGCCGCGGGATGTAGCGCTGCTTCTGCGCGTCGCTGCCGGCCGTGAGCAGCGCTTCGATGGCGCCATCGGACAGCAAGGGGCACAGCGCGAAGCTCAGGTTGGCGCTGTTGAGCATTTCGGTGCAGGCCGCGGCAATGCTTTTGGGCAGGCCCTGGCCGTCGAATGCGGCAGGATGCTGCAGACCTTGCCAGCCGCCCGCGGCAAACTGCTTGAACGCCTGTTTGAAGCCGGGGGTGGTGGTCACCACGCCATTGGCCCAAGTGCTGGGCTGCACGTCGCCGCTGCGGTTGAGCGGCGCGACCACGTCCTGGTTGAACTTGGCGCACTCGTCGAGCACGGCGCGGGCGGTGTCGAGGGTGGCCTCTTCATACCCGGGCAATTGGGCGATGGACGCCAGACCAGCCAGATGCTCCAGGTCGAACATCATGTCACGGACGGGGGCGGTATAGGCCATGCGAGTCTCCGGTTTGGGGCGATGGGGTTGCGGGCGCTTCTGTGCAGCCTCTGCGGGTCGTGAACGGGCGGTTGGTGCCTCTTAAGGAAATGTTGGGCCGCCGCAAATCTCCTTGACCCCCGGCGGGTCGGCGAGCCGACCCAGGGGGCTCAGAGTTGTTTGACCATTTCCGGCACGGCGGTGAACAGGTCGGCCACCAGGCCGTAGTCGGCGACGCCGAAAATCGGCGCTTCTTCGTCCTTGTTGATGGCGACGATGACCTTGCTGTCCTTCATGCCGGCCAGGTGCTGAATGGCGCCGGAAATACCCACCGCCACATAGAGTTGCGGCGCGACGATCTTGCCGGTCTGGCCCACCTGCCAGTCGTTCGGCGCATAGCCGGCATCGACCGCGGCGCGGCTGGCGCCCATGGCGGCGCCGAGCTTATCGGCCAGCGGCGTCATCACTGCCTCGAAGTTCTCCTTG